>NZ_JADYXJ010000020.1:0-89564 GCF_015864365.1 Pseudoalteromonas sp. SWXJ133
GAAACGAAACAGCGCCGATGATAGTGTAGCATTTGCTATGTGAAAGTAGGACATTACCAGGCTTCAAATTGTAGAAAGCCCGAATCTAACGATTCGGGCTTTTTTACGTCTGCAGAAAAGTAAAATACGTGTAATTAATGCGCACTCACATCAACACGCATCACGTAGGTCGGGCGAGCGAAGCGACTCCCGCCGTTAAAATCACAGCAAAATCCCTTAATACCCCAGTCGGCGAATACAATAGCATTTTCACTGTGACTTTCCACTGCTGTGGGCACTACGACATCCTACTGCGTAGCCCACCGACTTCACATTGTAGAGAGCCCGTATCTAACGATTTTTTACGTCTGAAGAAAGGTTAAATGCGAGCGAATAACGAATAATCTATACCATAAAATCATCAAGTACTTACATTAAATACCTTCATGATCTAACTAAACCCGAGAGGTTCGCGTTTTGAAAAGTGTAGTAAAGTTAAATGTAGGTGAATAGCGTACAACTCACTCAACTATCTTATTCATATTTAATCTTTTTTACTTTCTATAAAAGCTAATTACTTTCATTTCCTTAGATAACAAATTTAATTTTGCTTTGTTACTGTCTTTGATTTAGGATCAAATCAGTTTAAAACCAAGAACTAACAGCCTGTGTATAGATTATTAATTAGCGCCATATCCATTTTATTTTGTTTTTCTGTGTCGGCAGTTGAAGTAACTGATCTATATCAAGATATTTTAAAAGTGGATGACAAAACACGAGACACTCGATTAGCTGCGAGTCGTAAAGCTTTGCTCAATGTTTTAGTGAAAGTAAGCGGAGATGAAACTGCGGATCAAAATAAATTAGCACAGCAACGCACTAAAGATATTTCTGACTATATGCTCAAGTTTGAATATGACGAGAGAGTAAATGGACAATTGAAACTCGTTGTTAAATTTGAAGCTCGAAAGATCAATGCGTTAATCAAAGAGTTAAATTTACCTCTGTGGGGAGTACAACGGCCATTAGTCGCAATATGGTTAGGTATTGAAGACAATTGGCGCAGAGAATTAGTAACACAAGAAAGTTACCCGCAATTAGAGCAGTTAATTTATGACAAAGCAGGACGCCGTGGTCTACCTGTCGTTGTGCCATTACTTGATTTACAAGATAGACGTTTAGTAGGTATTCCTGAGGTATGGGGTAACTTTTCAGAACCAGTAGAAGAGGCCTCTAGACGCTACAGTGCTGAGCGAAGTATTACAGCAAGAATGTATAAAGAAGCAGATAGCGAAAATTGGATTTTAGATTGGCGTTTTACTAATGATGACCAATTTGATTCAAATAGATTAACCGGTGATAAGCAGCAAATAGTGAGCCAAATGATCGATACCCTAGCACGTGGCCTTGCAAGCGAGTACGCTATTGATCCAAATGCTTATTATGAACAAGCCGCGGCCACGCTAACATTAAAAGGCACGCAAAGTTTTGTTGATGTTGAATTAGCAAAACAAAGATTATTGAACTTAAGCGTTGTAACGCAAGTTAAAATTGTTCGTAAAACACCAGAATTTGTAGAATTTAAACTAAATCACACTGGTAATCTAAGCGATCTTAAAAAAGGGCTGGGGTTAGACTCCTCATTTAAAGATTATGAGGATCCGCGCGCTTTTTATCATGTTGTCGATAAAAATAGCTTAGAGTATCAATGGGTAACGCCATAATGATAATGTCTGAGCCGATGCAAATGGCATTACCGGTTACCTTACCGGATGACGAAACATTTGCATCGTACTTTGGTGGTGAAGACTCCTTAGAGGTTAATCATTTAAAAGATAGCTTCTCGAAGCTACCAAAAACTTTTCAGTACACTTATCTATGTGGGTTAGGTGATTCGGGTAAGTCTCACCTTTTGTATGCAACCTGCATTAAAGCACAAGAGCGTGGCCTATCTAATATGCTGCTGTCTATGCGCGAAGTAATTGACTTTGGACCTATGGTATTAGACGGTTTAGAAGCACTTGATGTTCTATGTATTGATGACGTGCATTTAGTTGCAGGCAATGATGCATGGGAAAAAGCACTATTTAACTTTTTTAACCGATTTAACGAGCCTGGTAAAATGTTAGTAGTAACTGCCGATTTACTTCCAAGTATGCTTAATATTACGCTGCCCGACTTAGAATCTCGTTTAACGTGGGGTACAACTTTTCAAATTCGCTCTATGAGTGATGACGATAAAGCCCAAGCACTTGTTAAGCGCGCTCATATGCGTGGCCTTGAATTAAGTGATGAGTGTGCACGCTTTTTATTAACGCGTTTAAGTCGTGATATGCGTGCTTTATTAGATGTACTCGATAAATTAGATCATGCATCGATGGCCGCACAACGAAAATTAACTATTCCTTTTATAAAATCAACGTTAAAGCTCTAGTAGGTCTAGAATCTAGACCCTGCTTTCAGTTATCATAAGCTATTATCAGAGCGTGTTTACCTTTCCTGATTGGAATTTGTTTTACTTAAGAGTGTTTTTAATCACGTCGCAAGGTTTGTAGCATAGTATTTGTATACAAAATCCGAGCAACAAAAAAATAAGCCTCCCACAGTAAAGCACTTCAGGCAGCATGTATTTGGTCTTTATTTTGCGTTACAGCATGATGATGTAGGAAACTACACCGCAGTGCTTAGCCTCGTTTAAGAACCAATAACACTGTTGTAAAGCAATCTTGAAAGGCCAACACGCTCTTAAGCAATCACCTTCTGTGAAAGATCAGGTATCGAATGAACTTAGAAAACATATTAGCGCAAGCACTTGAGGCGGTAGCCAGTGCCAGTGAAATAGCGCAGTTAGAAGATATCAGGGTTAATTACCTTGGTAAAAAAGGCGAAATTACTAGCTTACTTAAAACGTTAGGTAAAATAGCACCTGAAGAACGTAAAGAAGCGGGCCAAGTTATAAACCAAGCTAAACAAGATGTACAAGCTGCTATTAACGAAAAGCGTGAATTGTTAGCAGGTAAGGCACTTGAAGAAAAACTAGCTGCTGAAACTATAGATGTAACACTACCAGGGCGTGTTATGCCTGCTGGCGGTTTACACCCAGTTACGCGCACTATTGAGCGTATAGAAAGCTTTTTTGGTGAGTTAGGATTTGAAGTTAAATCAGGTCCAGAAATCGAAGACGATTTTCATAACTTTGATGCGCTAAATATTCCTGAGCATCATCCTGCTCGTGCTGACCACGATACCTTTTATTTCAATCCTAAATTAGTACTACGTACACAAACAAGTGGCGTGCAAATTCGTACTATGGAAACTGAGCAGCCACCACTGCGCATTATTTCACCTGGGCGTGTATATCGTAACGACTACGATCAAACACATACACCTATGTTCCATCAGGTTGAAGGTTTGATGGTTGATACCGATGTTAGCTTTACTGAGCTTAAGGGTATTTTGCATGATTTTTTACGTAACTTCTTTGAAGAAGATATGGAAATTCGTTTCCGTCCTTCATTCTTCCCGTTTACAGAACCTTCGGCTGAAGTAGATGTTATGGGTAAAGACGGTAAGTGGTTAGAAGTACTAGGCTGCGGCATGGTACATCCAAATGTACTTAAGTCTGTGGGCATTGACCCAGAAAAATACACCGGCTTTGCTTTTGGCATGGGTGTAGAGCGTTTAACTATGTTGCGCTATGGCGTAAACGATTTGCGTGCATTTTTCGAAAATGACTTAAAATTCCTGAACCAGTTCCGTTAAGAGTGAAATAATAAAATGAAATTTAGTGAAAAGTGGTTAAGAGAGTGGGTTAATCCTGCTATTGATACGCAAGCTCTTTCGGAACAGCTTTCAATGGCTGGTCTAGAAGTTGATGGTGTAGAGCCTGCTGCTGCCAAATTTAATGGTGTAGTTGTGGGTGAAGTTGTTGAATGTGGACAACACCCTGATGCAGATAAACTGCGTGTTACCAAAATTAACGTAGGTGGCGATGAGCTACTTGATATCGTGTGTGGTGCACCAAATTGTCGTTTAGGTATTAAGGTTGCTGTTGCAACTGTAGGCGCTGTACTGCCTGGTGACTTTAAGATTAAAAAAGCCAAACTACGCGGTCAACCTTCAAACGGAATGCTATGTGCTTTTGTTGAGCTAGGTATTAGCGAAGAAGGCGACGGCATTATGGAATTACCAAGCGACGCACCAATTGGCACTGATTTACGTGATTACCTAGGTCTTGACGATAATATTATTGATGTTGATTTAACGCCAAACCGTGGCGACTGTTTAGGTATTAAAGGCCTTGCACGTGAAGTAGGTGTGTTAAACAGTATTGACGTAAATGTATTAGATATCCCTGCGGTTACTCCAACAATTGATGATAAAGTATCAATTGAGCTAGTTAACGAAGATGCATGTCCTCGTTACCTTGGTCGTGTGATAAAAGGCATTAATCTTGATGCAGAAACACCGCTTTGGATGGTTGAAAAGCTACGTCGTAGTGGCGTACGATCAATCGACCCTGTAGTTGATGTTACTAACTATGTATTACTTGAACTTGGTCACCCAATGCACGCGTTTGATTTAAATGCGATTGAAGGTGGTATTAAAGTTCGTAGTGCAAACGCAGGTGAAGAACTTGTTTTACTAGACGGTAATACCGCTAAACTAAACGAGACAACACTTGTGATAGCCGATCATAATAAAGCACTTGCAATAGCGGGTATTTTTGGTGGTGAGCAATCAGGTGTTACAGATAAAACATCTGATATATTACTTGAAAGCGCGTTCTTTAATCCTGTAGCAATTGCAGGGCAAGCACGTAGCTACGGTTTACACACTGATGCTTCACACCGTTATGAACGCGGTGTTGATTTTGCTCTACAACATGATGCGATGGAACGTGCAACAGCACTTCTACTTGAGATTGTAGGTGGTCAAGCAGGTCCAGTTGTTGAAGCTGTAGCGGCTGATAAACTACCAAAAGTGACTGAAGTACGTCTTCGTCGTGCGCGTTTAGACCGTGTTATTGGTCATCATATTGAAGATGCTAAAGTAACTGACATTCTTACGCGTTTAGGTCTTGATGTTAAAGTAGAAAATGAAAGCTGGAGTGCGGACGTACCAAGCTACCGTTTTGATATTCGCATCGAAGAAGATTTAATTGAAGAAGTAGCACGTGTTTACGGTTACAACAGTATTCCAAATGTTGCACCAACGGCAAAACTTAAAATGACCACGCATAACGAAGCAACTATTGCGCTTAGCAAATTTCGTAATACGCTAGTGACTCGTGGTTACCAAGAAGCAATTACATACAGTTTTGTAGACCCTAAAGCTCAAGCTATTTTACACCCAGAGTGTAAAGCAATGGTATTACCGCATCCTATTTCAATTGAAATGTCAGCGATGCGTGTAAGTTTAATGCCGGGTTTATTAGCGTCTGTAGCGTATAACCAAAATCGCCAACAGCCTCGTATTCGTTTATTCGAACATGGTCTTAAATTTATAAGCGACGAAAGTGCAGAAAATGGTGTTTACCAAGTACCGGTTATTGGCGGCGTTATTACGGGTCTTGTAAATGGTGAACATTGGGTTGAAGAAAAACGTAACGTTGATTTTTACGATTTAAAGGGTGATGTTGAAGCCTTACTTGCAATTACTAATGACGTTACTCGCTTTGAAATTAAAGCCGAGCAGTCAGATGGACTTCACCCTGGTCAATCAGCTGTAATATATGTTGATGGCAAAAAGGTTGGTTTTTTTGGTGCTTTACATCCTCAAGCTCAAAAGTCGTTAGATATCAACAACGCAACTTTTGTTTTTGAAATTGAAATGTCAGCAATAGAAAAAAGAAATTTACCGCAAGCAGAAGGGGTGTCTAAATTCCCTTCAAATCGCCGCGACATCGCGATTTTAGTGGCAGACAGCGTTAAATCTGGCGACATTTTAAGCGTGATCGAAAAAGTTGGCGGAAATCAATTGGTTGACCTAAACTTATTCGATGTGTATAAGGGCAAAGGTATTGAGCCAAATTATAAGAGTTTGGCGATTGCTCTAACACTGCAAGCGGTTGATAGAACACTCGAAGAGAAAGATATCAATCTAGTAGTTGATAACGTGGTGGCCGAATTGGCCGAACAGTTTAATGCATCGTTGAGGGACTAGATATGGCGCTTACTAAAGCCGACATAGCTGAACACCTATTTGAAAAGCTCGGGATCAATAAAAAAGATGCCAAAGATTTAGTTGAAGCGTTTTTTGAAGAAATCCGCTCAGCGCTAGAAAAAGGCGAGCAGGTTAAGCTCTCTGGATTTGGTAACTTTGATCTTCGAGACAAAAAAGAAAGACCAGGCCGCAACCCGAAAACAGGCGAAGATATTCCTATTTCGGCACGTCGCGTGGTGACTTTTCGACCAGGTCAAAAGCTTAAAACCCGCGTAGAAGTGGGCACAAGCAAAGCAAAATAAAAAAAGGCAGCGTAAGCTGCCTTTTTATTTGCCTGAATAACCTAGTTATTAAATTATACCAACCTGCATAAATCTTTGATCAATTTAACGAATTAAATTGCACTATAACGTCGTTAAAAATGTTTTATTTAGAACAACTAGATACAAAAATTTTTGCCTAGTTCTAGCGTAATTTCCTTAACGTTAAATAGACCCCATATATAAGCAGATTGGTATTAGGTTATTTTTGCGATTATAAATTAAAACTCTCGAGGAGATACAAAATCACCTGCCATTATTTGCTGAAATGTTTGCTCTGCAAGTACATCTAGGCTGTCTAAGCTTTTACCATTCGTTATTAATTGCTGCTCAATTTCAAACACGTCAATATTTTCAATCCCCGACATTTGCGCTACTTTAGAAAATATATATGCATGCTTAAATTTATCATGTTTATAAAAAAGACTAATAAGTGATGTATACACTTCAGGATTCGGTACGTTGTCTTTTTTATTGAGCTCTAGAGTTTTATAAAGCAAATCGATGGTTTTTTCATCGTCGAACTTAATATAGTACGATGCTAAAAAAAATTGCATTTTGGCACTTTGAGTTACACTTTTGTCATTTTCTATCGCCAATAATTTAGTCAGTGCGTTTTGGTTATTATTTCGTGACCATTGGTAGTAGAGCAAACCTGGATGGTTCGTATTTTGGGTATCTTGGTATAACCGAGTCATTTCTTTAATGCTCGTTAATTGACCGTCAATACGTGACGTTTTTTTAGCTTTTAACTTAATATGTTCAATTTTGGCAGCCACAGTTATACATTGGTTATAGGATTCAAAGTCTTTGAGTAATTGGTATTTATTTTCATCAGTAGGGTCTTTGTATTCTATGTAACGTTTGATAATTACATCAGAACGCTCATCCTTGCAGTGACTGTCTTTGTTTAAGTCGCTACAAAAGCCAGGTGTTTCTTTGCACACTTGTGCGAGTGTCAAGGGCTCTTCACACCCTGTCAACGTTAGCAAACCCAATAGTACACTTGCTTTTTTAAGCATCCCTTAACCCCAAATGAATATCTACCTTGTTATTCTAACGCAATCATTTAACGCCTAACAGTAGAGAATAACTTCAGATTAAATTAGAATAGCCCAGCCTGAAGTGCATTACTCTCAAAATATAGTGCATTTTTAAAGGCTATCCGTTCAAAATGATAAACTTAGGTAAATAAAATGACCTCATCTCACGAGTTAGAATACACAAATAGTTGGCAAGAGCGCCAAGATTACGCAGAAAGCATGCAACCAATCATTGGTAAACTTTACCGTAATCGTGGTATTGAAATCGCTGTATATGGCCGTCCTCTCGTAAATGCCAGTACTATAGATATTATCAAATCTCACAAAACCGTTGCTCAGTTTGAAGGCACTAAATTACGTTTGCGTGAAAGCTTCCCATTTTTAGAAGCTATCAGCAAAATGGAATTAAACTCTGCACGTATTGATATTGGTAAGCTTGCATATAGTTATTTGTTCACTGAAGCTGCAAAAGGCCGCTCAGTAGAAGAATTTGTAAAAGATGAACTTGCAGAAATAGCTGACTTACCAGCGAAAGAACCACGCGATGTTGTATTGTATGGTTTTGGTCGTATTGGTCGTTTACTAGCGCGTTTATTAATTGAAAAATCAGGTCCATATTCAGATTTACGTTTGCGCGCTATTGTTGTGCGTGGCGGTAAAGATGGTGATCTTGAAAAGCGTGCAAGCTTACTGCGTCGTGATTCAATTCACGGTCCATTCAATGGCTCAATCACTATTGATAAAGAACGTAACGCAATTAAAGCCAACGGTAGCTACATTCAGGTTATTTACGCCAACTCTCCTAGCGAAATTGATTACACTCAATACGGTATCGACAATGCATTAATTGTTGATAACACCGGTATTTGGAAAGACGAAGCGGGCCTTGGCCAGCATCTAGAGTGTAAGGGCGCTGCAAAAGTATTATTAACAGCTCCTGCAAAAGGTAATATCAAAAACATCGTATATGGTGTTAATAACAAAGATATTTTACCCGAAGATAAAATTGTTTGTGCAGCAAGCTGTACAACCAATGCAATTACACCAACGCTTAAAGCACTAAACGATAAGTTTGGTATTAATAATGGCCATGTTGAAACTGTACACTCGTACACGAACGATCAAAACCTTATTGATAACTACCACAAAGCAGAGCGCCGTGGCCGTGCCGCAGCACTTAACATGGTAATTACTGAGACAGGGGCTGCAAAAGCGGTTTCAAAAGCATTACCAGAGCTTGAAGGCAAATTAACAGGTAACGCAATCCGCGTACCTACACCTAATGTGTCGCTAGCTATTTTGAACCTTAACTTAGCAACAAGCACATCAGTTGAAGAGCTAAACGCATTTTTACGCGATACTGCACTTCATTCAGACTTACGTGACCAAATTGATTACACAGCATCAACGGAAATTGTTTCTACCGATTTAGTAGGTAGCCGTTACGCAGGTGTTGTTGATTCACAAGCAACGATTGTTGAAGATAACCGTATTGTTTTATATGTATGGTACGACAATGAGTTTGGTTACAGCTGCCAAGTAGTTCGTTGTATGCGCGATATGGCCGAAGTGTCATTCCCAAGCTTACCTCGCTAATTTATTTGCAGTGACTTAAAAGCCAGCATGTTGCTGGCTTTTTTGGTCGTGTATTATTTTTAAAGCGTATGCCTTGTGATAGGCTTTAATTAAGAAAATGCACATTCGTTTTACTATTTACAAAATAATGTCAGTTCTGTGAATTAATAAGCAGATAAACTTATTCAACCTAAAGGTTTTTTCATGAAAATCAGCAGCAATTTCGACAGTGGTAATATCAAAGTTATTGAAGCCACCGATCCTTTAAATATTCAATTAGAAATTAATAAAGATCACCAGTCTGAATTTTATCAGTGGTTTCACTTTCGTCTTGAAACAACACCTTACCAATTGCATAAGTTAAATATTAATGAGCTTGATAAATCAGCTTACCCAGATGGTTGGGAAGGGTATCAAGCCGTTGCATCATATGACCGTCAAACATGGTTTCGTGTACCATCAAACTATGAAAATGGCACATTAAGCTTTGAAATTGAACCAGAGTGCGGCAGCGTATATTTTGCTTACTTTGCACCATACAGTTACGACCGTCATTTAGATTTATTGTCTTGGGCACAAAGCCAAGGCGCTTGCCAACTAATAACGCTCGGTGAAACACTAGATGGCCGCGATATGAGTGTGCTTAAAATTGGTGAGCCAAGTGAAGATAAGAAAAACATCTGGATCACAGCACGTCAACATCCAGGTGAAACAATGGCGCAGTGGTATGTAGAAGGGCTATTGCACAAATTACTTGATGACGAAGACCCACATGCAGCTGCACTATTATCTAAAGCAGTATTTTACGTTGTACCAAATATGAACCCTGACGGCAGCGCACGCGGACATCTGCGTACTAATGCTAAAGGTGTTAACTTAAATCGTGAATGGCAAACACCAAGCATGGAAAATAGCCCTGAAGTTTACCTAGTACTTAATAAAATGCGTGAAGCTGGCCTAGATATGCACCTTGATATACACGGTGATGAAGCTATCCCGTATAACTTTGTTGCAGGCAGTGAAGGTATTCCAAGTTACGATGCACGCCTTAAAGGCCTAGAAGATAGCTTTAAAGCAGCGCTTTTAACTATTACTCCAGAGTTTCAAGATGAACATGGCTATCCAAAAGATGAGCCCGGCCAAGCTAACCTTACAGTAGGCTCATCAGCTACAGCTGAAGAATTTAAAGCATTAACGTACACAATTGAAATGCCATTTAAAGATAACAACGATTTACCAGATCCAGATTACGGCTGGTCTGACCGTCGTTCATATCAGTTTGGTCAAGATACATTAGCGGCTATTGTTAATGTTGTTGATAATTTAAGATAAAACGTTTATTTGAAGGGTATCAATAGTTTTGATGCCCTTTTTACTTTTAGTAAACCCCCTTTTACAAAAAATAATAATCATATAGCAACTTCATTCCAAAACGTTTTTAACGTTTCTTCGCCGCGTATCATCACCGTATCGGTACAAATCAATCTACTTTCATTTAAATACAACTGACGTGGTGCATTACAATAGCTACGTAATTAGATATTTTGAAAATTAAGTGTTAACAAGGTTGGGGTACTTAAGTTAAGATTAATTAAATAATGAGTCGGGACGGGAAAGGTAAAACCTTATTTCGTGAAACTTATGTTGCGTAGTAGCTAAAGCTGAGTCTCGTAATTAAAAATAATAAATATAACTATAGAGGATATCCATGGAAGCTTTTGTAAGCGCTGTTAATGATGTTGTTTGGAGTAATGCACTCATCTATTTATGCCTAGGCGCAGGCTTGTTTTATTCAGTGTTAACTCGATTTGCTCAAGTTAGACATTTTAAAGAAATGTGTAAACTATTATTTAGTCCTAACACGTCAGATAAAGGTATCTCATCTTTTCAAGCCCTTGCAGTATCGTTATCTGGACGAGTAGGTGTAGGTAATATCGCAGGTGTTGCAGCAGCTATCGGTTTTGGTGGGCCAGGTGCTATTTTTTGGATGTGGGTTGTTGCTTTTCTAGGAGCAAGTACCGCATACGCAGAATCTACTTTAGGCCAAATTTATAAAACAGAAGAAAACGGGCAATATCGTGGTGGCCCAGCATATTATTTTGACCGTTGTTTAGGGCAAAAATGGCTAGCTGTGTTATTTGCTGTTTCGGCAATTATTGCCTGTGGTGTTTTTCTGCCCGGCGTACAAGCAAATGCGGTAGGTAATGCGTTTACCCAAGTATTTGGCGATGGAAATATGGTCACTACTAGCTTTGGTGACGTAGGCAGCTTTAAGTTAGTCGCATTGGCAATTATCCTTATTGTTTTAGCATTTATTATTTTTGGCGGTATAAAGCGTATTGCGAATTTTACGCAAATTGTAGTGCCATTTATGGCGCTTGGTTACATAGTATTAGCACTAATCGTTGTATTTATAAACTTAGATAAAGTGGGCGATATATTTTATTTAATTATTAGTGATGCATTTACTGCGCAGGCCGGTTTTGGTGCTGCTATTGGTTGGGGCGTCAAACGTGGTATATATTCTAATGAAGCAGGCCAAGGTACTGGGCCTCATGCAGCAGCTGCTGCAGAAGTAGATCATCCTGCTCAACAGGGGTTAGTACAAGCCTTTTCTGTTTATGTTGATACTATTTTTGTGTGTACAGCAACAGCGTTGATGATTTTAATAACGCAGCAATACAATGTTGTGGGTGAGTTACCAGCAGGACAGTTTATTGTACAAAATGTTGATGCAGCCACTGAAGTAGGCTCAGCAGCCTTTACTCAAATGGCTTTATTTAGTGTATTTGGCAGTTTTGGACAAGCATTTGTGGGTATTGCATTATTCTTCTTTGCCTTTACTACAATACTTGCTTATTACTTTATTGCAGAAACTAATATTGCTTACTTAAATCGTTATTTTAAAGGCAGTATTCCGCTTGTTATCGTGAAATTTGTGATTATGTTTATGGTTGCATACGGCATGGTCAACAATTCAGGTTATATTTGGACTATTGGTGATATTGGCGTTGGCTTAATGGCTTGGATTAACATATTAGGTATTTTAGCTATTTTCTTCGTAGCTAAGCCTGCTTTATTATGTTTAAGTGATTATGAAGAACAGAAGAAAAAGGGCGGAAAAATCATATTTGACCCAGTTAAATTAGGCATTAAAAATGCCACTTTTTGGGAAAAACGCCTAGCAAAACAGTCAAAAGACGCTGAGTAATTAAACTTAGTGAGTAACTTGGATGTTTATCGTTTCTAAATCACTTATTGGTTTAAATTCAAAAAAGACAACGAGAAATAAAACAAGTACAATAAAGGCGCCGAAAGGCGCTTTTTTTATGCGTAGTATGGAGAGAAGTATGGCGATTATTCGTTGCCCAAAATGTGCAAAATCAATTTCAGATAAACATAAACAATGTCCGCATTGTGAAAGTAACATTGCAGAGCTAAACGACGAGCAAGTTTTACAGCTTCAACGCGAACAGCGAATTAAAAAAAAGCAGATGTTTCTAAATCACTCCTTTTTGGCGCTTATCTTATTTTTAGGTGGTTTTTTCTGTTTGTACTTTTTACAACCGCAAGAAGAAACGCTTCAGTGGTATGCTTATACTGCCGCAATTGGCGTAGGTTGTATTTGGTATATTATAAACCGTATTATTTTAGTGACTCTAAAAAAGAAAAAATGACATGAATATCGACAATCTTGTACAAAATATTACTCCCGAATTATTCGAACGCTTACAATACGGTGCTTCTACTGGCAAATGGCCAGACGGCACCGTTTTATCAGATGAGCAAAAGCAACAAACAGTGCAGTTGGTTATGTTGTATCAAGCAAAGGTGGCTCAATCTAATGAGCAATTTACGATTGGTGCTAATGGTGAAATGATCCAAAAGACAAAAGCTCAACTACAAAAAGAATTCAAATCAGACAACGAAATAGCTAGGTTTAGTGAACATGATCTTTAAGCACCTTTTTACACCGAAGTGGAAACACCCTAAGCAACAAGTACGTCTTGATGCTATCGAAAAATTAGACATTGAACGTGATGCAACCATATTAAACACGTTAGCACTTGAAGATAGCTCAGCTGAAATACGCCGCAAAGCACTACAAAAAGTAAACGATTTACCACTTTGGTGGAAAGCGTATAAACAAGATCAGGCATTAAAAGATATAGCAGAGCTGCAAATATCAAATGCTGTTTTAAATAGCGAAAGTGCACTAACACCGCAAATTAAAAATGAATATATTGAGCGCTTTGCGCCAGTAAAAACACTAGAAAAGTTAGCGTTTGCAGAAAAAGAGCTGCAAGTACGCGTTAAATTATTAAAACGTTTAGCAAATCCAAAACTAGTAGAAAAAGCATTTAAAGAAGGTAGCGAAGAGCTACAAAGTCAATTAGTTGAACTTGTTATTACTCATCAATTAATTAAGCCATTAGTAAAACATGCAAAGGGTGGCGCAAAAACAGCACTTGAAACGCATATTGAAAATGAACGTCTAGCAATAGAAAAGCCACTTGAAGTAGAGGGTGCAACACGTATTATTTTAGCGAAGTTAAATGCTTTGCGTGAAAAAACAGACTTTGGTGTTGTTAATCCACAAGCGGGCGAGCTAATGGCTCAGTGGCAAGCACTTGAGCTTAAATGGTTAAGTGATGACCGTGTTAAGTTGCTTGATGAAAAATATACTTCGATTACCACTAAGTTAGATGCACACATTGAGCAGCTAAAAGCGATACACGATAAAGAGCAGCAACAATTAGCGCAACAACAGCGCCAATTACTAGCACTTGCAACGCTTGAAGCGTTAAGCGAAGAAATTGAAAATGCCTTACAACTTGGTCTTGAAACGCCAGAGCAAATTCAACAAGATTGGCTTGATGCAAAAGTAGCGCAAGCTAAGCACGCTATTAGCGAAACAGAGCTTGCTAATAACACGCAATCAAAACTTGCTGTAAGTAAGTTAGAAAAGTTATTTACTCAAGTTGCTAAGCTACCTGAGCTAACCGCTGCCATTAAAGAGTACAAGCTCGCTTTTACAGCATTGTGTGAAATTAAACCAGCAGAAGACTTAGCGCAGTACGATGTTACTTTAACTGAGTTTAACAATGGCTTTAAAGCAGCGCGTAATCATTTAAATATATTAGATGGCGCACTGCAAAGTACGTTTAAAACACAGCTAAACACGCATAAAAAGCAATTTTTAGCACCAATGAATGAACTCGTTAAGCCGCTTGAAAAAAATCAAAGCCAAGCAAAACGCAAAGCACGTGATGTTAAACGCCTAATTGAAGAAGGTCGTTTTAATGTTGCTTTTGGCGTATTTAAAGGGTTTGAAGAGTTATTTAATACCCTTACTGAACAATACCAACAGCCGCTTGTAAACATAAAAGCAGAGCTTGAAGCGCAACTTGCAGACGCTAAAGATTGGCAAAAATACGCTGCTGCACCAAAGCGTGAAGCTTTATTAGAAGAAGTAAGCGCATTAGTAAGTGAAGAGTGTACTGACCCACAACAACGTGCTGAGCAGGTAAAAGCACTACGTAAACGTTGGAATGAGTTAGGTCGTTTAGATACAGACGAAGAGAAGCAACAAGGCACTCAGTTTGATGAAAAAATCGAGCTGTTATTTGCACCTTGTCGTAGTTACTTCGCAGAGCAAGAAGTACAACGCGAAGCATCTAAAGCACAACGCGAAAGTATTATTAGCGATATGCATGCACTTCATTTACAGCCTACTGCTGAGGATGATTTTGATTGGAAGCAATATGAAAGCCAATACAATCGTTTAAACAAAGCGTGGCGCAGTGTAGGTAAAGTTGATCCTAAAACATACCGTACATTAAACGATCGTTATAAAAATGAGCAACAGCAAGTACTGGCTTTATTAAATGCATTTCATAAAAGTAATGCTGCACTTAAAAATGAGTTAGTAGAAAAAGCAGAGCAGCTGTCACACAGTGATGATTTAGCCGCTGCATGCCAAGAGTTGAAGCAAATGCAGCAACAATGGCAAACCATTGGTTTTGCAGGCTTGAAAGCTGAAAATGCGTTATGGCAAAAATTTCGTCAATTTAACGATGAAACATTTACTAAGCGCAGTAGTGAATTTGAGCAGCAAAAACTTGATCAAAATGAGTCAGATAAACAAGCCGTTGCAGAACTTGCTGAGCTTGAAGCAGCACTTAGCGATGTAAATCAAAGAGCGCAGCTACACGACCTAGAAACAAAAGTGAAAGGGTACACGCAATTTAGATCGTTAGCGCCAAAAGTGACTAAGCTACTAGCGGCCATTGACGATAAACTTGCATTGCTTACAAGCAAATCAGAGCAAGCTAATTTAGATGCACTAATTACAGCACTTGAGAACAATGAAGCGTTACCAAGTCAGTACCAAGCACCGCTTAAAACAACATTAAATACTGAACAGCTTATTACGCGCATGGAAATACTAGCGAACGTAAGCTCAACTGATAAGTCACTTAGAATGGCAGAACAAGTAGCCATGCTAGATGACAAACATCGTGGCGAACATGCTGATTTAAACTATTATTTAAAACAGTTACTAGCGCTCAGTGGTGGTTCAGTTGAACCTGACACACTAATGCGACTTAAAGCGATACTTGCAGCTTAATATATACTGGTTAGTATTTTAATAAGCCGCTTTAATAGCGGCTTTTTTATAAGCATCATTACTTCATTATAAATAAAAGGGTTCTCATGAGAATTTTAGTTATTATTGCAGCGTTATTTTTAACTGCTTGTAATACCACGCAAGGCATATCAGTATATTCATTTACTAACTCAGAGGTTGAGTCTGTACTTAGTAAGCAATTACCAAAACTAAGTGAAAAAGTGAGCTTAATGGGCTTACCAGTTCAGTTTGATGTAAATGATTTGAGCGTAAACATTGGTCCAGAAAATCGTGATGTGGTTGTACTTGGTGCTGACACAAGCGCAGAAATTAACGCTTTTGCGTTAAAATACCCAGTACGTTTACAGCTTCAAATTGAAGGCAGCCCATTTTACGACAGTGAGAAAAATGCGGTGTTTTTACGTAATATTAAGTTACTTGATTCGAGTGTAGATGCCGGTGGTTTTAGCGGTAATTTAGGCGCACTTGATAGCCAAGCAATGGAAGTAATTAATGCCTTTTTAGCAGTAAATCCTGTTTATACATTAAATATGGACGATCCTAAAATGGTTTTATTAAGCAAGCTACCGCTTGATATACAAATTGTTGAAGGCGCAATTAAGCTAGTACCTAGTTTATAAGTAGATCGACCTACTTAAAATATACGTACTTATTAGCCTGACTCTCAGGCTAATAAGGTTTTAATATTATGGCGGCTCCTCGAACTGTTCCCACCTCTCGACTTTCTCGCTTTGCAAAATTAGGCTCACTAGCAACAGGTGTTGCAACCAACATGCTAGTTGATGGTGCTAAGAGCGCACTAACGGGCAAAGGTTGGGATAACAAAAGTTTATTACTACAACCTAAAAATATTGAAAAACTAGCTACACAGCTCTCACATTTACGTGGTGCTGCAATGAAGCTAGGGCAATTACTCTCAATGGATGCCGGTGACTTGCTCAGTCCTGAATTAGCTCAATTACTTGCTTTGCTACGCTCAGATGCCAACCCAATGCCTCATAAGCAACTTGTAGAGGTATTAAAAGAGCAATGGGGGGATGACTGGCTAGCGCGTTTTTCTCATATTGAATTAAGACCTTTTGCTGCGGCTTCTATTGGGCAAGTACATTTAGCTTATAAGGAGAATGGTGAGCAACTGGCTGTTAAAATTCAATATCCTGGTATTGCAAAAAGTGTTGTGAGCGATGTCGACAATGTTATTTCGTTATTAACGCTTTCTCGATTATTGCCAAAAGATCTTAATATTAAACCGCTTATTAGTGAAGCCAAAGCTCAGTTATTGGCCGAAGCTGATTATAAGCTGGAGGCTGATTATTTAACACGTTATAAAAATGCATTAGCAACTAATCCCCATTTTAAAGTACCTAACGTATATCCAGAGCATAGTACGCAGCAAGTACTTACGATGGAATATATAAAGGCTGAGCCAATTGAGAGTATTACAGAGCTACCTAATAAACAGAAAAGCTTTGTTGCAGCACAGCTAATTGATTTGTTTTTTAAAGAGATGTTTGAATTTAAACTCATTCAAACAGACCCTAACTTTGCCAACTTTCATTATCAGCTTGATACACAAAAAATTGTTTTGTTTGATTTTGGTGCAACGCGAGAAATATCAACCGAGCTTAGCCGCGCTTATTTAGCTTTATTTAAAGCGGGTAGTGAAAACAACAGAGAAGGTGTACTTAGAGCGGCTTCACACATTGGTTATTTTAAAAATGACTTAGTTGATGAATATAAAAACAACGTCATTGATTTATTCTTAATGGCGTGCGAGCCACTGAGAGCAGAGGGGGAATTTGATTTTAAAAATAGCGAACTAGCGCTCAAAATTAAAAATGCAGGGCTTGCTCTTAGTGGGCAATCTCAGCAATGGCATACACCGCCCGTTGATGCGCTATTTATTCACCGAAAACTTGCAGGGCTTTACTTAATAGCCGCAAGGCTAGGTGCAAAAATAGATGTAAAAACGCTATTTCAGCACTATTTATAGCGTTTTAATTTACACGTAAGTGCATTTTAAGTAATGAGTGCACTTAATGTATAAAATTGCCATAATGCTCGCGATATTTCGCGAGGTGCATTTATGATAAAACAATTTTTAAACGATCCTAAATTATTGCTAAACGCAGTAGGTGAGGGCATATACGGTTTTGACCTGTCGGGTAATGCGGTGTTTGTTAATCCTGCCGCTGAGCGCATGACAGGCTGGTGCGCTGAGGAACTATTAGGTAAAAAAATACATCAATATCATCACCATACTCATGCTGATGGCACACCTTATCCCGCTGATGAATGCCAAATTTACTGCACCATGTTTGACGGAAAGCGTCGTGAAGTTAAAAATGAAGTTTTTTGGCGTAAAGACGGTAGCTCATTTGCAGTAGAATACACCTCAACACCGGTTTATCAAAATGATGAGTTAATTGGTGCTGTAGCGATATTTCGCGACATATCACTGCAACAGCAAACACAAAATGCACTGCAAGAGGCACTTGAGCAAGTAAAGCATTTAAGTGAGCAGCTAAAAGATGAAAACAACTACTTAATTGCAGAACTTAACGAAGATTGGCAAGACTCAGGGCTAGTTGGACAAAGTCATATATTTCAAACCATGTTAGATCAAATAAAACTGGTAAGTGAAACCGACAGCACAGTGCTTATACTTGGCGAAAATGGCACGGGTAAAGAATTAGTAGCTCGTAATTTGTATCGACTAAGCAAGCGTAGCGAACAAGCCTTTATAAAAGTAAATTGCGCCGCATTTACCCCAAGTTTGCTAGAATCGGAACTTTTTGGCCATGAAAAAGGCGCGTTTACAGGTGCAAATGAACGCCGTAAAGGGCGTTTTGAACTTGCTGATAAAGGCACCTTGTTTTTAGATGAAATAGCAGAGCTTCCACTTGAAGCGCAAAGTAAATTACTGAGAGTCCTGCAAGAACAAGAGTTTGAACGTGTGGGTGGCAGCAATACGCTAAAAGTAAATATTAGAGTGATTGCAGCGACTAACCGCGACCTGTGGGAAATGGTACAAAAAGGCACGTTTAGAATTGATTTGTATTATCGGC
The DNA here is from genome assembly GCF_015864365.1 of Pseudoalteromonas sp. SWXJ133. Lineage (NCBI taxonomy): Bacteria > Pseudomonadati > Pseudomonadota > Gammaproteobacteria > Alteromonadales > Pseudoalteromonadaceae > Pseudoalteromonas > Pseudoalteromonas sp. SWXJ133. Next base: position 18,803 of record NZ_JADYXJ010000020.1, read on the forward strand.
TTAATGTATTTCCTATAAAAGTACCCGCCCTTAAAGATCGAAAAGAGGATATTCCTTATTTATGCGCTAATTTAATTGCGCAGATAAATAAACGACTGGGTAAACACTTAAAAGGGCTAAGTAAAAAAGCAATTACACAGCTGCAAGCCTACAATTGGCCAGGCAATATTAGAGAGCTGCAAAATGTACTTGAACGCGAAGCTATTTTATCTAATCAGGCTGTTTTACAGCTAAGTCAGCCTTTGCAAGCGGGTGGTGAAGTAGTTATTAACCCTTCGCTTACGCTCGATGAGGCTCAAAAGCAGCATATAACCTCTGTTCTCGCGTTATCGCACTGGCAAATATCGGGAGATAAAGGAGCGGCCGTTAAACTGGGCTTACCTGAGAGTACACTACGCTCAAAAATGCGAAAGTTAGGGATTACTAAAAATTCGTGATATATCGCGAAATGCGCTTAATATCGCGAATTTTGTTTTTATTCGCTGAAATAAGCTGTTTATTATCAATGGCATAGTTAAAGTTTCAGTTTGGTCTGAAAGTTGCATTTACTTGCATAATACCCGTCATTATGAAGCAAGTACTATGAAGTTTGATATTAAAGAAGAAGACATGATCATTAAGCCCTATAACACCGAAGGGCCAATTTATATCCGCGAGCAAAAAGGATTTTTTCAGCGCATACGCCGTAATTTAGGTTGGCTGTTAATGCTAACTTTTATTGCAATACCGTGGATCCAATTCAACGGACAACAAGCTGTGCTGCTTGATGTGGCAACGCAAACTTTTACTATTTTTGGTCTAACACTCCTTCCTCAAGATTTTATGATTTTAGCCCTGCTATTTATGGTGGGGGCTTTTGCATTATTTTTTGTAACTAACTGGCTTGGTCGGGTTTGGTGTGGTTATACATGCCCGCAAACAATATGGATGCTCATGTTTTCGTGGGTAGAGCAGCGCATTGAAGGCACTCGAAATCAGCGAATTAAATTAGATAAATCTCAGTGGACGTTAAGTACTTGGCGCAAAAAAATTACTAAGCACAGTGCGTGGATTGTTATTTCCGTTTTAACCGCCACCTCGTTTATGGCGTATTTTATTCCGGCAAAAAGTTTGTATATGGAAATGCTTACGTTTGAATGGTCAGGTATAACGAGCTTTTGGGTGTTTTTATTCGCTTTTTGTACTTATGGCAATGCAGGGTTTTTACGCGAAAAAATGTGCACAATTGCTTGCCCTTATTCTCGTTTTCAGGCTGTTATGTTTGATAAAGATACGTTGCTTGTTACATATGATAACGAGCGAGGTGAAAGCCGAGGGCCACGTAAACGCAAAGCTGATCCAAAAGAGCTTAACTTAGGTGACTGTGTAGACTGTAACTTGTGTGTAGAGGTATGCCCTGCAGGAATAGACATTCGAAATGGATTGCAATATGAATGTATAAACTGTGGCTTATGTATTGATGCCTGCGACGATACCATGGAGAAATTTGGTTACGAAAAAGGCTTAATTAAATACGCCAGTGAAAAACAAATGGAAGGTAAAAAAACCAATCCATTTAGGTTAAAACTAGTAGGATACGGCGCATTAACGGCTTTGTTAATGATTTCGATGTTTGCATGGATGCTGCAACGTACACCAATAGAAGCCTCAGTACTACGCGATAGGAATGCGCTCTACAGAGTGAACTACGAGGGCCTTGTAGAAAACCCTTATACACTTACTATTATTAATAAAACTCAGCAAGCACTGCATTACAGTATTGCCATAGAGGGTTTACCAGGAGCAACGCTCTCAAGTCCGAGATCTACGCTTGTACAACCGGGTGCGATGAAAAGAGTCCCCGTTACTGTAACAGCCGATGGTTACGGTATTGAGCGTAAAGTGAGTAAGTTACAATTTATTGTAACAGCGCAGGAAGATGTCAGTATTACCATAACCAAAGACAGTCAGTTTTATAAAAACTAAGATTGGTAAAGTTTCATAAAAAATGCCCAAGTAGATATTCTCCTTGGGCATTTTTTATATGCAGTTTTTATTGCGTGTTTGCACTTATATATTTCAGTGCGCTTGTTATAACGGCTACTTGTGCCAAAATACATTCTTCATCGGTGGCTGTTGGGCTATCTGGGTACACTTCGGTAGTGGTTACATAGGGTGCATCAGTAAAGCCCATACATAAACCTAACTCTCGAGCTGCATAGTTAATTACACCAAATTGCTCTTGAGGTACGCCTATTAACTGGTTATTTTCATCGCTCGGTGCAATATGAGTGACCTTTGCAACGTCTTCTATAATGACTTTTTGAAACTCCGGCTCAGGCTTTTTGGTATCTGCAACTAAATAAAACCCGTCAGGTATGTTCCAGTTAGTATTTGTAGTGCCTTCACGCGCAGCGAGTGCAGGTCTAAATTCACTGTTATCACTATCTGTTGTTTCGTGTAAATCAATATGAGCGATTAAGTCAGTACCTAATGATTTTACAAACGCCATAATAGCTGCTGATTCTTGAGCTGGGCTGCCCTCGTAAAATGAGCGATTAGGATCAATAGCGTCTGGGTTCCAGCGGTTTATAGTCTCATATCCCCAAGGGCTAATGCAGGGGGCAACAATAATATTAAACTGTTCGCAATATTGCATAGCGGATGTTTTAGCAAACCTAAGTGCGCCATGTACGCCACTGGTTTCGTAGCCATGTACACCACCGGTGATTAAAACAGTTGGTTTATTAGCATTAAAGTTAGGTGTTTTTAATATATATAATGGGTAAGTGCCAGCGGTGTAATTAAGCTCGCCGTATTGCTCTATATCTAAGGTGCTCTTAAGGTCATTAATTAGCGTTACGACTTCGTTTTGGTAACTGCGTTTGATGTTTTGGCGTGCTAACCACTGGGCTTTATCGCTGTTATTCCATTTTTGTCCAGGTGTGCCAATAGGGTATGTGCTGTTAGTCATAATAAACCTTTATATCAATTGTTATTAGTTCTCCTATAAATAAGGAGGGCAATTACAATTGGTAGAGTTACTTAATAAAGGCGTAGCTTAACGTTGAGTAAATTAGCGTGCAAATTAAAACGTTAAAGTCATATTTTTTATAGCGCGCGATTGCTGGGATTTAATATAGCTTTGGTTTGCGTATTCACCCGAAATACTACCGAATCGATCGCGTTTCACACTAATTGTTAAATCACACGTTTTACTTTGATCTACTTGCGAGCTGCTAAACACATCTAAACTTTGCAGATTTATTTCAAGGCGCGAAGTGTTAAGCGCAAAAAGCGTTGATTGTAAAAGTGTTTCATTATTATTGTTAGTGCAGCTACTGCTAAGTTCTACTTGGCTAGTACTATTAGGATCAGTGCCATCTAACTGAACTGTAAGGGGACTATTAATATCAAAATTTTGATTGTTACTCGGGGTTAAAATAATAAAATTTAAAGGCAACTCCACGCTCGAATTAGCATTTATACCATCGTCCCGTTTAAATTTTATATCAAACTGTTGGTTATCGTCAGTGGCATTTATGTATGCTTGGTAATCAACGTCTAAAAAGTCGGTATCTTTTGTAAGTACAATAGCAGTGTTATTAACAACAGCTTGTAATGAGTCGCTATCGCTTAAAACAATGTTAGAGCCATTAGCATCGCCTGCATTTAGTTCTGCGTTAACACGCGTGCGGTTACCATCAGAAACTAGTTCAAAACCTGCCCAAATACCTTTTGTTTTTATTAAATCCGACTCTGTTTCTGACGTGCAAGCGCATAATGCTAAAATTAAAGCCGTTGTGGTAATGCATTTTTTAAGCATGTTAGCTCCTTTAAGCCACTTAATTAGGCAGTAAGTAATTGTTTAATTAAGAATAGTTTTTACAATTATATGCCGTGACCAGTTTGTATTTGTGCATTGTTACACAACAAGGCGCTTGTAAATGTTTAGATTTGTTAATGGTTGTAAATAAAACATTAAATCCTAAGTTTTAAAAACCAATCCACTATTCAAATTGCTTATTAAATAAACACTAACTTGGCGCTAAATTTATTATAAAAGAGTGTGTTACAATCAATTAAAGCATATTTTCATATTGAGTATTATGGCGCAGTATATTGCTACTCCAAGTTGGCTAGGCCGTTTTTTTACCCGTATTAAACACGTAAGTATTGAACAAGAGCACCTTGTTGTGCATTTTAGACGTGCTCCCGCACGAACATTTTTAATTAAAGACTTTTATAATTACTCAATACTTAAAAATAGTTTATTTAGTGCCAAAATTAATTTGTGCGACAGCAGCAATACATCAATTAGCTTTTTAAACAAAGCACAAGCGAACACTTTAAATACTGCCCTTAACACGCAATTTTCAGCCTTGCTTGAGCAAAAGGTAAATAACGCAAAGATTTCGCTCAAGCGTTATGCTTTAGATGAGTTTTTACGTGATAGTTCCATAAAAACACTTAACAATGATGTGTTTTTGCTTACCAAGCAGTACGCTAAAAGTACAAGTGTGTGGCAACAACACTTATCGCCAAGTAGTATTAAATTTTTAAATATACTGAGCACTACACCCAATACTCACGATGCAATTGCACAGTTGCGCCATAAATATGAAAAAAAACAACTAACTCTTAAAAATGACTTTTTTAATCAAGTAGAGTCAAACCCATTAACAACAGAGCAGCGCTTAGCGGTAATACGCGATAACGATAAAAATTTAGTATTAGCGGCAGCAGGCACAGGTAAAACATCTGTGATGGTAGCAAAGTCTTTAGATTTAATAGCATGCAATATTGCCAAGCCTGAGCAAATTTTGGTGCTGGCCTATAATAAAACAGCAGCGAATGAGCTTAAAGAGCGCTTTATTAAGCGCGCCATGCATGCAAAATTGCATACCAAAGCACCCACTATTTTAACGTTTCATGCGCTTGGGCTTAAATTATTACAAAGTGCTAAAAAGCCAATCGAATTATCAAAATTTGCAACTGACCCAGTTCAATTAAATAGTTGGTTAACTGGATGGGTAAGTAAAAAAATACAAACTGAACCACCGTTTTTAAAAGCATTTATAGATTTACTCCATGAGCCGATTGATATATTTAGCTTTAAAGATAATGCACAGTACGAGCGATACATACGCGATAACGAATACCGCAGCCTTGCTGGTCATAAAGTAAAAAGTTATCAGGAAGTGCTTATTTCAAACTGGCTACATTTGAATTGCGTACCGCATAGTTATGAGGTGAATTATCACTTTAGCCAAGGCGCCGAGCTAAGTGGGCAATACCAACCAGACTTTTATATACCTCAATACGATATTTACTTAGAGCACTTTGGCATTGATAGGCAAGGGAATGCACGTGCCGATATAGATAAAAAACACTATAACGAGCAAATTGCATTTAAGCGCAAACTGCATAAACAAAATGGCACCACCTTACTCGAGACCTTTCATTACAACTGGGTAGAAGGAAAGCTAGAGCAAACCCTCGCAAAGCAATTAAAGCAGCATAATGTTGAATTAACACCTTTAAGTAACGATGAAATATTTCATACTTTAAATAACTCAGGACAGTTACAGCAAGGCATTGATAAGTACATAAAATGCTTACAAGCTATCCGTGTAGAGCAATTAAGTAATAAGCAAATAGCGCAGCGCATTAAGCAAAGTGGTATTAAAAACTATCAACAATATGCAAACTTGTTAGTGCAAATTCATGATGCTTATATAAATGAACTAAACGCGCAAAATGCCATTGATTTTGACGACATGATTATTCAAGCAACGAAGGCAGTAGTAAGCGGAGATTTTAATGTTCCGTGGAGCCACATTTTAGTTGATGAGTTTCAAGATATATCAAGTGCGCGTATGGGTTTTTTAAATGCGATATTAAAATATGGCAAAGGAATACGCTTTACTGCTGTTGGTGATGACTGGCAAGCAATTTATCGGTTCTCGGGAGGTAATTTAGCCCTTACTACGCGCTTTAGTGAGTTAGTGGGTAGCCACTCACTCACTATGTTGCAAAAAACATTTAGATATAACAATAGTATTAGCGATGTAGCAGGGCGTTTTGTAATGCAAAACCCTGAGCAATATAAAAAGCAGATCAGCACACATACACAAGTAACCACACCACAAGTTATTTTATTAGACGATTTATACCAAGGTACTAAATCGATAGAAATAAAAGTACAGCAAAGCATAAGCACTATTCAAAAAAATGATGGGTTAGCCAGCATTGCCATACTTAGTCGATACCGATACATGTTAAATAGCGTGCAACAGCATTTAAAAGATAAAAAGCATACAAACCCTCTCCATTTTTGGACATTGCATAGTGCCAAAGGGCTTGAAGCCGATTACTGTATTATTATTGGTTTTGAACAAGGTAAATTAGGGTTTCCGAGCAACAATCAAAATAACTTGCTGGTGGAGTCGTTATTACCAAAGCAAGATGAATTCACTCACTCAGAAGAAAGGCGTTTGCTTTATGTAGGCATTACACGCGCTAAACATAAAGCGTATTTAATTGCCGACCCTTATGCATGCTCCGCATTTATAAAAGAATTAATAAATGATGATTACCCCATTCAAATTGGTTCCGCACTATTTAATAAGCCGCAACTAAAGCAAAGAGAATGTAGTACGTGCAGTGACGGGTTAATAGTGCCTAGAACTGGCCAATATGGTGATTATTATAGTTGTACTAACACGCAAATTTGCGAAACTAAATTGCGAGTGTGTAAAAGCTGTAGTAGCCCATCGGTTGATAAAAACACATACTCACAATGTGTGAATACAGAATGTAAAACCCAGCACCCAATTTGTGAAAAGTGTGGGCGCGAAATGCGCAAACGCAAATCTAAGCACGGTGAATTTTTAGGGTGCAGTGGTTTTGCTCTTAAAGATGACAACTGTAAAAACACACGAAAAATAAGTGCTTAACGGCTAATAAGCAGGTTTACACCTGTCTATTTTATAGAACAATGTAAATAGAAATTATATCCCTGATTGATTTTAGCCAAACCAAGCCCATTCGTTAAAGCTTATGCAAACACTGCAATCGTGGGGTTTTACTATTTCGGTCGATGATTTTGGGGTGGGATATTCTAATATTGCACGCCTTGCCGACTACCCAATTAACAAACTCAAGTTAGATCGCTCATTAATAAGCCAAGTAACGAGCTCAAAGCGTCAAAAAAGTTTAGTTAAGGCAGTACATGCTATGTGTAAAGAGCTTGATATTAAGTGTGTAGCCGAAGGTGTAGAAACCTAAGAGCAAGTAGCAATAATGGCGCAAATGGGGTGTAGAGAATTTCAGGGCTATTACTTTGCTAAACCAATGCCAGCCGAAAAATTTGCAGAACATGTTAACCGCCATGGCTTAGTGTTTAACCCTAAAGAAGTGACAGCTCAACTTTAAATGTATTTAGTGGCCACTATATAGAACATGCTCACCTAAAAGCTATGCATGTTCTATAAAGCTAGCTTGGTTTTATTAGCTAATTACAGAGTTGTTGGGCGTTTATAGTTATTTTGCACTGTTGGACAGCTCCCGACTTCCAATGCTGTATGTCTGATTGCGCAGTACAGCCTGCATCTTCAATTAAAGCAGTGTCAGCATCACATAAAAGTAATACGGCGTTATCATCTTGTACATCCACAATAAACGTGTACTCGTTAAAGGGCGTAAGTTTGCTTAAATCGTTATTAACGGCAGCTTTTAATAACTCATCAGAGGATGAATAGGGGGTTTCACTAAACTTTAAAGTGCCGTCTACAGCGGTAGCAATATCTTTTAATTGCGAGGCTAAATCGGCCATCACTTCTGGATTGTTATTTTTTGAAGTGTAACAACCGCTAAGTAATACAATTAAGCTTATGCAGAGTAAGTGTTTCATGTTATTTGCTCCATACCGTCATTGTGTTGTGCTCATCGTAGCCTGTATCTAGGTTCCAATTTTTAATTGCACTGCAATCAGTATCTAAAAATACGGCATTGGCAATAACGGTTATGTAGTGCTGAATATTGCTAACGGCAAAGTCAAAAATATCGTTGTAATGCATAGGCTCGTGCGGCGTTTTTAGTTGTTCAATAAAAGTGGAGTCAACTTCGTTTGGGCGAGGATAAAACAAACCTAAATCAGCAGCAACATGGCGTGCGCAGGCAAATAATCGATAGCTTTCCTCAACATTATTTACTACAAGCTGAAAACCGTTATGCCATGAATTAAAGTTAGGAGCGTGTTGTGCAGCGTAGCTTGGGTGAACCGTTAATAAAGCATGTTGCCAAATTTTTGCAATATCGGTATCAAAATTATCGTCTTTGTTAGTACAAGATCCAATATTTTGTTGCACGCGGTCAGCATAACCTAACTCACCTAAATTTAAACGCTGCCAAATAAATGCATCTTGATTCATTTCGCAGGCACGGTGCGCCGTTTGATTTTGCTCATACGGGCCAACTTTTAATTCAACAACCGGATGCACCGTTATATCCGCAGCAACATGGGCTATATAACCGCATAACCAAGCAAAACACTTTTCAAATGCTTCACTTTCAAGTGTTTTGCAGTATTCAATCATGGCTTTAAGTAAATCGCCTGTGTGCTCATAGTGCATTAGGTCGGCCCACGCATTTTGGCTAGGCTGCGCTACTGCTAAGTAAGGATAATCGGGGGCTACACAGCCTAGTTCAAGGTATGCTTGGCGTTGGCTTAAAATAAGTTTTGCCTTTTTAGGCATATCCATTTTAGCGAGTGATTTGGTTTGCGTTGCAATATTAACGGCTGTGATGTGCGCAAAAGCACCTGGCATTGTCATATCCTTATGATTTATTAATAGGGGGACAGATTAACATTGAGAGGGGGTTAAATAAAGCCAAGTGAAGTGCTGTTGAGTGTTTAAAAGAGACTAAATTAACTGTTCAATTAGTTGTCCATTTTCGTACAGCTTAGCGTACTGGCGTTTATGTTCTTCAAATAAATAGGCGCGTAATTGCTCTTGCCCGCTATGAATCTGAGTGATTTTTGCTGCAATCCCTAGGCTACTTTGCCTAACGGGTTCTACATCTATCGATATGTTTTCTTTGTTGGGCAAGTTAAAGCTCATGTGCTGTAATTTGTTTAAGCTTTTTCCATTTTTCAATGGTTTTAAAAATATGCCCGTACTGGAAATTGATTCAATATTAAAACCTTGGCTTTTAATATTTAGCTCACTCCAACGCCAACTGCGCTGAGTACCTTTTGTATCAATTACCTCTGGTGCGCTCAAAGTGGGGTTAATTACACCTAACTCATCAATTTTTAATTGCAGGGGAAACCAAAGTTGGTAATTAGCAACTTCAGCAAGCAAAGTTAGATTAGCGTGGGTAAAAAGGTGAGCAATACTCGCGGGTATAGAGCTTTTCATTGTAAGCATATGGTCACGAGGGGAACGTTGCTTTGTATTTGGTTTGAATAACTCAGCAAAAAAATTTATCTCTTCATTAGAAAAGTCCATATTTCACCCTAGTTACATAAAACAATGCACCACCGTAATTTAAACAATGAGTTTGATCAATAAATGATCCGTTTAAATTTGTTTAGTTAATATTTATAAGTGCAAGCATGTAAGCTAAACAATTTATTTAAATGAAGCACTTAACGCTATCGCTTTTCAGGGGGCTTGAATTATTTAACATTTATAAAAATATATTTAGGCTCAAGTGGCTAGCTGTTAAACTACAACACATTAGTTTTATAATTTATATTAGAGTTTACATTATGATATGTGCATTTTTACGTGATCAACAGCCTAAGTTACTAGGTATGTTAGTGGTATTGTTTGGTGCTGGGTTTTCAATAAATGCAGTGGCTCAAGAGCAAAGCCAAACTTTAATTTTAGTGGGGTCAGAGCTTACTACCTGTACTAGCGCAAAGCTTAGCAATTGCCAAAAAGAGACTGCTATTGATGGTAAGTCACATAATTTATATGCTGTTAGCAACTCTCAAATAAAAAACATCACGCAGCACTGGCCTAATAATAACGTTGAGGCAAAAACGGCTGTATTAAAAACACTTAAAGCCATACAAAGTAAATCATCAAATAGCGTATCAAAAACAGGTTTATTATGGCTATGGCGCGATATAAATAACCAGCAATTAGAAAGCCTGACTCAGCAAGAATACAACTTTGTATTTGATATGCTAGAAGTGCCGCTACTTGATAAAAACGGTGAGCGCTTAAAAGAGCAAGTAAATACCGATTTTAATATTGAGGTCGCGACTAATAGTATTTTACAATTTGTGTCGGGCAGTTTAAAAGTTAATAACGCAAAACCCACCATACTTGCTATTACGGCATCGAGCCGCGACCCTTATGAGTCGGCAGATGTAGCGCAGAGTCTTTTAGCACAATCAAATATAAGCACTCAATGGTTAGCACTAACGCCAGCACTTGCTAAAGCGATTACGAGTAACTCGTGCGATGAATTACCCGCTCTCAGAAATACATTAATGAATGTGTATAACCGTGAAGCAATTTACCCCGATCGTACAAAGGCCGAATACGCTTTATGCAAAAGTGGCACTAATGCACTTGTATCACTTATTAAAAATAGTACCGGTGTGATGTTTAATAGCGGTAATGCAGCATTAACTCACAAGGTATTATTTGATCAAAACAATAATCCATACCCGTGGACGCAAGCATTGCAAACTCGCCCGGTAATTGTAGGTGAAGGCGCGGGCGCAGCAATCCAAAGTAAAGTGACGGGTATGCTTACAAATACGACAAGCCTTGAGGCACTTCGTAAAGGTGAAAATAACACTAATGCTGGTGGACTTGGCAGCTTTAATTTTGGTGTTATAGATACTCAATTTAGCGAACAAAACCGCACGTTTAGACTCGCAGCTGCGCTAAATAATAGCGAAGCGAGTAATACTAAAACACAAATGCAGCATGGCTTTGGTATTGATGAAAATACAGCTTTGGTTGTTATTAAATCGCCAGAAGGTAGTTTAATAACCGTAATAGGCAAAAGTGGTGTAGTGCATTTAGCTAACCAAGGTAAAGCACCACCTGAGAGTAAGAGCTATAGCTACTCGTATTGGCCTACAAGCAGTGTAATTGAAATTACCAATAACACGTTTACTCTAAGCAAGCGCACAATAGATGAGGCGTTACCCGCTATAAAAATACCTCCACTGCCAGTGCAGCGTTTTGGCTCAATTTTAACAAATTCAAAACTGCGATCACTTACTCAAGCGATGTGCCTAAGCCAAGAGCAAAGTGCGGTAGCCCAACAAGATGAGTTTATAATTAGCCTTACTGCAACGAGTGACACGCAGTATCATCGCGTTAATGCAAAAGAGTTTGGTTGTGCGCTAAGCAATTTAGAGTTAGCTATAAAGTCGATTTAGTTACTAACCTGAGCCAAGGGTTTAAGTTTTTGGCTCTTCTCTATAAAATAGCCACCATAATGATTTAAAAGCCTAGCCAAGGCCTTACTAAAAGAGTTTTAAAATGAATAATGAAAATGACGTAATTGATACTTTAGCCGAACTAGAAAGCTTTTTAATAGATGTCGAAAACGGTGGTTTTGGACTTAAAGGTGTTGCCGGTGTTGGTATGGCCACTAATAACAAAGATGGCAGCCGTTTTGTTGCTGTGTTTGACGATAATCAAAAGCTACTTTTAGCACGCATGATTACAGAAGACGTATTCCAAACAGGCCAAGACATGGTACGTAATGGTGTAGGACGCAAGCACTAATACTGATACTAACTAGACTGAATAACTCTGCTGCAAAAGGAGTTATTCAATCTGTATTTATAAAATCAAAATATTGTAGTTTCAATTGGGATCAAAAGTCTATTTTCCAATCTAATTGGCACCATGGGTGCTCGTCATCAGCTAATATACTTTGCAATGTAGCAGCCGTATCATTTATTTTTTCAAATAAATCATGACTAAAATTAAAATCAGGGTTTGGCTCGCTGTACATTTCTTGAGTTTTAATTTTCTGCCATATACACCGACCAACTACATAACTAGTTGCATATTCTTGCCAGCTAACAAATAAGGTCTGTGCCAGTTTTCCAATATGCTTGAGGTAACACCATGCTTCTTCTTCAGTTAAAAAATTAATGGTAACACCACAACGACACAAAAAAGCATAGCGACCAATATCAAAAGCTCTAATACCACAACGAGCCAGTGAGATTTTATGTATTCCTGCCCAGTCAGACATAATACCTATAGGCGTATTTTGATAGGCGGTAAATTTATCTTCAATGTTGTATGTTGCTAATAAATCATTTCTGGTGAGTTCAGCCATGCAGCTCATAAAAACTTGGCTATTTGACGTGTTATAAAAAACATTTAAAGTTTCAATCAATTCTTCTTTTGTTGTAACGCCATAACCATTATCTAAAATACTTAAATTTCCTTTAGCAATAGCCTCGTCAGTATAGTTTTTATTATGATGTTTTAGGACATCCAATGAATAGCCATTTTGCATTGAAAGGTGCCCTGAGAGGCTAATAAGCCATAATTTTTGCTCTGAGCTTAAGTCCGTATCATCCTTAATTACACAAGGTACTTCACTTTGATTATGCATCTACAATCTCCTTTGTTGTTTGTAGTTTTAAGCATATATCGTTGTAATTAGCATGCATTGGTTGCCCAAGTTCAACGAGCTTTTCACAACACTCCACTGCAAATTCAAGTGAGTATATCCCAAGCCTCTGATCACCATATTTATCTGCAGCTAATAGTAATACGGGTATTGCTTCATTATATTGCTCTAACGCCGCTAGCGATCGGCCTTTGTAATAGTAAGCTTGTGGTAAATTAGAAAACTCGCTAATTGCAATGTTTACAAGCTTAATACAGGTATCAAAATCATCTATATCAAAAGCTAAGTGAATAAACTTTAAGCTCCAACTTGGTTGGTGTGTGATTTTTGGCATAGCTTGTTTAATCGCATAAATAGCGGCTTGTTTTACTTGCTTCTTAACAGCTTCGTTTTCGATATTTACTAATTTAGCCATTAACGCATGTAGCATTGCCCAAGCATATTGCTGTTTATACTCTAAATCTGGATATAGGGCGTAACCCATTGGTTTAGTGGGTTTTCCATCATGGTCAGTCGCTGGGAGATCTAATGTTTTGAGTTCTAATTGTGAGTATATATTCTCTTGTACAGAACCTAGTACACGAGGGGTTTTGTAAAACTTATTAGGAGATGGCTGTATTTTTTTAGCTATAGTTTCCATTATCAAATTAAAATCAATTGAGTCTGGGCAGTAGATAAATAAATCAACGAGTAGTGGCCAAGGATCTACCAGCTTTTGTAAATGAAGATTCATAAAGGCGATAAAAACGTCAAATGCTTCATCTAAGCGTTCTAGCTTAGCAAGGCATAAAGCTTGCAAATAATTACAATTAGCGTCAAAAACCAAAGAGTATGTTTGAGTCGTTATTAACGCATCTTGATAGCGACCATTTTCAAATTGCAACGTCGCTATTTTAAGCGCGTTACTTTCCTCATTTTTTTTAAGATCTTTTATGTAGTGTCGACGAGCGATAATCAAAGCAGAGCGAAGGTCTATTTCCTCAGGACGAATATAAAAATAAGAGTTTAAAAATATATAAGCTTTTTCATAATCTTTAAGGTGCAAATAACACAGACCAATCTCTTTAGTCATCTTCATCGCATAAAAACTTTTTATAAGTTCTCGCTGCGCAAGATAAATAGTGAGTGCAATATCATAGTTTTCAAGCTTAAATTCTGCGTGTGCTTGTAAATCTCGCAGGTGTTCTATGCTTGCATCGGTAGGTGGCGGTAACGAGCCAACTAACTTACTGATTTCTGTGTATGCATCCAATGTCCATAAATAGTTAGCCACATAAAGATAAAGTGACTCGTCATTATAAAATACCAAATTGACTCGCTGCATTAATATCATTAGCTGCTTTGCTGTCAGCTTAGAATATATACATTGTTCTTCTATTAAGTTACGTAACTGAAGATGCTGATGCAGTTGTTCAAAGCTAATATCCTCATCAATATTTGATGGTGATTCTATACGCAGTGGTAGGCTCTGAATATAATGGTGCAGTGCAATAGCAAGTTCACGGTAGTGATTATTTTTACTAGTGACGAGTTCGCTAGAGATTTTTATACTCTCATCTAAAAACTTAAATACCGTGGCAGATAAAAAGTAATGCTCTGACAAGAAATCAATTAAAGTGAATAAGACTTGCTGACTTTGATCAACATCCCAAAATAATGGGGCTGAAAATAATAACTTCCATTGTTCAACATCGCTACGAGATGACACATTACAATATAATTCATTGAGCGCTATTTGCAGCTCTGCAATAGAGCGAACACAATTGAGTTCAATTGGTTGAGGCTTAACAATTTCAACTTCTGTAGATGCAGAGGAGGGCGCTTCTTCATCAAAAAATGACTCGTTAGTAACCCCTTGTTTTTCGTACTCGTCTTCAAATACTTGATTGGGTGCTTTGTCTTCATTTTGAGTAGGTTGTTTAGCCTCTTTAATGGCTAACTCGTATGCTTTGCGTAAATCTTTAAATTCTTGAGGGAACTCAGCTGGCGATGTTTTTTTTAGCAGCTCTGTATAAGCGAGTTTAATAAGGCGTTTATCTGTTGTGGCTTCAATGCCTAATATTTTCCAATGGTTCATTACTTCACTCTTTATTTAATGCATGTAATTTTTTAACTGAAACTATTTTTTATTAGTTAACTTTAATAACTAACTTTAATAGCTAATTTTAATAACTAAGATAGCGCTTTATATTTTCGATCATACGTTCTATTTTGTGGTTATCGTGTGTTTCCAATACTTCCATAAATTGGCCAATAGCCTCGCCAATTTCACGCCTTTTATCTCCTAGGTTTTCTTGAAACAAGCGCTCTAATTTTGCTTTAAATGCAGTATTTACCAGTTTATCTTTAGGCAAAACCTTAAGTGCGTTAAGTCGTGCAAAACGTTCACGCAATTCACTTTCGCTCAGGCTTTCTTCATTTTCACCTACATAAGTACGGTATTTTTTGCCACTTGCAACATTAGTCACTTCAACCTCAAGTACACCATTCAGGTCGTAGGTATAAGTTAAATATAACTCTTGTACTATATTTAACTGCTCAAGCTCTATTTCTAAATCACCTAAAAAAACATTATCTTTAGGGAGGTAATGTTCACCTTGGTAAATTTTAATTAGGACTTTTTCTTGTTCTGGGTGAGCTGAATAAACAGAACGAGTTTCGCTTACGGGAATAGTTGCGTTACGCTCTATAATAGGTAAAAACTCAGACTGACCATGTTTATTATTTACCTCAACTCCTAAAGTGAATGGGCAAACATCAGTCATTATTACATCTTTTAATTCTTTATCACGTGCGCTCATACCTGCCTGAATTGCAGCACCGGTGGCAATAGCATGGTCAGGGTTATATTGGGTTTGTGGTATACGTGAAAATACACGACTAATTTGCTGCTGAAAAATAGGCATACGTGTAGCGCCACCAACAAGAATAAGCCCATCAACGTCTTCAAGTGTTAAATCGGCGTCAGACATAGCACGGTTAATAGGAAACTTAATACGTTCTATTAACTCGCTACACAATGTACGGTAATCTTCGAGCGTGAGAGTATATGGGTATGTTTTTTCTTTATATTCAAAGTTAAAACTCGCTACTGGCTCGTTAGTTAATTGGCACTTTAAGCGCTCACACAAAGACCAAATATTACGATTTTCACTATCTGAGAAAAAACCTCTGTATAAATCATTTTTCTTATAAAGGTCTTCTTCAATTACGTTAGTAAAGTCGTTACCGCCTAGGTAGTTATCACCTGCTGAGGCGTGTATTTCAAAAATATCGTTAAACACCTCAATAACCGACACATCAAATGTACCGCCACCAAGGTCCAGTACTAAGTAAGTTTGCTCACAGTCTTTATTATCGAGCCCATAAGCGAGTGCGGCGGCGGTGGGTTCGTTAAGTAATCGCTCAACTTTTAAACCTGCAAGCAAAGCGGCTTGTTGCGTTGCTTGGCGTTGTTTATTATTAAAATAGGCAGGTACCGAAATAACAGCCTCAGTGATTGGCTCTTGCAAATAATGTTCGGCTTGCTCTTTTAGGCTTTTTAATAAAATGGCAGATAATTCCGTTGCGCTATAATTTTGTTCGCCCAATGAAAAGGTTTTATCAGTGCCCATAAAACGTTTAAATTCTGAAATGGTATGTGCAGGGTGTGTTGCTAATCGATCCCTAGCGGCTTGGCCTACAAGAATATAATTGTCTTCCGACAAGCCAACAATTGAAGGAACGAGCACATTACCCTCCATATCCGGAATTAACTTAACCGCGTTATCTTGCCATATTCCCACTACGCTATGAGTTGTACCGAGATCTATCCCTATTTTCATTTTATTTCCCTTACTGAATGACTTAAATCATCGCTATGCTAAGTTACTTAATACAGAGCCTTAAATTCAACTTAGTTTCGCACCGATGCCATTGTACAGTTTAATTAAAAACCTATTATTAATATCTGATTGAAAATTATACGCTTAACTTTATTTTATTCAAAATGTCAACGAGCGGGTGTTTATTTAATGTATAAGGAAAACTTAATTGAAGAACAGCCACATTCTAGGTATTACTTAAGAACTGTGCAGATTTACTGTTAGTGAAGTCAGGTTATTAAATATTAAAGAGTAACTTACTTTCAAACAGCATTAAGGGGGGTATTATAAAACCTTAAAGTTTAGCAAGGAGAGATTATGGAACTTTACATTCAATTTGCATGTAGCAAATGTGGTGAAGAAGTTTATTTTAAACATTATATAGACGATTTTAATGTGCCTACACCTGGTAGTTCTAAAGATAATATAGGTGAAGATTTAATAACAAATGCCTGTAAACGGTGTGGTGATAACAGAAATATTATAGTTAATTATGACGTTAGTTCAGCTGCGTTTTTTGTTGCGAATAACGAAGCACTTCTAGCAACCGATGATGATTACACACTGAAAAGAGCATATATAAATGCAATTTATTCGTTAAATGAGCTTCAAGAAGCTGATGTAAACTATACAGATTTCATAGGACGACTTTTTTTCACACACTCAATAACAATTTTAGAAACATATTTATCTGATCTATTTAAGTTTTATATAAATAGTAACTTCGGTTGCTTTTTGAAGTTTATTGAAAGCTCAAAGGATTTGAAGAGTGAAAAGTTTACTTTAGTGGACTTTTTAACCAATAAGAATTTACCACTTCAAAAAGTCAACTCAAGGCTAGATGAACTTTTATTTCATAACATAGGTGTTGTATCTGCATTATTCGAAGGGGTATTCAATCTAAAAATTAATGATGTCATTGGTAAAGAAAATAGAAGTTCCTTAGAGAGGCTTATTAGCTATAGGCATGATTGTGTTCATCGAAATGGACGAACAAAAAGTGGTGAGAATATCTTTACTGATAGGGATGTGAATATGAAAATATTTGATGAGATGAAAAAGACTATTCATAGAATCCATCTAGCAGTATTAAATTTAGAGATAGAAATTAACAGTAAGCAAAGGTACTTATGGAATCATATGGATCGAATGTAATTTTGGTGCCATTAGCTCTATTCCTATATTCCACGCAGCCAGACCGCAAGTGTGGAAATAAATTGAAATAGGTAGAGTTCGATAAATGTGCGATATGTAAGCAATAACT
This sequence comes from Pseudoalteromonas sp. SWXJ133, assembly GCF_015864365.1. Lineage (NCBI taxonomy): Bacteria > Pseudomonadati > Pseudomonadota > Gammaproteobacteria > Alteromonadales > Pseudoalteromonadaceae > Pseudoalteromonas > Pseudoalteromonas sp. SWXJ133. Next base: position 36,542 of record NZ_JADYXJ010000020.1, read on the forward strand.
ACAATTTAATAATAGGATAAAGTATATAGTATTATTTATAGCTCATTATTCTAGGAAGGATTTAATTGGTCGGTATGGAGAGATTCGAACTCTCGACCCCTGCCACCCCATGACAGTGCGCTACCAAGCTGCGCCACATACCGACTTTGTATGCAATAGTACGTGTATTTTTTTAAAAATCAATAAGCGATTGTTTGTTTGGATGTTTATTACGCAAGAGGCATAAAGTAGCACTCTTGCGGTGTATTAATTGGCTAGTCTTTATTTAACCACTTTTTGATCGAGTCATACATCTCATCTCGTATTAATGGCTGGGCTTTTTTGTTAGGGTGTAAACTATCGTTTTGCATTAGATCAGATTGGCTGGCAATATCTAGCATAAAAAAGTTCATTAAATATGCATTTGTTTCTTCGCTAACGTCTGTAAAAGTGTCTGTAAACATTTTGCTGTAGCGCGGGCCGTAATTAGGGGGAATGTAAATCTCCATTAATGCGGTCATCGCATTAGCTGCTTGGCTTTTTTGAATAAGAGACGTTAAGTTAGTTTGCATTTTTTTAACTGGAAAACCACGTAAACCGTCGTTAGCACCTAGCTCAATAAGTACATGAGAGGGTTCGTATTGCTCAAGCAATGCATCTAAACGGCGCAGCGCGCCGCCAGATGTTTCGCCACTAATACTGGCGTTGATAAGTTCTATGTCGGCTTGTTCGTCGTCGTATTTATCTTGTAACAATTTTACCCAGCCTTCTTCTTGTTGAAGTCCGTAGGCTGCGCTTAAACTGTCACCGAGTATTAAAATCGTGTTGTCGGCTGCTGCGCTCAGCGGTTTGGTAACTAAAAATAAAATGAATACTAAACGTAGGATTGAATGAGTCATATGTCAGCGCTTTCTCAATTAAATATAATTCAGGTTAATGGTTTGTCTAAAGTAGTCTCTACCTTTGAAGGTGAGCTGCCCATCCTCAGCGACATCAGCTTTAATGTCAAGCATGGCGAGTCTGTTGCTATTGTTGGCACATCGGGCTCTGGTAAATCTACGTTACTCAGTTTATTAGCAGGGCTGGACACTGCAAGCAGCGGCGAAATATTTTTAGATGGCGAGCCATTACACAATTTAGATGAAGAAGAACGTGCTGCACTGCGCGCGGCTAAAATTGGATTTGTGTTTCAATCGTTTATGTTAGTACAAAGCTTAACTGCACTAGAAAACGTTATGCTTCCAGCAGAACTTGCTGGCGAAAGTGATGCGAAAGAGCAAGCAATTGCCTTACTTGAAAAAGTAGGTTTGAGCCATCGAATTGATCATTATCCGTCGCAGCTATCTGGCGGTGAGCAACAACGTGTTGCTATTGCGCGAGCATTTATTGGTACACCTAAAATACTGTTTGCTGATGAGCCTTCGGCTAACTTAGACAGCAAAAACGGTAAAATGATTGAATCCTTATTATTCGATTTAAATACTCAACATGGCACTACGCTTATTTTAGTTACTCACGATGAAGGGCTTGCACAAAAATGTGAGCATATTATTCAAATAGAAGCGGGTTTACTGGTAAAAAGCGAAGTAGAGGACGTTGCCGATGTGGGTTAAGTTAGCGCTTAAGTTATTTTCGCGAGAATTTCGCCGTGGTGAGTTAACCGTTATAAGCGCGGCTATCGCACTTGCTGTTTTAACCGTGCTTACACTGTCGATGGTTACTGAGCGAATAGGGCAAAGTATTGCGCAAAAAAGCAGTGCTTTTATTGCTGCAGACCGTGTTCTTGCAAGCGATCATGTTCTCGACACTGCTTTTATTACTAAAGCACAAAGCCAAAATTTAAAAACGGCACAAATGGTGTATTTCGACACTATGTTGTTTGCCGATGATGAAATGCAGTTTAGCTCAGTAAAAGCGGCATCTAATGCGTATCCGCTAAAAGGGCAGTTAAAAGTTAAAGACACTTTAACAGGTGAAACTAAGGTTGCTAATAGCGGACCAACGCCTGGTAATGTGTGGCTAAGTGAATCAGTATTTTACAGTTTAAATATTGATATAGGCGCGCAAGTAGAGCTTGGCGCTGCATTATTTAATGTTTCAAAAGTGATTGTAGAAGAGCCCGATGCGCCATTTAATGTATTTTCGAGCAGCCGCCGCGTGCTTATTAATATTGGCGATGTGGCAAAAACCGAAGTTGTGCAGCCAGGTAGTCGTGTTTATTATCGCCAACTTTATGCAGGTAGTGAGGCCGATATAAATAGCTTTTACGAGTGGCTTAAACCACAAATGAAAGAAAACCAACAATGGTACGGCGTTAAAGACCGTCAATCACCTATTTCAAATAGTTTAAACCGTGCAGAGAGCTTTTTATTACTTGCCGGCCTATTAGGTATTATTTTAGCCGCAGTGGCTATAGCCGTTTCAGCAAAACGTTATTGTGAACGACAATACGACCCAGTAGCGATGATGAAAACGCTAGGCGGTAGCCGTTCAATGATCCGCAAAATATACATGCTCCATTTATTGCTTGTATGTGCAATGGCGGTAAGCATTGGGCTTTTAATTGGTTATGGCTTGCAAGAAACAGCAACAAGTTACTTATCAAAAAGTATGGGCACAGAGCTACCTTTAGGTGGCTTTAAACCGTGGCTGGTGGCTATTAGCACTGGCGTAATTTGTGCTGTTATGTTTTCTATTAAACCGTTATTTGATTTATTTGATATTCCACCGCTTAGAGTGCTGCGCCGTAACTTAGGTGACAAGTTGGCAGTAAGTCGTGTGCATTTAGGCATGAGTGCGCTAACTGTGTTTTTATTAATGTGGTTATTTAGTAACAACATAAAAATAACGCTTATTTTGTTTGCCTCAACGCTTGCGCTAATTGGTGTGTTGTTTTTGATATCTAAATTAATATTTGGTGGCGGTCGAAAATTAGGGCTTAAGCCAGGTAACAGTTGGTCGCTTGCAATTGCATCTATTCAAAAGCGTGCAAATGTGAACGCGGTACAGTTAATTAGTTTTTCGTTAGCGATTAAATTACTGCTGTTTTTAGTGGTACTTAAAAACGACATGATATCTGATTGGCAGTCGCAACTTCCTGCCGATGCGCCTAATGCGTTTTTAGTTAATATTACGCAAAATGAGCTTGAGCCAATTAATGAATATTTAGCTCAAAAAGATATTCAAGTATCAGAGTTTTATCCCACTATTCGTGGGCGCGTAAATGCGGTGAACGGCGAGTTGGTAGCACGTTCTGTATCGCTGCAAGACAACGAGAAAAAAGACGAAGAAGCACGTGCCGGTATTGGCCGTGAGCTAAACCTTACATGGCTTAAGGATGTACCAGATCAAAACGAAGTAACACAAGGCGCGTGGTTTGGTGAAAATGCAACAGCCGAAGCCTCAGTAGAGGAGTCGATGCTTGAGCGTTTAGATGTTGAAATAGGCGACACGCTTACATTTTTAATTGGTTCGCAGTCGTTCGACGCTAAAATTACCAGTGTTCGTAAAGTTAATTGGGCTACGCTTAAACCTAACTTTTTTATTATTTTAAGCCCAGATGTACTTGCAGATTTTCCGGCAACGTATATTTCGTCGGTACGCATAAACCCAGAGCAAAAGCGTGACTTTAGCCAGTTACTGCGCACTTACCCAACTATTACAGCCATTGACATTGATAACTTTGTTAAGCAAATACAAACAACTATTTCGCAAGTATCGCTCGCCATTGGCTTTGTACTGGCTATTGTAGTGCTGTGTGGAGCGCTTGTACTTATATCGCAAGTGCAAGCTAGCTTGGGTGAACGTATGCAAGAAATTGTAATACTACGAACACTTGGTGCTAAAAGCCGATTAATTAAAAACGCGACCTTGTATGAGTTTTTATTACTCGGTGGTTTAGCCGGTTTAGTCGCAGCATTTTTTAGTGATATAGCACTTTTAATTGTGCAGCAACAAATGTTTGATTTAGCCGGTAAGCTACACCCACATATATGGATTATTGGGCCGGTAGCGGGCGGAGTATTTGTAGCAGGTTTAGGCTATTTAATGATTGCTCGAACACTTAAACAAAACACTCAAGGATTAGTGCGTGCCCTAGGGTAAGCTTAAACTAACATGCTCCTTCTAATGCCCACCTAACACGTGGGCATTTTTGTTTTCTTTGTACTGGTAATTTATACAGTGCTCTGGCATTATTAGCGTAATTTAAAAATAACAATAATGAGAATGCAAGTTTGGCCATTATTTTAGGGATCGATCCTGGTTCACGTTTGACCGGATATGGCGTTGTTGCCCACCAAGGTTCTAAATTTACATACTTAGGCAGTGGCTGTATTAAGCTAGCTGATCATCCTTTTCCGGTTAGACTTAAAATGATCTACCAAGGCATTACACAGCTTATTGAGCAGTTTTCACCAGAAACCTTTGCCATCGAAAAAGTATTTATGGCGCATAACCCCGATTCTGCTTTAAAGCTTGGCCAAGCTAGAGGCGCTGCTATTGTAGGCGCTGCAATGGCCGACTTGCCCGTATTTGAATATTCAGCTAGGCAAATTAAGCAAGCAGTAGTAGGTAACGGTGGTGCAGATAAAACTCAAGTGCAACACATGGTAAAAAATATTTTAAAACTACCCGGTACGCCACAGGCCGATGCAGCTGATGCACTCGCTATTGCGATTTGCCACGCTCACTCAGAACAAAATTTAATTAAACTAGCGGGTAGCGCAAGCAAAACCGTTAGAGGACGATTAAGGAAATAACTATGATAGGCCGCTTAAATGGTATTTTAGTCGAAAAACAGCCACCAGAAATATTACTCGAAGTAAGTGGTGTCGGTTACGAAGTACAAATGCCAATGACCTGTTTTTACGATTTACCAAAAATTGGTGAAAACGCGATTGTTTACACCCACTTTGTAGTGCGTGAAGATGCTCAGCTATTATTTGGTTTTAATAATAAAGTTGAGCGTGCCTTGTTTAGAGAGCTATTAAAAGCAAATGGCGTTGGTCCAAAACTTGGCTTAGCTATTTTATCGGGCATGTCGGCAAAGCAATTTGTAAGCTGTGTAAATAACGAAGACTCAACGTCGCTAGTTAAATTACCCGGTGTAGGTAAAAAAACAGCCGAGCGTTTAGTACTCGAAATGAAAGACAGATTAAAAGATTGGGGTAATGATTTATTTACGCCATTTAGCGACAGCGCAGTAATAGAGCCAATGAGCGATGCGACAATAGCTAATAACGCAGCCGATGATGCCGTATCGGCACTGCTTGCATTAGGTTATAAATTGCCACAAGCTCAAAAAGCAGTAAAATCGATAAGCAAACCCGATATGTCTACTGAGGTTCTTATTAGAGAATCTTTAAAATCAATGTTGTGAGTAACCCATGATTGAAGCGGATCGCTTAATTGATGCGACTGAAAAAACAAATGAAGACTCTATAGATCGTGCAATAAGGCCTAAACTTTTAGCCGACTACAGAGGCCAGCCTCATGTTAAGCAACAAATGGAAATTTTTATTGAAGCTGCCCGAACCCGTGGTGAAGCGCTCGATCATTTATTAATATTTGGCCCACCTGGGCTTGGTAAAACCACGCTTGCAAATATTGTCGCCAACGAATTACACGTAAGTATTAAAACAACATCAGGCCCTGTACTTGAAAAAGCAGGCGATTTAGCTGCACTACTTACCAATTTAGAAGAAGGCGATGTACTTTTTATCGATGAAATACACAGGCTAAGCCCGCAAGTTGAAGAAATACTGTATCCAGCAATGGAAGACTACCAGCTTGATATAATGATTGGTGAAGGCCCAGCTGCGCGTTCTATTAAATTAGACTTACCTGCATTTACACTTATTGGTGCCACTACGCGAGCAGGCTCGCTTACATCGCCACTACGTGACCGTTTTGGTATTGTGCAGCGATTAGAGTTTTATTCTGTAGAAGATTTGTCGCACATAGTCGGGCGCTCTGCACATTATCTTGGTTTAGAAATGTGTGACAATGGCGCAACCGAAATTGCACAACGCTCGCGCGGTACACCACGTATTGCAAACCGTTTATTACGTCGTGTACGCGATTACACACAGGTAAAATCTGACGGTACAGTAAACGCCGAAGTAGCTAAGCAAGCGCTTGATATGATTGACGTAGATAAAAGTGGCTTTGATTATATGGATCGCAAATATTTACTCGCCATAATTGAAAAATTTATGGGCGGCCCAGTAGGGCTCGACAATGTTGCTGCAGCTATTGGTGAAGAGCGTGAAACAATAGAAGATGTGATAGAACCATTTTTAATTCAGCAAGGATTTATTCAGCGTACTCCGCGTGGGCGAATAGTGTCTGACAGTGCATACCATCACTTTGGTTTACTTCCTAAAAAAGACTAGCCTCATACACATTACTTGCTGTGGTTTATTGCGCAGCAGGTAATTGACTTAGTACCCCTTTCTTTCAAATATTTATACAAGTTGGTATTTTACCCAAAACCTCAACACACTGTTGCAAATGTTACTTAAAAATTTATGCGCTTTATGGTTAACTGTTAATTCACAGGGCGTTAAGACTCGCGAAGCTATCCTGCCTTTCGCTCAAACTAGTAAGCGAATTACTTATCGTAGATTGAGTAAAGCGATTATTAGTTTATAAATATAGTGTGTAGCGTAGTAAATTGCAGGCAAAAAAAGCCCGCAAAAAATGCGGGCAAACAACAAGTTGAAGGAAGTAATCCAGGGAACTACGTTTTACTTAATTTGGTTTTATCCAGAAAGAGTAAAACAATGTAATACGATAAAATATCATATTACTAAGAACTTGGCTTAATGAAGCTATCTCATTCAGTGCGCTAGTTCGGTATGGGAGAATAATACGTAAGATCACCTTTTTATTCAAACTAGAAAATTTGTATTTTCAGATTATAAAAACTAATCCGGTGAATTTTATTGTTGTTTTAATCTTGCGCGTTAATTAATCGTTAAATTTATAAGGTTATGAAATTTATAGCTTAAGTGATGACTTTCATTGTGGCTCGGTATTAGTTTTACTATTACATTAAGACGGGGCTGACAACTTTTGAGTGTTTATGCTCTTATTTTGAATAAACGACGCATTTTATGACGTTTTGCTTATATATTTACGCATATTTATAGTTAGCGAGTTTATTTAAAAGATTAAATAAACTGCTGAAGCAAAGGGAAATGCTAACTAAAGCTGTTTTTTAACGTTTTTTGTTGCCTATTCATAGCAATATCGTTGTCAGCTTGAAATGGAGTAGATACACTAGATGCAACTTTTGGCCGTGTAAGCGGTCATATCTACACAAATTAATCAATTTGCCGTATTTTGAAATTACTTAGGAGTTTAACGTGGGATCAGGGCTTAATTTTTTAGATCTAATTTTAGAAGCAAGTTTGCTTGTTCAGTTAGTAATGTTAGGGCTAGTTGCCATGTCTGTAATGTCGTGGACAATTATATTTCAGCGTAAAAAAGCAATATCAGATGCACTATCAAATGCTAAGAAATTTGAGCAAAAATTTTGGTCCGGTATTGATTTAAGCAAATTGTATAACGAAATATCGTCACGCAGCGGTCAGTCTCAAGGAATTGAAGCCTTATTTACTTCAGGCTTTAAAGAGTTTGCTCGTCATAAAAAGAATACATTTCAAAGTGCGAGTATTGTTATGGAAGGGACGCACCGTTCTATGCGTGTTGCGCTTTCTCGTGAAATTGAAAAAATTGAATCTAGCTTATCGTTTTTAGCAACGGTAGGTTCTATTAGTCCGTATATCGGTTTGTTTGGTACAGTGTGGGGTATTATGAATGCCTTTATTGCACTAGGTGAAGTTAAGCAAGCTACATTACAAATGGTAGCACCCGGTATTGCAGAGGCACTTATTGCGACTGCTATGGGTTTATTCGCGGCAATCCCGGCCGTTATTGCTTATAACCGTTTTTCAAACAGTGTTGAAAAGCTTGAGTCTCACTATATTAACTTTATGGAAGAGTTTGCTAATATTTTACACCGTCAAGCAGCTACACAAATAGAGGCACAAGCGAATGTATCAGCGTAAAAAGCGCCGTCCGGTCGCAGAAATTAATGTAGTACCTTACATTGATGTAATGTTGGTATTACTTATTATATTTATGGCAACAGCACCGCTTATTACACATGGTGTAAAAGTTGATTTACCTAAAATGGAAGAGTCTGATTTAGTTGATACTAAAGATACTCCGCCCATTATTGCTTCAATTGATGCAGAGGGTAAATATTATGTAAGCGTAGGTACTGATCCAGAAGAACCTATGGAAGCACTTGATGTAGCTGCGGTTATAAAATTACAGTTAATGAAAAACCCTGATGTGCCGGTCATGATCAAAGGCTCGGGTAAGGTGTCGTATCAAGAAGTATTATTACTAATGGATTTTTTGAAAAACGCAGGCGTACCATCAGTAGGATTAATGACTGAATCCTTTGAGGGGAAGTAGCTGTATGAATAGTTCAGTAGTAAAATCGATAGTACTTCATTTAGGAATTGGTGGTTTTTTGTATGCGTCTGCAAATATTCATCCGCCAGCACCTAAAGTAATGGAAGTAACGCTTAATTCGGCTATACCTACGCCAGATAAAGCGGTGTCGGCTGTTACAGTTGATCAAAAGCAAGTTGAGCAAAAAATTGCTGAGCTTCAAAAGAAAGAAAAAGATAAAAAAAGTGCTGAAGACAAACGTATCCGCGATTTAGAACGCAGAGCGGCAAATGCACGTAAGCAACGCGAATCTGAATCTAGGCATATTAAAAAGCTAGAGCTAGAGCGTAAAGCTAAAGAAAAAGAAACTGCCGAGGCGCAAGCACAAGCTAAAAAAGCACGTGCTATCGAGCAAAAAGAGCGCGCTAAAGCTAAGCAAGCTGAGAAGCAAAAGCAAGAAGCTGAAAGTGCAGCAAAAGCAGCTGCTGATAAACGTAAAACCGAAGAAGACGCACTTAAAAAAGCAGAAGCTGAACGTAAAAAACGTGAAGAGGAAGCTAAAGAGCGTGCAGCCGAGGCAGAACGTAAACGCCAGCAAGCAATGCAAGAGCAAATGTTACAAGAGCAACTTGCCAAAGAGCAGGCTGCCCGTAGTAAAATACGTCAGCAACAAGTGGTGAGCGAAGTTGATAAGTACCGTGCATTAATTATGGCGCGTATTCAGCAAAACCTTCTGATTGATCAAAAAATGAAAAACCAACAGTGCCGAGTCAATATTCGTTTAGGCTTTAATGGTTTGGTGACTCAAGTTAAATCATTAGGCGGCGACAAGTTGGTATGTGAAGCTGCATTAAGAGCTGTGCGTATGGCCGACACATTACCGGTATCTAAAGATAAAGACGTATTCGAACAACTTAAGAATATCAATTTAACAATCAAGCCAGAATTTTAAAGGAATGATATGTTCAACAAAATAAAGACAGCCTGTTTAGTGTTACTTTTTGGGTTTATGGGTGTTGCTAATGCAGCCCTTGAAATTGTAATAACTGAGGGTGTAGATGGTGCAAGACCTATCGCTATAGTACCTTTTAAATATCAAGGTATAGGTCCAATCCCTGAAGAATTAAGCAGTGTTATTGCTGCCGATTTAATGCGCAGCGGAAAATTTAAACCTGTAGATGTAGCGCAAATGCCACAACAGCCAAGTAAAGATGGCGAGATTGATTACGCATCTTGGGTTAATAAAGGGGTTGAAGCCATATTGGTCGGCGAAGTTGAACAGCAAACTAATGGGCGTTACTTGGTTCGTTATGAGTTGGTTGATGTTATTCGCGGCCAAATTACCGGTGGCAATACACAAATGATGAGCAATGGTAAATTAATTAAAAGCCAAGGTCATATTTTAGAAGCGCGTGAAAGTGTTATTGGTGAAAGTGGCTTCCGCCGTTACTCGCACCGAATCAGTGATGTTATTTACGAAAAATTGACTGGCGAGAAAGGTGCATTTTTAACTAAAATTGCTTATGTAATAGTACGAGATAATGACCCTAAGCCGTATCAACTCGTTGTTGCTGATTATGATGGTTTTAATGAGCAGGTGTTACTTCGCTCAAAAGAGCCATTGATGTCGCCAGCATGGTCACCAGATGGTACTAAGCTAGCGTACGTAACGTTTGAAAACCGTCAAAGCCAGATTTATATTCAAGATATATACACCGGTAAACGCGAAATAATAGCAAGTTACCGTGGTATTAATGGTGCCCCGCAGTTCTCACCAGATGGTAAAAGGCTATTATTAGTGCTTTCTAAGGATAAAACGGGTGCAACAGAAATCTACATGCTTGACTTAGCTACACGCAAAGAAACACGCTTAACAAATCACCGTAGCATAGATACTGAGCCATCTTGGCATCCAAATGGTCAAGATATCGTATTTACATCTGAAAGGGGTGGTAATGCTCAGATTTATAAGTTAAATTTAAAAACAGGTCGGTCACAACGACTCACCTTTGATGGAGATATGAATCTTGCCGGTTCTATATCTCCAGATGGAAAAGAATTAGTGATGGTTAACCGTACTAACGGGCAGTACCATCTTGCTAAGAAAGAGCTGGCTACAGGTGCGTTCCAAGTATTAACAAGAACACGCCTAGATGAATCACCGAGCATAGCGCCAAATGGTTCGATGATTATATATAGCACGCTTCATAATAATAAACAGGTACTTGCGCTAGTATCGATGGACGGCCGTTTTAAAGCACGGTTACCTGTGCTAGACGGACAAGTAAAGGCACCAGCTTGGTCGCCATACTTACAGTAATATTACTGGTTTACTCAAAATAGGAATCTACTCAATGCAACTTAACAAAATACTTAAAGGCCTGCTAATTGCTGTGCCAGTAATGACATTAGCAGCTTGTAGCTCATCTTCAGATATAGACGAAGGTGCTGCAAATCAATCAAATCAAGGCGTTGTTGAGCAATCAATGAACAATGATACAGTTGAAGTAGCGACAATTTCTCCAGAACAACAAGCCGAAGAGCAACTTCGTCAAAAATATGAAGCACTTCGTCAAGAGCAAGTAATCTACTTCGATTTTGATACTGCAACAGTTGAAAGCAAGTATGCAGACTTACTTCGTGCACATGCTGAGTTTTTAGTTCAAAACTCATCTGTTAAAGTACTAATCGAAGGCCACGCAGATGAGCGCGGTACTCCTGAGTACAATATTGCACTAGGTGAGCACCGTGGCCAAGCAGTTGAAAAATACCTATTAAGCTTAGGTGTTTCAGCTAGCCAAATGTCAGTAGTAAGCTACGGTGAAGAGAAGCCAATGGTTAAGTCTCGCACTGAATCAGCTTTCGCTAAAAACCGCCGTGCGGTACTAGTTTACTAAGATAAGAGATATTATGAAGCCGAAAATCATTTTGGCAGCCATGATATTGAGCGGGAGCACCCAGTTAATGGCTGCTCCCGCTCCTGTTTCAGAAGCTGCGAGTTCACAATCAAGTATTGAGAAGCGATTAGCGTCGCTTGAGAATATGATGCAGTCGCGTAACTTTTTGCAAGTTGAGTTACAGCAACAGCTTAACTTGTTACAAGACGAAGTAAGCCAAATTCGAGGTGTAACCGAAGAGCAAAGCTACAAGCTCGAAAAAGTACTGCAGCGTCAGCGTGAGCTGTATCAAGAAATTGAAAACCGCGTGAGCCAAGCTTATACACAGCCAGCAGCAGCTCCTGTAGCTAATCATACGCAGCCAAACGATGCACAGACCTACAGCAATGATTTGTCTGAAAACGAAGCGTATGAGCGTGCTGTCGCGTTAATAATGAAAGATAAACGCTATGATCAAGCAATTCCTGAGTTTCAAACGTTTTTAACTACTTATCCAAATTCTGTCTATGCGTCTAACGCGCATTATTGGCTAGGGCAGTTGCTTACTATTAAGAATGACGGCGTAAAAGCGGTGGAGCACTTTAAAGTGGTTGTTAACGAATTCCCAAATTCAAATAAACGCCCTGATGCAATGTTAAAGTTAGGCACGCTTTTACAGGATCAAGGTTCAACAGCACAAGCACAGAGAATATTGAGCGATCTTATCAATCAATACCCGAGTACAACTGCTGCAAAACTAGCAACTGATCGTTTAGGAAACTAAAGTTCACTGGCGATTAAATTTCTAGTTAAGGCGAGCAAACTACATGGAAACTCTCGAAGAATCTTGGATTTGCATGTAGTTTGAGCACAAACGGTTTAATTTTGTGCATCTAGACATAAAAACTTAAAAAAAGAGACAATTTCGGTTGCACTCATTTTATAAATAAGTATTATAAGCGCCCGCAGCAAACGAATGGTTACCCCACTCGAAATGCGACGAAAAGAGCGGGTTATTAGCTCAGTTGGTAGAGCAGTTGACTTTTAATCAATTGGTCGATGGTTCAAATCCATCATAACCCACCATTCTTAGAATGGTCTTTTATCGGCGGATTTACGTAGAATACTAAGTTGTTATAAAACGCAACGTCAGAGCGGGTCATTAGCTCAGTTGGTAGAGCAGTTGACTTTTAATCAATTGGTCGATGGTTCAAATCCATCATGACCCACCATTCTTTATTCCTTGTGAATAGTGTTTGGCATCAATCGGCGGATTTACGCAGGCTTAACTTAGAAATAAGTTAGCAACTGGAACGGGTTATTAGCTCAGTTGGTAGAGCAGTTGACTTTTAATCAATTGGTCGATGGTTCAAATCCATCATAACCCACCATTCTTTATTCCTTTGAATAGTGATTGGTTCCAATCGACGGATTTACGTAAAGTAATAAGTTGCATTTAAACGCAACAATAGAGCGGGTCATTAGCTCAGTTGGTAGAGCAGTTGACTTTTAATCAATTGGTCGATGGTTCAAATCCATCATGACCCACCATNGTTGACTTTTAATCAATTGGTCGATGGTTCAAATCCATCATGACCCACCATCCTTTATTCCTTGTGAATACTGTTTGGTATAAATCGGCGGATTTACGTAAGCTTCATTCATAATTGAATAAGTGCATAGAGCGGGTTATTAGCTCAGTTGGTAGAGCAGTTGACTTTTAATCAATTGGTCGATGGTTCAAATCCATCATAACCCACCATTCTATGAAAAGTTATATAAGAGCGGGTCATTAGCTCAGTTGGTAGAGCAGTTGACTTTTAATCAATTGGTCGATGGTTCAAATCCATCATGACCCACCATTCTTTATTCCTTGTGAATAGTGTTTGGCATCAGTCGGCGTATATACGTAGGCTTCATTCTTAATTGAATAAGTGCATAGAGCGGGTTATTAGCTCAGTTGGTAGAGCAGTTGACTTTTAATCAATTGGTCGATGGTTCAAATCCATCATAACCCACCATTCTATGAAAGTATTAATCGGCGGATTTACGCAGCTTTTTACAAAGCAGATTTATATTAGAGCGGGTCATTAGCTCAGTTGGTAGAGCAGTTGACTTTTAATCAATTGGTCGATGGTTCAAATCCATCATGACCCACCACTCTCTAATACTTTCCTTTATATTCTTTTTTAATTTCCCACTTTATTTTTTATAAACAGCCTTACTAGTTTGCTGTTATTTGCTTTCATATTCTCGTATAATTCGCCCTAATTAATGCACTGTAGATAAGTGGTCGAGAACATGAGTCTAGCTCAAACTATTATGCCTGAAGGTTATATTTTCCCCCCTAAGCCAGCACCGTTAACACAAGACGAGCAAGGCGAATATAAAGCGCGTATAAAACAATTACTAAAAGACAAAAATGCTGTACTTGTTGCCCATTATTATACCGATCCTGAAATTCAAGCACTTGCTGAAGAAACCGGCGGCTGCGTTGCCGACTCGCTAGAAATGGCGCGTTTTGGCGCACGTCACGATGCAGATATGATTATCGTCGCGGGCGTAAAATTTATGGGCGAGACCGCCAAAATTTTAACGCCAAATAAAACGGTTGTTATGCCTACGCTTGAAGCGACGTGTTCGTTAGACATTGGCTGCCCGATAGACGAGTTCTCTGCGTTTTGCGATCAGCACCCTGACCGTAAAGTGGTTGTATATGCAAACACCTCTACGGCTGTTAAAGCACGTGCAGATTGGATTGTAACCTCATCATGTGCACTTGAAATAGTAGAGCACCTTGATGAGCAAGGCGAAAAAATCATTTGGGGCCCAGATAAGCACCTTGGTAGTTATATTCAAAAAAATACCGGTGCTGATATGCTTATGTGGAATGGTGCGTGTATCGTACATGACGAATTTAAAACTAAAGCTCTAAAAGATATGAAAGCACTGCACCCAGATGCAGGCGTATTAGTTCATCCTGAGTCACCAGCAGAAATTGTTGCACTTGCCGATTCGGTTGGCTCTACGAGCCAATTAATTAAAGCAGCGCAAACAATGAACAATAAAAAGTTTATTGTAGCAACCGATCGCGGCATCTTTTATAAAATGCAGCAACTATGCCCAGATAAAGAGTTTTTTGCGGCTCCAACGGCAGGTGAGGGCGCTTCATGTAAAAGTTGCGCACATTGCCCTTGGATGGCAATGAATGGCTTAAAAGCGATTGAGGAAGCCCTCATAAGCCCTAAAGGTAAAGAAGTATTCGTTGATATGGATTTACGCGAAGGCGCACTTAAGTCACTTAATCGCATGCTTGAATTTACTGCGAGCATGGCTAAGTAACTTTTAAAAGTATAAATTAAAAACGGTTAAGTCTTAGATTTAGCCGTTTTTTTGTGCCTATAGGTATGTGTTGCTTGATTAGTAAGCATTTAAAGGCCCAAATTTAAAAATTCCTTGCACCTTAAGAGTCTATTTCATACTATAGCGCGCTGTTGCATTACACAATTGCAGCACTGTGGAGGGATGGCTGAGTGGCTGAAGGCGCACGCCTGGAAAGTGTGTTTAGGTTTATCCCTAACGAGGGTTCGAATCCCTCTCCCTCCACCATTATTCTTAGAGCCCAGTTACTAATATCGAAAGGTATTAGTAACTGGGTTTTTTAATGCCTTTGTAATGACTAACTATTAACTAAATAGAGTGTTGATAACATGCTTACAAGCTCATTTTTTTCAATTGGCTTTGAAACGTAACCATCAAATAACTGCCTGTATATTTCTTTTTGCTCTGTAAAAACATTAGCGGTTAACGCGATAACAATTTGTTCATTATTAAGCGCCTTAATTTTTTTACATGCCTGAAGACCATCCATTTTAGGCATTTGAATGTCCATAAAGATAATGTCTGGCTTGTGTGACTCGTATAATGAGATTGCTTCTAACCCATTGTTGGCAAT
Organism: Pseudoalteromonas sp. SWXJ133; assembly: GCF_015864365.1. Classification (NCBI taxonomy): domain Bacteria; kingdom Pseudomonadati; phylum Pseudomonadota; class Gammaproteobacteria; order Alteromonadales; family Pseudoalteromonadaceae; genus Pseudoalteromonas; species Pseudoalteromonas sp. SWXJ133. The sequence goes on from NZ_JADYXJ010000020.1 coordinate 51,821, forward strand.
AATAATGGTGGCTTTTGTAGGCTCAAGCATCGCAGATGCAACAAGCTGATTTATTTTATTATCTTCAGCTAATAAAATAGTTTTTCCAGATAGGTCAGGAAGCTCAACATTTTTTGTTATTAATGTGCTTTCATCAATCTGTGCTTGTTTTAATGATAAGTACACATAAAATTGACTACCTGAATCTAATTGGCTTGTTACTTTAATTTCGCCATTCATTAAACCTATTAATGATTTAGTAATAGGTAAGCCAAGACCTGTACCGCCATATTCACGCGTGGTTGACTGCTCTGCTTGTTCAAAGCGCTCAAATAATCGCTCTATTGCTTGCTCAGAAATTCCAATTCCGGTGTCGGATATACAACAACATATTTTGTTTTCGTCGGTTAGCCAAAACGTTACTGTAACGCCACCTTGCGACGTAAACTTAATCGCATTAGATATTAGGTTTAAAAATATTTGTCTGAGCCTAACGGGGTCGCCTACCCAATGCTTATGCTCAATATTAATTATAAATTTAAGATATATATTTTTATCACTGGCTTGCAGGCCAAGATCAGACTCTAAGTGGTGAATAAGTTCAAAAAGGTCAAACGATTTATATTCTAATGAAAGCTTCCCGGCTTCAATTTTAGAAAAGTCGAGGATATCATTGATAATAGTGGTGAGTGAGCGGGTCGAATAAAGTGATTTTTTTAAATACTCTTTTGATTTTTCATTCAATGGCTGCTCTTGTAGTAACTGTAATGTACCTAGTATGCCATTCATAGGTGTGCGTATTTCGTGACTCATATTTGCTAAAAATTCAGATTTAGCCTGTGATGCCTGTTCAGCTAACTCTTTAGCATGCCCAAGGGCTTGTTCATGATTAATTTGTTCGGTCAAATCGTATGCTACACCCAAATAGCCAACAATTTCATTTTCGTTATTTAATAAAGAGGTAACACTTATATTAACTTGTATGTGCTCGCCTGTAGAAGAAATGTATGTCCACTGATTGATATCAGGCTCTGTAGCCGTTGCTTTTAAGATAAACACTTCAAAACCAGGAGATACGGGTTTATTCAATTCAGTACTAAGTTGTTTAGCTTTTTTTATAATTTCTTCTTTTAAATGAAAAATGCCCGGATTCTCAATTCCAATAATATCTTGCGCTTTATAGCCTAATAACTTTTCAGAGGCGGGATTAAATAAAGTAATTAAGCCGTTTATATCGGTCGCAATAATTGAATAACTGGCACTGTTTAAAATACTTTGTTGAAGCATACTTATATCGGCAATTTCTTTAGTGCGTAATTTTACTTCTTTTTCTAATTTTAAATTTGTTTGTTGCAGCAGATGCTTATTTTGTTTAGCTTTAGTGATTCTTCGTTGTGTTCTTTGTTCTCTACGGTAAAAAAATAGCTGAACGATAAAGGTTATAAATATACAAATAAGCGTATAAAAAATACCATTGACAATAGCCTGGTATTTATTTGGTAAATGGAGTGTTTTAATAAACGCATCTGAGGCACTAAGTGTAATTTTCCATGTTCTCCCCATAACTTCAATCACTTTAGTTGATTGGTAACTAGCAGTCTCGCTTACAGTTCCATAACTAAAAAAATCGACATTAGCGTTTTTACCTATATCACTGATCACTAATCTATTTTCATCGGCTTGTGAAAGTGAGTTTAAAATATTATTGATGAGTAAAGGAGAGTAAGTCCATCCAAGCAATTGCTCTAAACGTTGGCTTTTATTTGTAGGAATAATAATGTTGTTATAAACGGGCAATAAAATTAAAAAACCCTGTTGAGATTCTTTATCTGCTTGGACTAACGTTATAGGTGCCGATAATTGAACTTGATTATTAATTGCAGAGTTTAATGCTGCTTCTTTACGTGTACTTTCCGATGCAATATCGAGTCCTAGAGCCCGTGAATTACTTTGCTCAGGAAATATATACTGAATAATAAAGTGCTCACCACTTTCGTTAGCTAGTTTATTTAGTTTGAATATTTGGCTAGGTCGATCGTATTTTGCAGTTTTTAAGAATTGGGCTAAGTTTTCGGCATTCACTTTTCTTATAAAACCAATACCATTCGCACCTGGGAACTCTTGGGCATAGTTGCGACTGTTAGAGTAATTAGAAATTGTTTGGTAGCTTAAATTATTAACGCCAATGCCATGTATAAATCCTTTTAAACCGTATAGCCCATATTTATATAAGTCGAATCTGCTAGTAACGCCTGTTGATAGTGAAGAAAGGCGGTTGTTAAGAGCTTCATTTATTTTGTTATTAACAGCATCTTGATGTGCAGTGTGGGCAAAGTAAGTTAATACAATACCACTGATGAAAAAAATAGCATGAGTAAGCACTGAGATTAATAATCTTTTACTAATCGGTCGTCCTGAAAACATTAACCCATCCTTTATTATGAATATACTGAACGTATATCTGTTTTATCATCGAAATAAATATAGCACTTATTATTCAGGATACAACTTTGTTATTAATTAGAATATATATATTTAATAAAGGTTTAGAGTAGATGTAATGTAAGAGTTGATTTTACTCATCAAGATAAAATGAACATGTATATAAATATAATAATTTACATGTTCTTTGCTACTTTATAGCCAACAACAAAAGTATTGGCTAAAGGGTGCTGATTTTTATATTTATTGATTTTTTAGTGGAAATTTGCTGCTCATAAAACAACAGATAGCTTTTAGTTTTTGCTCATAACTTTACTTTGATAAGTTTAAATAAAGTAAAATTTTACCAATGTTATGATGTTTTTAAAGGGAGCTATCGTCATAGGTACGAGTAAGCAAGAGACCATGCTCACCTTACTTTTGTAATTCATCCGAAACAAAACAAACACTTAATATTTCATAATATGAAAATTAAAACATTAAAAACTTATATTGTTCTATATTTTAGTAGCGTGAAAGAAAACGTGATTACTTAAAATGTAATTACCTTATGACATGTTTGCCGTGTAGGTCGAAAAAATACACGCTGCTATGTACTGCACAGTGAAAACTTAAACAAAATAAGGTAACGGAGATAACTATGGCTCACCGAGTATCTAAATTACTTGCGGCAATAGCCGCAGTATTAACATGTATTTCTATTCCTTCGTATGCCGCTGTTAATGGGCTGACAGAACAAGATGAATTTAATATAAAACTTAGATCAATTTATTTTGATCGTGACTACGATAACGACGCAAGTGACGATTCAACTTTTGCTCAAGGTATAGAGCTCAATTACACATCGGGTTATATAAACGATTTATTGAGTGTGGGTGTATCGACTTACACCGTAATGAATATTAATTCTACGGGTTCAGCCGCAGGTAATATTTTACCAGCAGGTAGTGAGAGCGGTGGAGTTGACGATAGCTTTTCTAAATTTGGTCAATATTTTTTAGATTTTAAATTGGGCAATAACGGTTACGTTAAAGTGGGCGGGCAAAAAACCAAAAGTATGTTACTTAAAAGCTCTGGGAGTCGGGCTATTCCTAATACTTTTAGAGGTGTTTTTGGCGATTATAAAATTGGCAACACTAAATTATACGGTTACGTTTACGACAAATGGAGCCGTCGACACGACGATAGATGGGAAGACTTTTCTACCGATCAATCGGAAACTGGCGCTATTAGTGTAATTTGGGGCGTAGGTGCTACGCATAAAAAAGACAATCTAATATTAGAGGCTGAATACTTAAATTCGCACGATTATCTAAGTAAAATCGCATTAAAAATCAGTTACGACATTAAATTTGAACAAAGTAAGTTAACCCTTTCAACTGGCATATTTACCTCACAAGATGATGGTGATTTATTTGTAACAGGCGCAGAGGGCGGCGATTTAGATGATGAAGATACACCTGGTGCATTAACAGGCTTAACCAAAAGTAAAAACGATGGATTTGCCTATTACCTAGATGCTGATTGGAAAAAAGATATTTGGAGTGTAGGTGCGGCATTTACTAAAGTGAGTGATGCTTGGATTGAAGATAATTTCAGAGGTGATCATGGTACAAACCCATTTCCAACTCGCTCATTAATCGGTGCCGATTTAACAAACCAAAATGAAACATCATGGCAAGCTCGTTTAGGAATTGATTTGAAAGCAGTATCGCCTGGCTTAACAACTAAATTTTACTACACAGACGGCAGCGATGCTGAAAACTCTGCGTTGGGTAAGTTAGGTGGCACAGCCGACGAAAAATATTGGGCTGTAGATACCCGCTATAAAGTTGAGAAAATAAAAGGCTTAAGCTTACGTTGGTTATTTGTAGATTATACAACCGAAAAGTCAGGCAGTGTTGATGGTGTTAAAGGCGATAGAGCTGACCATCGAGTTTATGTAGATTACACTATTAAATTTTAACATGACTTTTAATAAGCCAATGCAAATTTTATGCATTGGTTTTGTTTCCTTTTTTAATTACCTTTATGATAAAACTAACAAATTAATAATAAAAATTAAGCTAATATATGTTTTCTCTTCAACAGTGGCAATCACAGGGTCAATTTACTCAAATTAATGGTCATCAAATTTTTACTAAAACAGCTGGCGATATAACTAAGCCTGCGCTGCTTTTAATACATGGCTTTCCAAGTGCTAGCTGGGATTGGGGAGGTATGTGGCAAACCCTTAGTGAACATTATTTTGTAATTACACTCGATATGCTAGGTTTTGGTTTGTCAGATAAACCAATAAACGCTATTTATAAAATTACCGAGCAAGCCGACTTATACACGAAATTTTTAAAGCATTTAAATATTAATGGCGTGCATATACTAGCTCATGATTATGGTGATACTGTGGCTCAAGAGTTGTTAGCAAGGCAAGTCGTTAGCCAAAGTGACTTTAAAATAAACAGTGTGTGTTTTTTAAATGGTGGGTTATTTCCTGAGGTTCATAAACCCTTATTTATACAAAAGCTTTTACTTTCAAAGCTAGGGTGTGTTGAACTGTGGTGGTTAAATTTACAGCAGCATGTTTGTTTTTTAGGCAAGGCAGAGCCTGTGTAGTGTGGTTATTCCCCATAAATAGGCGATAACGCAGCATAAATACCAAACATGCGCTGCCCTTTGGGTTCTTTCTAGGGACGATTAACTCTTTGTTGCTCGGTTTTTACTTAGCCCACTAGGTTACAAACCTCGCGCCGCGATTTAATCGCCCCTAGATTGAACAAATTTCAACCCGAAAAGATCAACACGCCCTAGGTTGGGTAGTACCAAAATTAATGAATAAACAAAAATTTGCCAATAATCTACTTACTATTTTTGGTAAAAGTACACCGCCTTCAAAACAAGTGGTAGACACACTTTGGGAGCTGCTAATTTATAAAGATGGCTTAGCCGTAATGCCCAAACTCATTAGTTATATAAAGCAGAGGCAGCAAAACCGAGCACGCTGGGTTGGTGCCATCATAAATAGTAATATACCACTTACGTTTATAGCAGGCGCAGAAGACCCCATCTCTGGTAAGCATATGATTGAGCATTATAAAAAGCTTATTCCCAATGCGCGCGTACAAGAGTTTGTAGAGCTTGGGCATTATCCGCAAGTAGAAAATCCAGATGCAATTACGCAGGCTTATTTGAACTTTAGATATTGCCAATAAAAACGCGGCTACTAAATTAAGTGCCGCGTTTATAAATTTTAGAACTCTGAGTATTTAGGCTTTGAACCTTAATATTTTTGCTTTGGCGCTTTTAATTGTTTTTCAAACTCATCTGAAAACAATATCGTGCCATCATCTTCCTCTGTAGGGAAGGCAGCAATAAGTAAGTCATCTTCCTCAAGACCCGGTGTCCAGCGACTAAACCAGTCAGCAAGTGGGATTGCTTTAGCGCTGCAGCCAGCCCATTCGCCAGTAGCCCATGCCTCTGCAAATTCGCGAGTTGGCCAAACAGGAACACAGTCGTCATCTTCGTTGGCAAGCATAACGCAGCCATCATCATCGTTTAAAATCCATACTTGCTTAAACTGTTGTACGGTTTCGAACATATAGGCTAAGCGTTTTTTTGCTCCAAGTCCTAAAATTACTGCGTGTTTTTCGCTTAAATTTGGCGTTGTCATAATTAGCTCACTTTTAATTACTATATCTAAATTATATGCACACAAGTATATCGAGTTATATGACAGAGTGTTGAAAAGTTGCTATTTAATTTCAGCAATGCAGATCTAATTTGTAGATTGATCAGTATAATTTCTCACTAATTTGAGCGATCATTCAAAAATAAGCTTGAATGTTTGTAAAAAGGCCACATTGTAGTAAGCATATACTTAATGAAGGATTGAAAAATGACAACTGATCTACTTGCTCCGTTTAAATTAAATAACACGATTGAGCTTAAAAACCGCGTACTTATGGCGCCATTAACGCGTTGTATGGCTGACGATAACCTAGTGCCAACACAAGATATGGTTGAATATTATGCTAGCCGTGCCGAAACCGGTTTAATTATTAGTGAAGCAACTATTATTCGTCCAGATGGACAAGGTTACCCAAATACTCCGGGTTTATTTACCAGCGAGCAAATTCAAGGTTGGAAAAAAGTAACTGACGCTGTGCACGCTAATGGCGGCAAAATGTTTGCACAGCTATGGCATGTTGGCCGTGTTGCACACCCTCACTTTTTTGATGGCGATGTACTTGCTCCATCAGCAATTGGCGTTGAAGGCTCTGTCCCTCGTATGCGTGAGCTTACATACATCACACCAAAAGCAGCCACTACTGATGATATTAAAAGTCTAGTTGCTGATTTCGCAAAAGCTGCTGAAAACGCAATTGAAGCAGGCTTTGATGGGGTAGAGATTCACGGTGCTAACGGTTATTTAGTGGACCAATTTTTACATTACGCTGCAAATACACGCAGCGACGAATATGGTCAAACGCCTGAAAACATGTCGCGTTTTGCACTAGAAGTAACCGATGCGGTTATTGCTGCTGTAGGCAGTGATCGTACTGCACTTAGATTAACACCGGGTGCTTACTTTAATATGAGCGAAGATAGCCGCGATAAAGCGGTATTTGATTACTTATTAACAGAACTTGAAAGCAGAGAATTAGCGTACTTACACGGCGGTATTTTTGACGACAGCATGCGCTTTGACTCGCTTGAAGGCAAAAGCATCTCTGAATTTTTACGCGCAGGCTACAAAGGTACATTAGTAGGCGTAGGTAGTTATAGTTTTGAGTCAGCAAAAGAAGCTATTAACGATGCTAAGTTTGACTTAATCGCTATTGGTCGCCCACTTATTGCAAACCCAGATTACATTAGCAAAATTGCAAACGGTGAAGAGTTAGTACCATACAGCGATGAAATGCTAGCTGAATTGAAATAAATTACTATTTGTAATAAGTTCTAGAAAATAATTAAGACACCCAAAGTTAAACCTTTGGGTGTCTTTTTTTGTACATATTCCCGCCATAAATCTTCCATATTTGTTTAATTTTTATGTAAATAAAGTTCATCCTCGTTGTCATATTTAAAATTCATACTGTCCGCGTTTTCATATTTCATAATTAAAACTAAACGGGACAACAATGTACGCTTTAAAAAACAAATCGCTTTTGAGCATGGCTATTGCCATGGCTGTATCAACATCTGTTCATGCTAACGACAACACCATAGAAGAAGTAACAGTGGTTGCTAAACCAACAAGCTACGCTAACAATGTTATTGAGCCTGCAATGCTTGAGCAACAAAGTTCGGTATCGAGCATATTATCAGTTATTGATAATTTACCAGGTATTAGCATAAACGAAGGTGATGCATTTGGTGGCGACGATTGGTCTACTACGATCACCATGCGTGGTTTTAGTATTGATGGAAACCAACAACAATTAGGTATGACCGTTGATGGCATTCCCAATGGTGGCTCTAATTATGGCGGTGGTGCTAAAGCTAACCGTTACCTAGATAGCGAAAACCTAGCAACGGTTGAAGTTGGTCAAGGTACGTCTGATATTAAATCGGCTTCACTTGAAGCACTAGGCGGGACATTTAACTTTGTAAGTAAAGACCCAAGCCTTGAAAAAGGCACTACCTTTGCGTATACATCAGGCAGCCACGATGCCACGCGTTATTACATTAAACACGAAACAGGCACTGTTTTTAATAACACACAAGCGTACGTAAGTTACTCGCAAACAGATACAAGCCGCTGGATTGGTTCTGGCAGTAATGGGGGCAAAGACAACCAACACGCTGAGGTTAAGTTTGTATCTAATTTTAACGACTTAACACTCACTGGTCGTTTGTCTTACGATGATGTAAGCGAGACAAACTATAACAGCGTAAGCCTTGAGCAGTTTGAACAAACACCCGATTGGGATCAGCTAACATGGAATTGGACGGGAGTTCCGCATTTTGACCAAATGTTTGCAGAAGGTTGGGGAACGCTTCGTGAAAATACCTTAGGCTATTTAAAATTTGAATACGCGATTTCGCCAACTTCATTATTAACCGTTAGTCCTTATTATCATAAAAATTCAGGTCGCGGCGATTGGATCCCACCTTACTTAACAACGCCTGTTGATGAAAATGGCGACCCAACAACCGAGGGCGGCACTAATGCAGGCCCTTATGGTTTTGCTGATAGTGAAGGCAACCCGCTTGCACCAAATGCCGATTGTACGCAAAGTTTGAGCTGGCCATGGGAGTCGGGTCCTGGTTTAAATCCTGCGTGTTACGATGCAACAGCAACGCCTGTTATGTCTTACCGCCATACGCATTACAACAAAGATCGTTTAGGTGTAACGGCAAATTACCAAGCTACATTTGGTGATCACGATATAGAAGCGGGCTTTTGGTATGAGCAAAGCGAGCGTGACGAGTCGCGTGATTGGCACAAAGTAATTGACGCGCGTATCTATCATCACTTTGATAGCACGCCTTACTGGACACAATACAAAAACACTTTTGATACCGATACATTCAAATGGTACCTACAAGACTCGATTAATTTTGGTGACTTAATATTAAATATTGGTGCAAAACAATATTTAGTTGAATTACAAAAGTACGACCACTTTGCTAACGAAAGATCAGATAAAGTAGATAGCGACTCAGACGTGCTATTTAGCGGGGGTGTATTGTATCAGCTAAATAACAGCACAGAATTATTTGCCAGTTACAGCGAGAATTTTTCCGCAATAAAAGACGGTGTGCTTGAGCGGGACAGCTCAACACTTACAAACATAGAGCCAGAAACTGCCGACAATATCGACTTTGGTGTACGTTACCAAGCCGACAGATTAACTATTACAGCAACGGCTTACAGTGTTAAGTTTGATAATCGCATTACCTTTATTGCCCCTGGTAGTGGCACAGACGGCATTGATTACACGATTGGTACAAATGGCTCGTACGTAAATGTAGGGGGTATTGACTCAAATGGGCTCGAGCTTGCAGCAAGCTATATGCTAACACCAAGCTGGAGCGTGTACTCGTCGTATACGAATAGCAGTTCTGAGTATTCATCGGATGATCCAAATGCATACGATTCACAGGGTATAATATTAAGAGATGAAAGTGGTAATGATGTAGTACCGAGCTTTAGAAAAGGCGACAGCATAATAGATTCATCAGAAGATTTATTTGTGGTGTCTACCGATTACTTTAGCGATGGCTTTCGCGTTGGTTTATCGGCTAAATACACCGGTGAGCGCTTAGGTGCATGGCAAGATGAAGACACGCGCGCGCGTAATAAAGTAGACGGCTACACCGTACTTGATTTTAATGCAGGTTATTCAACTGACGTAGATGCCGGCCCGTTTAAAGCCATTGACGTATCATTTGTTGTTTATAACGTTACCGACAAAAGCTACTTAGCAGGTGGTACCGGTAACGGCTCTACTTATTACATTGGTGCGCCTCGCTCCGCAGCAGTTACATTTACCGCTGACTTTTAAGTTAAAGTCTAGGGTCTGTTGATCTTTGCGGATTAAAATTTGTTCAAACTAGGGGCTATTTAATCGCGGCGCGAGGTTTGTAACCTAGGGGCTAAGTAAAAACCGAGCAACAAAGAGTAAATAGCCCCTAGAAAGAACCCTTTGGGCAGCGCCTGTTTGGCATTAATGCTACGTTATCGCCCATTTATGGGGAATAACTACACTACATAGGCTCTGCCTTGCCTAAATACCAAACAGACTGTTGCAAATTTAACCTTGAAAGATCAACAGACCCTAGGATTAACAATTGAATTAAAACAAAGCCCATCACTGATGGGCTTTTTGACTATTTAATGACTAACGCATTGATTTATTAGAACCAATTTTAGTGAATAACTACCCCTAATATTGAAAATATCTTACACTGGTTTTATCTCAAGCAAGGTCAGTGTTATATGCTAAATATTATTCAATCAAACCGGATGGAAGCCCTGCAAGCGCAGTTCCACCAGCTGTTAAAAGTAAACCCATTGCAAAGCCCGTTCGACAAAGAAGTGGTGCTAGTGCAATCGCCGGGTATGTCGCAGTGGTTAAAAATAGGTTTGAGCGAAAACTTAGGGGTTGCAGCGCAGGTCGATTTTCCGCTGCCATCGAGCTTTATTTGGCAGTTGTATCAGCAATTGCTGCCAAATGTCCCTAAAGAGTCGGCGTTTAATAAACCTAACCTTGCTTGGAAACTGTTTGCAATTTTACCAAACTGTATTGACGAGCCATTATATTTGCCGCTAAAGACCTATTTAGAAGGCGATATTGACGGGCAAAAAACCTTTGCGCTGTGCGAAAAAATAGCCGATGTGTACGACCAATATTTAATGTACCGACCGCACTGGATAGCCACATGGGATAGCGGAAAAGATGAACTTGATGACGTGGATGTAACCATTGCCCCATGGCAACCTGACTTATGGCGACGCATTGTAAAGCTAAGCCAAGACCTTGGGCAAAGCCAATTTCATCGCGCTAATATGCAAGGGCAGCTACTAGCAGCACTTGAGACTATGGACAATAGCTTACTGCCACAACGCATTAGCTTATTTGGTATATCGGCGATTGCCAGCTCCCAGCTAGACGTATTTGAAGCGCTGAGTAAAAAAACCGAGGTTATATTATTCTTTTTTAACCCGAGTGAGCATTACTGGGGCGATATTATAGATGAAAAAACAGCAGCTAAAATAAGCGCTAAATACGCCAAAATGCCGCTGGTGGAAGCGCAACAAAAAAAACAAACCAATCCAGATGAAGAATACTACTTTATAGGTAATCCGTTGTTATCGTCGTGGGGTAAATTAGGTCGCGACTATTTTGAGCAACTCGTACAGTTAGATGCCCGTTGGATAGATGGTTTTATTGATGTGTTTGACGACACCTTACTAGGGCAAGTACAAAGCGAGATTTATCAGCTTGCGTTTAAAGGTGAATCGCTGACCGATAACAAAGAGTGGTTTATAAACGACGAAGGTAAGTTACCAATCAGTGCAACCGACACCAGTATTACGCTAAGCGATTGCCATACACCGCTTAGAGAAGTTGAGCGCTTGCACGACTACTTACTTAACTTATTTAATCAAAACCCAACGCTTACCCCCAAAGACATAATCGTCATGATGCCCGATGTGGGCACTTACAGCCCTTACATTGAAGCCGTATTTGGCGGGGCACAAGGCAGCCGCTTCATTCCTTACGCACTGGCCGATTTAGCCATAGAGCAAGAAAAACCCGTCCTTAGTTCATTTGCGAGTTTAGCTAACTTACCGTTTTCGCGCTTTGGTGTGTCGGATATTCTCGATTTATTACAAGTGACGCAAATAGCCGAAAAATTTGGGCTTGAAGCGCACGAATACGAGCAAATTCAATACTGGCTTGAACGTGTAGGCGTTAAATGGGGTATAAACGCAGCGCATAAAAGCAGCTTTGATTTGCCCGCTATCGATTTAAATACCTGGCAACATGGGCTCAACCGTTTACTGCTTGGTATTGCCATGCGCGACGAACAATGCCCGTTTAACGGTATTTACAGCGCTGATGAAGTAGAAGGCATGGCGCTTGATACACTCAACAAGCTCGTGCACTTTATTGATGTACTGCAAAGCTTTAAAGAGCAGCTAACGCCCGATGATACGCTCACCAATAAAGCGCATATTTTAAGCGAGCTATTAAACGCCATATACGAAAGTGAAAGCGACGACAGCTGGGATTTATTAGTACTTCAAAACGTGCTCGAAGAGTTACAAAAACACCACGACAATGGTGATTACAGCAAAGCGGTTTCGCAGCGTATTGTTAGTTACTTAGTTAAACAAGGCATTCAAGAAAAAGGCGTAGGGCAGCGATTTTTGGTTGGGCAAGTAAACTTTTGTACGCTTATGCCCATGCGCGCCGTACCATTTAAAGTGGTATGCATGCTGGGCTTAAACGATGCTGACTACCCGCGTAACGTACAACCCATTGGTTTTGACTTAGTGCCTTACTCTAAAAAGCAAAAAGGTGACCGATCACGTAAATTAGATGACCGTTACTTATTTTTAGAGGCGATACTGAGTGCCCGCGACAACCTATACATGAGTTACATTGGTCGCTCGTGTTTTGATAACCAACCGCGCATGCCATCAACCCTTGTAAGCGAGCTGTTAGAATACATAGGGCGCAGCTTTGTATTAAGCGATAAAAGCGATAAAACGCTGCCCGCATGTCTAATCAATCAGCAGCATTTACAGCCCTTTAATAGTCATTATTATTTAGCCGATGAGCAAGCCAATACTGTGCTGAGCAACCACAGTTACAACCCAATTTGGCTGCCAAGTGAGTCAATTAAACCACAGCCGGTTATTGCGCTTGATGTTGTTGTGCCAGAGCAGTTAGATCTTGATGTGTTTATTAGAAGTGTGTGCAGCGCACAGGAGAGCTTTTATCAACAAACACTAGGTTTACGCCTGCCACAATTTAACGAAGTAGCAAAAGACGAGGAGCCATTTAGTTTAGATGCGCTGCGCCGTTATTTTTACCTTGATGAAATACTTAAAGCCAATATAAACGAGCAACCACTAAGTACCGAACAAATACTGCAGCGAGGTGAGTTACCTCAAGCCAATGTAGGCAGCCTCATATTTGAGAGTATGGAGCACCGAGTTGATGCGCTTGCAGGGCAAGTAAAAGAGCACATTAAAGGCGGAAAAAGTGAGCCAATAGAAGTTTTGCTTACCATTGAAGGCACCAAAATAGAGGGCTGGCTCAATCATGTTTATTTGCAAAAACAAGTGTTTTATCGCAGCGCGAGTATTAAAGCGAAAGATTTAATTAAAGGCTTTATTTATCACCTTGCAGCGCAAAGTATGGATCAACAAGTAGAAACATTGTTACTTGGGCTTGATAAGCAAATTACCTTTGCGCCCATAGGCAAAGCCGATGCCGATGCATTGCTACTTGATTGGTTTGAGTTATATAAAGCACTGCGCGCAGAGCCGGTGCCGTTTTTTCCGGTAAGTGGTTATGAATACGTTAAAAGCGGCGGCGATATAACAAAAGCAATGAGCAAATTTAGCCCGCAATACATAGGGCGAGGCGAGGGCGAAAACCCGTATATTCGCTTAACGGTGCAATCGCTAAACGACTGCCAAGAAGAATTTATAAAATGGAGTGATAAATTGCTCACGCCTTTATTTGAACACGCAAAGGAGAGTGACCATGCAAGCGCTTAATCCTCTTACTATGCCGCTCATTGGTCAAAGTTTAATAGAAGCCAGTGCGGGTACCGGCAAAACCTATACGATTACGGGGCTGTATTTACGTTACTTACTAGGTATGCAAATAGAAGGTGAGTTAAATACGCCGCTCAGTGTTGAGCAAATTTTGGTAGTAACCTTTACCGACGCTGCCACCCAAGAAATTAAAGACCGCGTACGCAGCCGAATTATTACTGCGCGCGACGCATTGCTTGGGCAAAACCCAAATGACGAACTCATTGAAGGCGTAATTGCCAAAATTGACGATAAACACCGCGCCTTTGATTTACTCGATGCAGCTGCTAAATCAATGGACGAAGCCGCTATTTTTACTATTCATGGCTTTTGTCAGCGGATGCTAAAACAACATGCGTTTGAGTCGGGTGTGGCGTTTAATCTCGAATTTATTTTAGATGAGCGCGACATACTGCTCGAAACCATTAAAGATTTTTGGCGTGCGTTTGTATACCCACTTAATAAAGAACGCACCGATGCTATTTTAGATGTGTTTGCCGCACCAGAGGCTTTGTTTTCTCAAGTGGCGAGCATTTTAAATAAAGCTAATGCGCACATTACACCACAAATAAATTTAGATGATGTATGGAAAGCACGCGATGAATACATAACCCGTGTACCCGCATTTAAAAAAGCAGTATTAGAGCAAGAGTTTATAGGAGCTATTAAAGGCTCGGGTTTAAGTGGGTCTAAAACGCCAGCACGAAAAGGCAGCCTTGCTGCGCTTGAAGCATTTTGTTTAGGTGGCGATTTGTTTTTTGAGTTTGGCACTAGCAAGTATTCGTTTGAAGTGTGGAGTAGCGAAAACTTAAGCGATGCAGGTAATTATAAAAAAAATCAGCCATTATTTACGCATCCATTACTGAGTCAGTTTGACGAGCTTGCCGCCCTTAATAACACAATAAACCAAGGGCTTAAAATAGCGGTTATACAACACGCCGCACGCTGGGTAAAAGCCGCCATAGTGAAACGCAAGCAAGAGCAAAGCGTGATCACCCCCGATGACTTATTGACTAATTTACACAGTGCACTTAATAACGAGCAAGGCGACGTACTGGCGCAAAAAATTGCGCAGTTGTTTCCGGTTGCCATGATTGATGAATTTCAAGATACCGATCCGATTCAGTACGGTATTTTTAGTAGAATTTACGGGCAACAAAATACCACGCTTGCCATGATAGGCGATCCTAAGCAGGCTATTTATGGCTTTAGGGGCGCTGATATTTTTACGTATATTGGCGCAAAAGAGGCAGTGCAGATTGATCAGCAATTTACGCTGGGTACTAACTTTCGCTCAAGTACCGATATAGTAAATAGCGTTAATAGCTTATTTGGCAAACACGCTAATAGCTTTATTTATAACGATGCTATACCGTTTAACGCAGTAGCTGCTAAAGGTAAAAAGGCAGAAGACTCTTTTTTAATTGATGGCAAACCCGCTACCGCATTCGAATTTAATGTATTTGTAGATGAAGCCGCAGACGAAAAAAACAAACCAACTAACAAAGGTGTAGGGCAAGCACATTTAGCCACTCACTTTGCGAATAAAATAGTGACCCTGCTTGAAAAAGCAAAACAGGGGGACGCGTGTATTGGCAGTAACCCTGTAAGCGCTGCCGATATTTGTATATTAGTGCGCGACCGTGTTGAAGCGCAAATAATGAAAAAAGCGCTTAGCGAAGCCAAAATAGCCAGCGTGTATTTATCACGAGAAAGCGTTTTTAGCCAAGAGCTTAGCCATCACCTACTTAACTTTTTAACAGCGCTGCATGGTCAATATGACGAGTCATTGCTGCGCGGTGTTTTAGCTGGTCCATTATTTTGTTTAAGTTATAACGAAATACATGCACTCGCCGATGATGAAAATAAATGGCAAGAGCATTTAAACTTTTTTGCACAACTTAGCCACATTTGGAACAAGCAAGGCGCTATGGCCATGCTTGAGCGCTTAATGAGCCATAACCAGCTTAGCGCTAAATGGCAAGGTTTAGGGTATAACGTTGAGCGTTGGCTGACGGACTTTAGGCACTTGGGCGAAATACTTCAGCAAAAACAAATAGAGCTTGAAGGCACGCTGCGTTTGCTGCGATGGTTTGCACAAAAGGTAAGCCAACAAGATGGCGAAACAGTACAAGTGCGCCTAGAAAGTGACGCCAATTTAGTTAAAATTGTCACTATGCATGCCTCAAAAGGGCTTGAATACCCACTGGTATTTATGCCGTTTGCCAGTGGCTATCGCGAAACAAAAGAAGCGCTTTATCATAATAATGGCAAGCTAGTTTACGATTTAAGTAAAGACGAAGATGCCCTGCAAAAAGCAGAGCAAGAACGCCTAGCTGAAGATTTACGCCTGCTTTATGTAGCGCTTACTCGCGCCGTACATTTTTGTGCGCTTGGTGTTTATAACATTGGGCAAGGACAAAGTAGCCGCTTGGCTATGCAAAGTAGTGCACTTGGGCATGTTTTATTTGCAGGGCTTGAACTTGCCAGTAGCCAAACATGGCGCACGCATTTAAGTGAGTTTTGCGACGCTAATAGTGCGATGAGCTATCAGCAATTTACCTCACAAACATTATTAGAGCAGGGCACGCTTTGTTTTAGTAATAGTAAAATTGCGCAGCAAACATTAAGTGTTAATAGAGTAACGGCAAATATTGAGCGTAACTGGCGAGCAACCAGCTTTAGTGCGTTAAGCTTTAAAAAGCATAGCGACCAATTAGCCCCAGGGCGAAGTGATGAAGATCACGAAAAAGACGAGTTTGCAGTGCAAGAGGACGAACTGCCATCACCTTATAGTTTTCCTAAAGGGCCAAAGCCGGGTAGCTGTTTGCACGAAATATTTGAACAAATAGATTTTATTAGCCCAATAGTTCACCCAACTAATACCGAGCAAAACTTATCTGAGGTAGTTAAGCGCAGCCTTGAAAAGTATCACATAGGTGAGCAATGGCGAGAAGTGGCTGAAAAGTGGGTGCTTGATGTTCTTGCGTGCCCCCTAGATAAAAGCTCTCTAGAAAACAGCCTTCTTTCATTAGGTGTGCTTACACCCAATGACTGCCTAGTCGAAATGGAGTTTAATTTACCACTTGAGAGCTTAAGTGCACCAAAGCTAAACGAAATGCTGGTTAAACATTTTGGCTTTACGCAAAGTAAGCTTGAATTTTCGCACGTAAAGGGCTTGTTAAAAGGCTTTGTCGATTTAATATTTTGCTACCAAGGCAAGTATTATATTTTAGATTATAAGTCTAATTATTTAGGCAGTACGCCAGCTGATTACGAAGGCGATATGCTTGAGCAAGCTATGAGCAGTCATCAGTATCATTTACAGTATTTAATTTACACCGTAGCACTGCATCGTTTATTAAAACAACGTATAGCTGGTTACTCAATAGAAACCCATTTAGGCGGCGTGTATTACACGTTTTTACGTGGAATGCCGGCAGGGCAAGGCGTGTACTTTAAAAAGCTAACTGTAGAGCAAGTAACTATTTTAGATGGCTTATTTAGCCAAGGAGCTATGCTATGAGCGATTTAAATGAGCAACCTGGATTGTTTGACGATATTGACGAGACACTTAATAATGAAGCCGCAGAGCCTCTTACTTCAAAAAATGTAGCACAAGATGCCCCATTAGAGGACATTGTGTTAAATAATACGATTACCGAAGTCCCGTTACTTGAGTATTTATTAGCGCAAAATCGACTGCGTGTAGTTGATGTGAAGCTCGCTGAATTACTGTGTGCTAATGACATTGAGCAAACTCACAATGAACTGTTTTATATTATTTTATTGCTGTGCTTATCGCAGCAAAGCCAGCATAGCTGCCTAACCTTAAATGAAGTTGATTGGAGCAATCCTTTTAACTTGCGCAAAAGTGACTTTAATAAACTCGATGGCAATGTACCCAGTACGCTAAGCCCGTTTAGTGATGACTTTAATGTACAAACAGCGCTCAGTTACTTACAAAGCCATGAAAGCGTAGGCGAAAATAAACCATTGCAACTATTTAACGAGCGACTTTATTTTGCGCGCCTTGCAGGTTATGAGCAAACACTCGCAGATAGACTATTAAGTATGAGCGAGCGAAAGCTCAATATTAATAATGAAGTATTGGCTGAACTTTTAAATACCTATTTTCCTGCGGATTCAACAATTGAAACTGATTGGCAAAAAGTGGCGTGCGCGATCGCCGCAACCAAAGGCTTTAGTGTGATCACGGGCGGTCCTGGCACAGGTAAAACTACTACAGTGACTAAGCTACTCGCTATTTTACAGTCGCTTTATAAAATAGCACCACTTAGCATTAAACTTGTGGCCCCTACAGGTAAGGCCGCTGCTAGGTTGAGTGAATCAATATTGGGTGCTAAAAATAAGCTCACAACAATTCCTGATAATATAAAAACGTTAATACCGCAAAACGCGCAAACTATTCATCGCTTATTGGGTGTAAAACCGTTTACTAATAAATTTAGGCATAACAAAAGCAATCCGCTGCATTTAGATGTACTAATTATTGATGAAGCCAGTATGGTCGATTTATCACTGATGGCTAAATTAATAGAAGCACTGCCTGCACATGCTCGATTAATACTTTTAGGTGATAAAGATCAGCTTGCCTCGGTTGATACCGGCAGCGTAATGAGCGATTTATGCCAAAGTTTAACACTTGGGCAAACGCCAAGCTACTCGCAAGCACGTTGTGATGAGCTAAATAGCTTATGTTTTAATAATGAGCCTAAGCTCGAAGCGCAAAGTACGAGTCAATTTAAACTCGCGGATTGCATTGCCTTTTTACAGCACAGTTATCGATTTGACGCACAAAGCGGCATTGGTCAACTCGCACTTGCGGTAAACACCAATAACACCGGTATTTTAAATTACGTAGAGCAAGAAAGTACTGAAGGGCGCTTTAACAATGTAACTTTAGATTACGACTTTGTAGCAAAACCGATTGAAAAGCTCGTTAAAAGTGCAGGAAGTCATTATGCAAAGTACCTTAACTTGATAGCCCAAGGTGCAAGTGTTGCACAGGTGCATGCCGCTTTTGCTAGTTATCAGCTTTTAGCAGCGGTACGAGAGGGCGATTACGGCGTTCATAGTTTAAATCAACGAATAGAGCGCATATTGCAACAGCAAGGTCTAATTACGGTAAGTCCTAATACTCACCACTATACGGGTATGCCTATTATGGTGAGCCAAAACGATTACCAACTTAAGTTATTTAACGGTGATATTGGTATTTTGATGCCCGATGAAAGTGGGCAACTTAAAGCCATATTTATTGATGAGCAAGGTAATCAGCGAGCATTTTCACCTGCACGACTCCCTGCGCACGATAAAGTATATGTGATGACCATTCATAAATCACAAGGCTCAGAGTTTAGTTACACCGCTATGGTACTGCCACCGCTAAAACAAGCGCGCATGGGTATTAACAGACAATTAGTGTATACGGGAATAACCCGTGCTAAAAACACCTTCGAGCTGGTGGCTGATAAAAAAGTACTACTACTTGCAATGAATAAAAGTGTATCAAGAGCATCTGGTTTGTATGAAAGGTTACAATTTTAAGCTTAGTTTGTATTTTTGATTAATAATTTAGCTTCAAACTACTTGTTATTTATCGCGTTATAATAAATGTCTTCTATACTAAAATTAATTTTATATTGAATGTATTAGTAAGGATATTAATGTTTTTTTCTAAAAATAAACAAAATGAAATAACCTCTTTAAAAGCAGAGCTCTATCCGTTAAAACAAGTGTGGGAAGGGCTTTACCGAGAGATGTTAGTACTAAACATTCTTTATGATGGGCGTATTTCTCATGCCAATGATTTATTTTTGCAAAAGCTTGGCTATGACGAAGATACGTTAACTAATAATCCCTTTAATGATTTTATTACTGAGCAGTCACGCCAATCTAAAGATTTTACAAGCTTACAACAAGCAATTAAAGCCGAAGGCCATTGGGGGGGGACATTACAAATTACCCGTTTTGATGGCGAAGCAGAGTGGCTACGCTTAATTGTACACCCAGTGAAAGGTGAGCAAGATCAGCTTCTTTATTTTTCTATATTCGCTAGTGATTTAACCAAAACAATCACAGCCTCCCGCGAGCAAAGCGATACTATTAAAGCGATATATCGCTCTATGGCGGTAATTGAATTTGATTTAGAGGGCCATGTCTTAAAAGCAAATGATCAGTTTTTGGCTGCAATGGGTTACCAAGAAAGTGAAATACTAGGTAAGCATCATCGTACGTTTTGTGAGGCTTCAGAGTATAACTCCCAAGAGTATCTGCAATTTTGGGCTAAATTAAGAGAAGGTAAGTTTATTGCTGAGCGTTTTAAGCGTGTTGATAAACATGGCAATATTGTATGGCTAGAAGCGTCATATAACCCGATATCTAATGATGCTAATGAGCTTTATAAAGTGATGAAGTTTGCGACTGTTATCACTGATCAAGTAAATCAAGAGATTGCAATTTCACAAGCGGCCGAAATTGCCTATAGCACCTCAACCCAAACTGACAAAAAAGCTGAACAAGGCGCGAGCGTTATACAAGATACGGTTGCTGTAATGACGGAGTTGGCTATTAACATGGAGCAAGCTGCGAGTGAGATTTCAGCGCTTGATCAGCAGTCGCAGCAAATATCGAGTATTGTACAAAGCATTAGTAGCATTGCGGAACAAACAAATTTATTGGCACTAAATGCGGCAATTGAAGCGGCTAGAGCTGGCGAGCAGGGGCGAGGCTTTGCTGTGGTTGCAGACGAGGTTCGATTGCTTGCATCGCGTACCTCAAAAGCAACAGAAGAAATTGTAGAAGTAGTACAGCGTAACCAATCACAAACCCAAAATACGGTGGCTGTAATAGAAAAAGGTAAAGAGAAGGCAGAGCAAGGATTGGCGTTATCTAAAGAATCGGGTGAAGTGATGCAAGAGATCCAACAAGGTGCACAAGAAGTTGTGAATGCGATTGGACAATTTACCAGTGAACTCAAAGCTAACGGCTAGATTAGTTACGTCCTTATTCTAAAGTGGGCACTTTTAATGGTGCTCGTTTTAATCTTACTACCTCAACACCCCCCTTGAAAATCATCTGATAATTTCAAATTTAACAAGTATAGCTTTGTTAACTCATTAATTAGGTTGAAATAAATTTTCACCCATATGTAATGATAATATATTGTTGCATTTTCGTTAGTTGTTCCTAATACTAGTGAACACCTAAGCTGACAAGCTTATGTAAACCAACATGAACACCTTAAATGATAATAAAATATTAAGTACACAACATTAAGGAATTGTATGAACAACACAAAGCGCACACACAAATTAATTAAGCCGAGCCGCCTGATCGTTGCGGGTTTAGCTATATTAATGAGCTTTTCTGCAGCGAGTAAAGACTACAAAATTATATTAATTCATGGCTTACAAACCTCGCAAATAACCAATAAATCAGGAAGCGATGTAATTAATGATGGTGAAACATATTGGCAATCGTACTGGAATAATCGTGCAGATGAGCGAATTGATTGGCCTGCTTATGAACGTATTGAAGGTAAAATTGCTACCGATTGGGTGTGGCCAAAGTTAAAGCAAATTTCACGCTCTAATTTATGCAGTGATGGGTGTGTATTTGTAACACATTCAACAGGAGACTTAGTTGCACGCCATATTATTGATAATCAAGAAAACTGGTTAGAAAACGAAGATTTAGAGCCGCTTAATATTGTTGCTACGTTTGATTTAGCAGGCGCGGGTGGTGGAAGTGAGCTGGCTGACGTAGCTGTTAGTGCTTTAACTGGCGCATCATGGAACTTTGCGGTCGATGCAGCACTCAAATGGTGGCTAGGAAGTGATGTAACCGAGGCCGTTGGCGTATTACACGATTTAAAAGTAAATAATGCTCGTCAAATATCTCCATTTCCTGATGCACGTACACCTAGATTACGCTTTGTGGCAGATGGTAATGCTTATTTAGGTTTAACAGGTGGATTTTTAAAAGGTAATGATGATTCGGTTGTGGCATCGCACTCCTCATGTGGTGCCAGTTCGGCTGGCTCGTTTGGAAGTTGTAGCAGCAGTATTGATACAGATGGGCATTTAAAATCGCAAGGTGATGCTGTTAGTAGCTTTATGCCAAACCATTATCCAATGATGATGAGTGACAGTTATAGCCATAACGAAATTCATAACGCGCAGCGTAAAGGTAATGTAACGATAGCCATGAATAACGTAAATGTTGAAGGTAATAACGTAGGGTTTAATACGTTTGATAAAACCACAGGTAGTTGGTTTTGGAAAAAACAATATCGTTATATTAAGGATTCAAATAATTTAAGTGCATCAGCACTTATTTATAATGTGATTCCATAACATACAAGGCGTCTAGTAAAAAAACTATACGCCTTATAAAAGATTGAAATATAAAAATGAAAAAATTTTATGTCGTTGCTTTAATTATTAGCACTATTTTATTCTCACTATGGTTTACAGGTAAAAATGATGCTCATAAAGTTGCTGAGCCAATAACACCTCAGGTTAAACACAGTGCGAGCGTAGCTGATTTATCGCCTGTAAAAGTGATACCTATAGATGTACCTACAGCAAAAAAAACACAATCAAAAAAACAAATCGCGTTTAATGAAGACTTAACAAAAGCAGCGCAGCAAGTGGTTATGCAATATGAAAGTGCACTTAAATTTCCTCCTTATTCTCAGCCATTGAGTCCATTAGATGAAGACCGATTAAAGCCAAATCAATTCTACCCCGTATCGAGCCCTATTGATGAAAGTGGTGATGCTTTAACGTTAAGTCTTAAGCAATATCGTTTTGTATACCCAGAAGAAATAACAATAATGGTAAGCGCTCAAGGGCTTGGGAAAGTGGTCGTTGAGCTTGCAAATACAGATACAAAAGAAGTGTTAAATACCCATACAGGCAATGCGCGTGACGGTGAAGTAATTATTACATTTAAAGGAGAAGATGATTACCCTCGTAGCTTACAAGTGTTTGTAGAGGGCGATGTTGCCGGTAAAAAAGTTCCAGTGGTTGCGCAAATTCAATATATGCCGCCAAGTGCAACTTTAACAGGTTTTGAAACTGCTTATGCACAAAACGAAAACATGATTTTGCCAGCTAACATAGCGGTAGTAAAAAGTGGTTTGTATCGTGTTAGGGCTAATTTATACAGTGGCGATACACCACTTGCTCATTTAGTATCTAAAGAGCGGTTAACGACGGGAAGCCAAACTCTTAATTTGAAAGCTCATTGGTCGGTGTTACCACAAGGCATTACAGATATGCGCTTAAGCGACTTTGTTATTGAGAGAATGTCGCCAAGCCCAGGTGAGCGAAATAGCTTTGGGAATAGTGAAATAAGTCATTTTGATATTAACGATTTCTCGTACGATAGCTTGCAGCAATTACCATATCAGGCTAATGCACAAGAAAAGTTAAGTTTGGAATTTTTACAAGGCTTAGCTGAGAGTTAAAAATAGAACGCAATGCTGAATTAGTAAATTTAAGGGGGTTGTACATAAATACAACCCCCTTAAATTTGTTAGCTTAGATATGTTAGCTTAGATTTATAGTAACTACACTTGGTGCTTCTTTTTCATCAAGCTCATTAGTAACAGGCACTTTAGGAATGTCTGGTTTATCAAGGGCGATATCGCCACCATCAATTACTTCACCTGTTTTTAAGTTTTCAAAATCAAATAAGTCGGCATCAGCTAAATGTGAAGGCACGACGTTTTGCATGGCTGTAAAAATACTCTCAATACGGCCAGGGTGCTCTGCATCCCATTTAGCGAGCATAGTTTTTGTATGCTTACGTTGTAAGTTTTCTTGCGAGCCACAAAGGTTACACGGGATTATAGGGTAGCCTTGTGCAAATGCGTATTGGGCTATATCAGTTTCTTTGCAGTATGCAAGCGGGCGAATAACCATGTGCTCACCGTTATCACTCATTAATTTAGCCGGCATGCTTTTTAGTTTCCCACCATAAAACATGTTTAAAAATAAGGTTTCAATCATGTCATCGCGGTGATGCCCAAGGGCTATTTTAGTGGCGCCTAGCTCTTTTGCTGTGCGGTATAAAATACCACGGCGTAAACGAGAGCAAAGTGAACAGGTTGTTTTACCTTCAGGAATAATATCGGTAACAATACTGTAGGTATCTTCTTCTACAATTTTATATTCAACATCTAGTTTATCAAGGTATTGAGGTAGTACATGTTCAGGGAAATCGGGTTGTTTTTGATCAAGATTTACAACAACCAGATCAAACTTTATAGGTGCTACACGTTTTAAATGCTGAAGCATTTCAAGCATTGTGTAGCTGTCTTTGCCACCTGATAAACACACCATTATACGGTCACCTTCTTCAATCATATTGAAGTCCATAACGGCTTGACCAGTTTGGCGACGTAAACGCTTTTGCAGCTTATTTAAGTTAAATTGAGCTTTAGCTTGATCTGAGTGTGACAATTACGCCCCCTAGTAAAACAATACAGCAAAGTTATTTGCTAAAAATAAAGGGGCGTATTATACCCAAACCACCTGAATATGCGAGTTTAGGATGTAATTTAAAGAAAATTAAACATCGTATTTATTGCAAATAACGGGTGCTCTCCTTGCCTACTTGTAAATAAAGAAGAGGTGGTAGGGCGCGGAAGCTTTACTCGATTTCACTTGTTTTTTCTGGAGTAATGGCAATTAATATATCTACATGTTGATAAGCAGCCCCCTAATTTAATTTTTTGCCAGCGGGCTTACGTAACCATCGGGTTTTAATGCGAGTACATCGCAGTCTAAACTGTCAATTACATGCTCAGCTGTATTACCTACAAGAGCGGCGCTTAAGCCCGTGCGACCTACAGTACCAATAACAACTAATTCGCTATTTAACCGCTTCGCTACATCAGGGATTACATCCTCTGGCAGGCCTTCTTCAATAAAACATTGCTCTGGATTTAAATTAAACTCTGCAGCAAGTGCATGGGTTGATTCATGATGGTGCTTTTTAACTGATTCGTTATAAAGTCCTGGGTTAAACTCAGGAATTTCGATTGCTATATTTATGGGTGTTGCAGGATAAGCATTAACTAAATTAAGTTTTGCGTTGGCAAGTTCACATAAATATTGTGCATCTTTAATAACGCGTTTATTAAGTGCTACATGTTCTTCGTTTTCACTAACTGCATTTACTGCAGCTAAAATATTACCGTTTGCTGGCCATGCCATTTCTTTTACAAATAATACCGGAGCTGGGCATTTGCGTACTAAGTGCCAATCGGTCGGGGTAAAAATAACGGATTTAAGTGCACCATGTTGATGTGTGCTTTTAATGACTAAGTCGTATTTTTGCCTAATTACAGTATCAATTATGGCTTCGTATGGGCGGTTGTGCCATATAACTTGAGTTTCAATATTTACATTTTTGTAAGGAGATATTAAATCATTGAGCCAAAGCCTGCGCTCTTTAAGCACAGCATTACGCATAGCTTCGCGTTCATCGCCTGAGAGCATGGTTGTCATTTCATAAGAAAAGTCATAAACCGTCATAAAAGCGGTAATACTTGCGCCAGACTTTTTAGCTAAATCTATTGAACGTGCTAAACCGTGTTGATCATCTTTGGTGGGGTCAATAACCGCAATAATGCGTTTAATAGTGTTCATATGCTACTCCATTTACCTAACGGGTGTACATTTAGTGTAACGTAAATATAAAACAGTTAAAGGGGTAGCATATAAATTGTTGTTCTAAATCAAACTATTTAATTTAGCGAGGCTTAACTATTGCTGCTGTTTTAGCCAAGGCATCATTATCTAAAATAGTAATAAATTTACCCTCTACTTTAATTAAGTCAGCTTTTTGAAAACGGCTTAATAAACGGCTAATGGTTTCTACTGTAAGGCCTAAGTAATTGCCTATTTCACCGCGAGTCATCGTAAATCTAAATTCCTTACGCGAAAAACCACGCTCACCAAAACGCTCTGACAGGTTATAAATGAAACTAGCTAAGCGTTCCTCTGCTGATTTTTTATTGAGTAATAACAGCATTTCTTGATCGTATGTAATTTCACTGCTCATTAAGCGCATTATTTGTTGGCGAAGCTTTGGTAATTTTCCTGATAGTTCATCAAGAGTATCGAATGGGATTTCACATATCATTGACGTTTCAAGTGCTTGCGAAAAACTGGGATGAGTCATTTTACTTATTGCGTCAAAGCCAACTAGGTCGCCCGCTAAATGAAAGCCGGTAATTTGCTCATCACCTCGCTCCGATAACGTGTACGATTTAAATGAACCAGAACGAACCGCATAAATAGCCTGTAAAGGTGCACCTGATTCAAATAGATAGTCGCCTTTATGGAGTGGTTTTTTTCGCTCAATAATTTCGTCAAGCTTGTCCATTTCTTGGCCATTGAGTGAAAATGGCAAACACAATTGACTAATACTGCAGTTATTACAGCTAATAGCACAATTACCTTTAGCGCGACTTTGAGAGAAATCCATAATTTAATCCGTTTAAATTTTTATACACGACTGCAAAATAACCTTAAAGGTTAATATTGCGAATAGATTAATGTACCAGCTTGTCAGTTGCAATAATCAATAAGTAGATACCATACCAAATTATAACACTGCCTAATACAATTCGGGTCCATGGATGGTTAATAATAGTATTTAGTTTTTGCGCGGTAACGCCTAACGTGATCATCGCGGGAAAAGTACCCAAAGCGAAGCAAAGCATAACTAAGGCACCGTCTAGGGCACTTGGGCTAGTCATCGCCCATGTAAGCGCTGAGTATACAAGCCCACAAGGTAGCCATCCCCACAAAGCACCGTAACCTAGGGCTTTAAAAGAAGAGTTAATAGGCATTAAATATTTATTTAGCTTAACAATGTGTTGCCACACCAAGGTTTTACCAATTTTCTCTAACCATTGTAAAGTAGGGCCCAAGCGCATTATATACACGCCGACAAGGAGCATAAAAATAGCTGCAATGAACGAAAGTACTAAAGAAAAGGAGGTGTTTTGCCTTGCAAATTGGCTACTAATACCAGCAACAAGTGCGCCTGCTGCCATGTAGCTCAGAGCACGTCCAACATTATAGGCAAATGAATAGGTAAATGTTTTGCGTTTATCACTAGCCAGTTGTAATGAGCTTGCAATGCCACCACACATAGCAATGCAATGACCGCTACCGATTAGTCCCATTAAAAATGCGCTGGTATAAAGAGGGTCAATCATTACTTTTGTTGTGTTGCTCTTTGTCATCTTCAAACAAAATACTATGACCTTGCTTGTTTAAGTCAGAAAACTGCTCGCTTTTTACAGCCCAAAAAAATACACCAATAGCGATAATTACAAATAAAATGGCGATAGGAATCAAAATGTAAATTATGCTCATAACTTTAATAGCCTTAGTGAATTGCTTATCACAATAATTGAGCTGGCAGACATGCCAATCACAGCCATCCACGGAGCAACTAAGCCCAATGCTGCAAGTGGTAATATAGAAGCATTATACAATAAAGAAAGCGCAAGGTTTTGCTTAATAATGCGCCTGGTTTGTTTAGCGACATTAAGTAAGTGATCGATTGAGGCTAAATCGCTATTAAGGAGCACTACATCGGCGCTATTTTTTGATATGTCTGCGCCGGTTTCCATAGCGATAGATAAATGCGCACTGGCAAATACCGGGCTGTCGTTTACACCATCACCAACCATTGCAACCACTTCGTTTTGTGAAGACCATTGCTCAACGGCGGTTTGTTTATCTTGTGGAGAACATCCAAGTTGCACACTTTCAAGTTTAAGTTGCTTAGCTACTTTTTGCCCAGCATCTGACGCGTCGCCGGTTAACATGTGACAGGTTAAGTTTTGCGATTGAAGTGAGTCTATGAGCTTTTTAGCATCGCTTTTTACTTTATCAACAAAGTAAAAGCGTGCAACAACTTGCTTATTTATATACAAGCTCGCTTGTGCATTCGATTTTTTGCTATTAAACCAACCACTTTTACCAATTGCGTAATGATTAGTTGCATCTTGTGCGCTAATTCCCAGTCCTGGATGTACTTCAACGTTATTAAGACAGCGGTGAGCTGACGTAATCTCATCAAATGCACTGGCGATAGGGTGCTCAGAATAACGCTCTAGCATGGCTGCTATATCTAGCACTTGCGCTTTTGTATATTGTTTATCGATTATATCTACTTCATCAAGGCTAAATTTACCTTGCGTAAGTGTGCCTGTTTTATCAAATGCAAATAAAGTAATTTGTGAGAGCGTTTCAAGCACATGCGCTTGTTTTATTAATACGCCTTTGCGGGTAAGCGTTGCCACTGCACATGTAAGCGCGGTAGGTATGGCTAAACTCAGGGCACACGGGCAGGTAGCAACTAAAACCGAAATAGTGATCCAAAATGCGTGTTCTGGATCAATTTGGTACCAACCAATAGCAGTAAGCGAAGCAAATATGAGTAAACACGCAATAAACCACTGTGCTACTTTATCAGTAATTTCAACCAGCTTAGGCCGCTTAGTAAGTGCGTTGTGTTGTAGGCGTATAATTTGATTTAAAAGTGTATTTTGGCCAATTTTATTGATTTTTATTTCAATAACACCATCGTGGTTAACGCAACCGGCATAAACATTGTGACCAATAAATTTAGTTACGGGTAGATGTTCACCGGTCATCATTGATTCATCAACCGTGGTTTTACCTTTAATGAGTTCGCCATCGGCAGGAATTGTCTCACCCGCTTTAATAAGTACGATGTCATTAAGTTTTAGTTTTTTTGCTGCAATTATAAGCTCGTCACCACTTTCGTTAATAGTGCGCGCTGTTAATGGCAGTAGTTTTTGTAAGTTTGCAGTAAACTCGCTCGCTTTTAAACGTGCTCTAAATTCAAGGTATTTTCCCAATAACAGCAAAAAGGTAAACATACATACAGATTCAAAATATACCTCGCCCACTTCCATAAATGTAGCGTAACAGCTTGCACCAAATGCACCAAAAATAGCCAGCGAGACAGGTAAATCCATATTGAGTTGTTTAGCTTTTAAGCCATTTATAGCATTGGTTAAAAAGGGCAGTGCGCTATATAGAACAACGGGAGAGGCAAGTACTAAGCTGATCCACCTAAAATACTGCTCAAAATTACTGTCCATACCTGAAAACATGCCAAAGTACATGGCAAATGCAAACATCATTACTTGCATGGTCATCAAGCCTGCTACACCTAAACGGCGAATATAGGCTTTTGCAGTTTGCTGTTTTTGTTGTGCTTCAGTATCGGCTTGAAATGGATAGGCTTTGTAACCAATCTTAGCTAAGGAGGTAATTACTTCACTCAATGGGGTTCTGGTTTTATCCCACTGAATCATCGCGCGGTTGGTTGATGTATTTACATCAACACGTTTAACTGTGTTTAAATTTAAAAGTTGTTTTTCGATAAGCCATGCACAAGCAGCGCAGGTTATACCTTCAACGCTCAGTAATACCTCTGAGATATTATCGTTAGTCGCTATAAATTCGTCTTGGATGTCTTCGTTGTCATAACTTTTTATAAATGCGAGTTGCTCAGGTACTAGCTGTTCTACTTTACCGGCACGTACGGTGCGGTATTTGTAGTAATCGGTCATACCTTGGTCAACAATATTTTGTGCAACAGCTTGGCAGCCAATGCAACACATTGGCTGGGCTTTGTCGTCAATTATAACGCTTGCACTAAATCCATTTGGCACACTCTCAAGGCAATGAAAACAAGAGTTAGACATAGTTATGACTACTTATAATTAGGAGTAACTAAAACGGTCTGTTCAGTTGGTAACGTTATATTTTCTTTCATTTTCCAACTGCCATCAATTGGTTCAATAAATACTGAG
Source organism: Pseudoalteromonas sp. SWXJ133 (assembly GCF_015864365.1). Taxonomy (NCBI): domain Bacteria; kingdom Pseudomonadati; phylum Pseudomonadota; class Gammaproteobacteria; order Alteromonadales; family Pseudoalteromonadaceae; genus Pseudoalteromonas; species Pseudoalteromonas sp. SWXJ133. Next base: position 81,430 of record NZ_JADYXJ010000020.1, read on the forward strand.
TAAGCACCTGGTGTGTAATTATCAAGTAGTGCAGTAAATTCTTGATTCGCATTAGGCGTTAGAGTAGCTGTAAAATCATGCGCTTTTATGGTGCGATGGTAAAACGAGAGTTTTAACACATGCACATTGCTGCTGTCGCCTTTTGTAAATTTAAAGCTTACACGTTCGTTAGTTACATTTAACTCACCATGTAAATAAAGTGCCTTTGCTTTCTCAAACTTAGTCAGTTCTAAGTTGATTGCTTTACCTTTTTTGTAGTAGTCGTCAACAACCATGTCTGGGCCGTTACCTATTGCTGTAATAAATAAGCTAATACAGCCAATAATGGCAACTAACGGAAAAAAGATTAAAAACCAAGGCCAAAAATTTTTATACCACGGAGTAGGTTGCATAGTGTCTCTAAAATTAGTTTAGGAAGCGTTATTTTATAGGAATTATACGTAAAAGACTAAAAAAAAGCCTCACAGTGGAGGCTTTTTTGATCTGGATTAATCTATTGAATTAAATAAATTAATTTATAAACATTTTATTAACTGTATGCTTATTTATCTTGCGATAAGCTATAAACATAAGCAGTTAATAAGTGAATTTTTTCTTCACCTAAAATATCTTTCCATGCTGGCATTACACCAGCACGACCGTGGTTAAGTGTTTCTTCAACTGCACGTTGAGAGCCACCGTATAACCATATGTTATCAGTCAAGTTTGGCGCGCCAGGAGATACCCCGGATACCATTATATTATTAGCAACAGACCCTTTACCATCAGCGCCATGACATGCAGCACACATCATTGCAAATTTTGCTGCACCTGCGGTTGCATCTTTTTGGTTAACAGTACGACCAGAAAGGCTCAGCACATGTGCTGTCATTTCTTTAACGCCTTGCTCGCCAAGAGCTGGACCCCAAGCTGGCATTGCTGCAATACGGCCATTAAGCAGTGTTTCTCTAATTTTGTCTGGTGTGCCGCCATATAACCAATCTTTATCAGTTAGGTTAGGGAAGCCAGTACCACCACGTGCATCAGAGCCGTGACATTGCGCACAGTTTTGTGAGAATAAACGCTGACCAATTTCGATGGCTAATTGACCATCTGTTTGCTCATGTTTGTCGCCATTTTCAAGAGCAACTTGCTGCGCAGCGTCACCTTCAAACTTAGAATTAACTAAATCTAAAACAGGTACCTGCGCCAGTCTATTAAAAATAGGACCGAAGCGTTCTTGTGCAGCTTCGTACTCTTTATCAAGTTTTACAAAGCGACCTTCTTCTTTCGCTTTAGCAATCGCTTCTTTAGATTCAGCTAAAGAGGTAATACCTTGATTAGAGCTCGTCCATTTACCTAAACCTTCCCAGTTGCCTAAACCCGGGTAAGCCGCAAGATAGTATACAGACCAAATAAAGGTTGCGAAAAACATGTAAGTCCACCATTTAGGTAGTGGATTATTTAGCTCTTCAATGCCGTCAAATTCATGTCCACAGCTTTCACCTTCTTTTACGCCAGCGTAGTTTTTTAAGTTCCAAACTAACAGGCCAAAAATGATGCATAAGCATGCAAGGGTTAATACAATAACCCAAATACTCCAAAAGCTAGTCATTTTTCAGACTCCTTTTCCTCGTTAGAGAGTGTGTTGTCATGTTTTTTTTCATCTTCGAAAATGGCATTAGCGGCGCTGTCAAAACGAGTTTTGCTTCGCTTGCTATATGCCCATGCAACAATCACAATAAACAATACTAAAATTACCAGAGTCAAAATGCCTCTGTATGTTCCGTAATCCATAATTTTTACTTCAAGTGGGTGCCAAGTTGCTGTAAATACGCGATGAGAGCTTGTATTTCTGTTGCGCCTTTGCCGTCATTCATAGCATTAACTTTATCAACATCAGCTAGAAGCTCTTCGTCGCTGCCATAACCTAGACCCGGATGTTTAGGGTTTTCTGGGTTAATAGCAAAAGTATCACGGAAAATTTGTAGTTTTTTCAGAGTGAGGCTGGTATCAACCGTATTCTCTGCTAACCAAGGAAAGCCTGGCATGTTCGACTCAGGAACCACTGCACGTGGATCAACTAAGTGAGCATAGTGCCAATCATCTGAGTAACGCTTACCAACACGAGCTAAGTCAGGACCAGTACGTTTAGAACCCCATAAAAACGGATGATCCCAAACAGATTCACCGGCTACAGAGTAGTGACCATAACGTTCAACTTCATCACGAAAAGGACGAATCATTTGCGAGTGACAGTTAGAACAACCTTCACGCACGTAAAGGTCGCGGCCTTCCATTTCTAAAGCGTTAAGAGGGCGTAAACCTTCTACAGGCTTAGTTGTATCGTCTTGGAACATTAGCGGAGTGATCTCAACTAACGCGCCAAAGCTAATAGCAAAAACAGTCAGAATAGCCATAAGGCCAACGTTCTTTTCTACTATTTCATGTTTGTTTTGTGAATTTTTCTTGCTCATCATCTCACTCCGTTATGCTAATTGTGCTTGCGCGTCTAGTTTCAGAGATTCTTTCTCAGCTGAAATAGTACGGTAAACGTTATAAGCCATAACTAACATACCTGTTACGATGAATACACCGCCTACAAAGCGCATAATATAGAAAGGATGCGACGCTTCTAAAGACTGCACAAAGCTATACATCAATGTACCGTCAGCATTTACTGCGCGCCACATTAGACCTTGCATTACACCTGAAATCCACATTGCAACAATGTATAAAACAACACCTACAGTGTGTAACCAGAAGTGGGTATTAACCAATTTAACGCTATACATACGACCTTGCGCGAATAATGCAGGAATTAAGTGATAAATAGCACCAATTGAAATCATAGCAACCCAACCTAGCGCACCTGAGTGTACGTGGCCGATTGTCCAATCTGTGTAGTGAGATAACGCATTTACAGATTTAATTGCCATCATAGGACCTTCAAACGTAGACATACCGTAGAAAGACAATGAAACAACTAAGAAACGCAGTACTGGGTCGGTACGTAGTTTATGCCACGCGCCAGATAGCGTCATAATACCGTTAATCATACCACCCCAAGACGGTACGAATAGGATAATAGACATAACCATACCTAAACTTTGCGTCCAATCAGGAAGCGCTGTGTAGTGAAGGTGATGAGGACCAGCCCAGATATATAATGAAATTAAAGCCCAAAAGTGAACTACCGATAAACGGTATGAATACACCGGACGACCTGCTTGTTTTGGTACAAAGTAATACATCATACCCAAGAAACCAGCAGTTAGTAGGAAGCCTACAGCGTTATGACCATACCACCACTGAACCATCGCATCTACCGCACCTGCATAGATTGAGTATGATTTAGTTAACGACACAGGCACTGCCATACTGTTTACAATATGAAGGACTGCAACAGTAATAATAAAGCCAGCGTAGAACCAGTTAGCAACATAAATATGCGACACTTTACGCTTGATTAAAGTACCAAAGAATACAACTGCGTAAACAATCCAAACCACAGCGATTAAAATATCGATTGGCCATTCAAGTTCTGCATATTCTTTTGAGCTAGTAATACCTAAAGGTAGCGTTATTACAGCTAATACAATAACTAGCTGCCAACCCCAAAAAGAAAAGGCGGCAAGTTTGTCTGAGAAAAGACGCGTTTGACAAGTACGTTGTACGACGTAATAAGACGTCGCAAAAAGTGCACTGGTACCAAATGCGAAAATTACTGCGTTCGTGTGTAACGGACGTAGTCGAGAGTAAGTTAACCATGGTGTATCAAAGTTAAGTGCTGGCCAAGCTAATTGGGCAGCAATCAGAACCCCAATACTCATGCCAACGATGCCCCAAATCACTGTCATAATAGCGAATTGGCGTACAACCTTATAGTTATACTCAGTTTGTGATGCTACTGTTTGGCTCATTTTCTGGCTTCCGCTGCAATAAATGCGTTTAGAAATGAATTACCCACCTTTAAAAGTGGGGCCTACTATTTTCTCAAGCGTGTTATCTAAAACTTTCAATACATGAAAGCTTCAGAAAAAAAACTTGAGAAACCCTTATTTTTTGCGGGTGAAATGATAAATTTTTTGGCCTAAAAAAGATAGGTCAATTACATAAAATTATGACATCAATCAATGTTTGTGAGCTTGTTGTTTATTTTTTGATACAGTTTGTGCCTTATTTGGTCTAATAGTAACACTCGCACTTGTTATTTGCAGTCGCGATTATTAGTATTTGCTTTTTTTTAGTGCGAAATTGTTATGCTTATATATAGGTTAAGTTTATTCACGGCGGTGTTTTTTTTATTAACAGCGTGTGATTTTTCTAAAAATACAGATGAAAAATTTCTTAAAAACGCCCAGTGCGAAGTCAATTTACCGTGTACTTTTTCAAATGATGTTAAAGTATGGTTAAGCGAGAAAACCCTTTCCCCCGAGACCCCATTTACTATTTTTAGTGATTTACCTGCAAACGTTACAATTGAAGATGCCAAGCTTAAAGGCATTACTATGTATATGGGCTACATTCCTCAACAATTTAAACAACACGATGGCCTGTGGCAAAGTAATGCAATGGTTGGCATTTGTTCCGAGCAAAATATGCTCTGGAATTTAGAGTTAACCGTTAAAGATAATGCCACCTCTGTAATACAAACTCTCAATTATTCTTTTTACGTAACTTATTAAAGTTGCGGCTGCAAACTCTTGCATACAGCTTACATTTTTGGTGTGAGTTCGTTTCTTATACATACGATTATTTGAGTGACAAGATCAATAAAATTGCCTTTTTAGGTTTTGATACTGATAAAGCTTCAATGGTGAATGAGTGCTCTAAAAAAGTTCAACTTTAATTGCGACTGAATAAAAAATCTAATCAAAAAACGTCCTAAAGTAGCTAAATCAGACTATTTAATCGCTAAGCATGCATAAATATGGTTAGTAATTAACATTTAGTTTTGCGGTTTTAATAATGCACTGTGATTAACTTGTTAATTTATCTAAATTTGGTACATCATTCGATTAATTACATTTAATTACAAAGTGGTGCGGTTTGATTTCATCTGTATTGCTTAATTTTTTATTTGCACTCAATGCCTTGATATGGTTATGTATTTATTTGTTAACAATGAAACAAGTTGTAACGTATGTTCCTAATAAAGTTGTTCTATTTTGTTGTTATATATAAAATAAACAGTCGTTAAGTTTTCGTTCAGTTAAAGGCGCCTAAGTTGCCCGCCTAACTCACTATTCTTATAACAAGTGAGCATTACCAATAAAGGTAAATTTCAACAAGTAGGGTTCTTTCATGAAAAAATCAACTCTTGGTTTAGCTGTAATTGCAGCGATCCCAATGTTCTCAAGTGTGCAAGTTTTAGCAGCAGACGAAGCTGCAAAATCAATCGAAAAAATTCAAGTAACGGGTTCTCGTATTAAGCGTTCTGACATGGAAACCGCTAGCCCAGTTACACTAATTGGTGCTGATGAGATCAGAGCTTCTGGCGCTACATCGGTTGATAGTGTTCTTCAGCAAATGACCGCTACAGGCGGTGCAATGACTAATCCTGGTGTTAATAATGGTTCAGGCGGTAATGCATCTATTAACTTACGCGGGTTAGGCTCTGCACGTACTTTGGTACTTGTAAATGGACGCCGTATGATTAACTCAGGTACTGGCGCTGCTTCTACAGTTGATTTAAACACTATCCCGGTTTCTATGATCAAGCAGATAGAAGTACTTAAAGATGGCGCATCTGCTGTTTATGGTACCGACGCAGTTGCTGGTGTTGTAAATATCATTCTGAAAAATGATTTTGAAGGCTTAGATTTAAACGTAAACACTGCAATGACATCAAAGCACGATGCAACTGAAAATTCTATTGACTTTACAGTTGGTACTTCATTCGATAAAGGTAATATTGTTTTTGGTGCACAATATACAAATCGTGGTGAAGCAAGCCAAAGTAATCGTGATTTTTCAAGTTGTCCAATACTTGAAGATGAAAACGGTTTATATTGTGGTGGCTCTTCATTCAGTGAAGGTGGCCATATTCAAAGTAATGTGACTACTGGTATTTTGAATAAAAAAAATGAAATTGAACAAACTGGAGTTGCTAATGATAGTGGCTTGAGCGGTTTAGGTGGGAGTTTGCATCGCTATTCAACAGCTGCAGATGCATATAACTACGCAAGTAGCAGTTACTTATACACACCAATGAACAGGTTAAATATTACAGGTCTTGGAACGTATGAACTATCTGACGATACAAGCTTTTTTAGTGAATTTACTTACACTAAACGTTGGTCAGAGCAGCAATTAGCGCCACAACCAATTAACTTTGCGTTTGATTATGACCCAAGCACTATGGGTGACAGTCTATTAGGACAAACCTACGACAAACGTGAAGTTGCAAATAACGCATTTGTAAAGGATGCTGATGGTAAGTATGTGACAACAGCTACAAACTACGCTGCTGGTGACCCAATTAGTTACCGTCGCAGAATGAGTGAAAGCGGTACACGCAACTACTCTCAAACAGTTGATACTGTTCGAATTGTAGTGGGTGCTGAAGGTGTAATTAATGATTACTCTTGGGATATTTCAGCTAACTTCGGCCGTAATGATTCAGTAAGTAAAACAAGTAATCTTCATAATGTCTCATCTCTAACAGCAGATGTAGAAGCCGGAACATTCAATCCTTTAAGTGAAGCTGCTTGGGCTCAATCCAATGTGAGTCAATATATTTATAAAGAGCAAGAATCTGGCGGGAGTCAGCTATTTATTGTATCAGGCTCTCTTTCAGGTGAAATGTTTGAGCTACCTGCCGGTTATGCTGCGTTTGCAGCAGGTGTTGAACACCGTCAAGAAAAAGCATGGCAGGATCCAGATTCAATAGCGGCACAAGGCTTAGGTAACGATCCTCGCATTGATCCAACAAGTGGTGGTTTTAATGTAGATGAAGCCTATGTTGAATTTGCAATACCATTACTTGCTGATGCTCCTTTTGCTGAAAGTGTTGAGCTAAGTGCAGCAATACGTGCATTTGACTACAGCACATTTGGTTCAGATAATACTTGGAAACTAGGTCTAACTTGGCGAGCAACAGATGAACTAATGATGCGTGCTGTTCGTTCAACAGCATTCCGTGCTCCTACAGTAGATGAATTATATTCTGGTAAAGCAATATCTTATGATGGCGTTACTTACCCTGGTGCTGATGATCAAGCTGAAGTTACTGTGGGTGGTAATGCTGCTTTAACACCTGAAGAAGCAGACACACTAACGTTTGGTGTTGTTTATGAGCCACAATGGCTTGACGGTTTTTCAATGACTGTAGATTATTACGATATTGAAATTGAAAATGCAATTAGTACCTACACGAGCCAATTTGTTGTAGATCAGTGTATCAATCCTAACGGTACTGGAACGGCATTATGTGAAAATACAGGTGCTTTTGTACGTACAGATGGTCGTATCGTATTTAATAATCAATTACGTAATATTGGTTCTGAGAAAACATCAGGCATAGATTTAAACTTAAAGTATTCATTTGATGCATTAGGTTTAGCATGGAAAACAGGCTTGGATACAACGTATTTAGATGAATATGTTGTTGATACTGGTGCTGTAATTGATTATCAAGGTTACATTACAAATGGTAGCGGTGGCTATGCTGATATTAAATCAAATCTTCACTTAACAGTAAGTGGTGATAGCTGGGATGCTACTTACGAAGCACGTTACGTTGCTGGGATGGATAGCTTTACTTGTAGACTTGATCAGAGTGAATGTGTAGCACCAACGACACCATCAATTGTGTATCATGATATTAGTGGTTCTTACATGATCAATGACGTGTTAACTGTTTCTGCTGGTATTAATAACATGTTTGATAAAGAGCCTCCGTACTACACAGGTAATTACGATTCAAATACTGATCCGTACACTTACGACACATTAGGTCGTCGTTTATTTGCTGGTATCAATATTAAACTATAATATCTAGCACATTAATCGTATTAAGGCTCAGTATTTACTTAATGCAGATCGTTTAAGCTAATTGAACGATCTTTCAAAGGGCTCATAATAGGCTACAACAGAAGTTGTGGCCTATTTTTATGTCTGAATTTATTAAAGAATTACACCTTACTACTGAG
>NZ_JADYXJ010000021.1:0-87152 GCF_015864365.1 Pseudoalteromonas sp. SWXJ133
TTTGTTAGAAAGGCTTAATATCTCCCCAGAGAACTGGTTAAAACTGACTACGCAATTTACGCGCGTATTTCATGGTGCAGTAGGCAGGCCAGCCTCACAAGCAAGTTACTGTGAAAATTTAAAGCGGAAACGGCGATCAAATATTAGCAACTGCGAAAAGCTACTCGCATAAAACTTAAGCTACTCAGTAAAACTATTCAGTAATAAATCACAACTGCATTATGCAGTTATTTTCATGCGTGTAATTTAGGTTTAATAGGGCTAATGACTTATTTAACGGATGAAATAAAGTGACCCAGTTATAAAAGATAAATTCTTAATCTGAATAGCGAATTTTTTGGCATAGTTTTGTTTGTTCAATTAAAGTGGCTGTCTAGTTTAGTCATTTAATTAAAGTGGCTGTCTAGTTTAGTCATTTAGATTACGAAGAGGGCATTAACTTGGGATGCGGTAGTCGAACGTTTTAAGTTTAAAGTGGGCGTCACTTTAAACGCAAAACATCGGCGAATTAGCATCTCTAATACACGCCGATGTTCATAACTTATTTAAGTAACTACCTTACTAATAAGGTATTAAGCCTTAGTCTTGTTTACGGTTAAGACTAATTAAACATATCGCTAAAAGTAACGTTGCAATCATGCCTGAAGCGCCAGCAACACCTGATGGCATAAATCCATCACGACCAAAGGTAATTAAAATACCATTGGCTAACATTGCAACTCCGCCTGCTAAGGCAGTAAGGCCTCCAATTACTTTGCCGCCTCTAGCGATAAAAGACAGGCCAAAAACAATGGCTGCTAATCCTAACAATAATTTAGCTGCGTAGTAAATCATGAATGACAACGAAACCACGCCACCAATTAAAGGTTGTGCGCCTTCTACAGTACCCGCTACCTTTCCAAATGTAGAAAACAAAGTAAGGCCAATGCTTACCTGCACTATGTTAAGTACTGCGCTAAACGCGATAGCCGACCAGCCTAGTTGAGCGTTTTTGGCTTGCACCATAGCTGTGCCTGCAAAGGCAACAAGTAAAGTAAATATCAGTGCTTCTAGCCCCCAAGCAACCTGTCTTGAAAAGCTGATTTCAGCACTGTAAAGGGCTGAATAAATACCCTGTGATATCGCCAATATCAACAATAACGATGCTGTAATTAGGGTGGTGCGTTTATGTGTAAATTCCATTATGGACCTCTTTTGATTTTATATTTGACGCTTTCAACAGGTGTTGCGGGTTTGAATGTATCAAACCGCTTAGTCTTTGTATTTAAATAGCGTTTATCGTTGTAGGTATAAGACAGGTAAAGCGAGTTAATTATTTCACTTAAACCTATAAAAAGTATTAATTAATAATAAATTAGCTCAGGTTATGGCTTTTAATTAAACCTAATTTTGCAAAGCCGCTTTGGTTAAGCCATGTATGCCTCTAAAACACGGTGTTTTATACCCGTTTAGTGAATTGACTTTAAATTACTAAACGGGCACACATTTTGAGCATGTGGTGAACTGGCTTATTACTTTGTTAAGATAAAAACGTAAAATGGGACCAGTCACTTAAGGCTGTGATAGTTTGTTCTGTAGGGGGCGCAACATAGATTAAACCTGCAATGGCAATAACCGACGCCAATGTAATTAGTTTATTATCGAAGTCGGCTATTTTTAAAGCAGTGCCGAAAGAGCGTTTAATAGTGACATTGCTTAAATCTACACTGTAAATTTCATCTAGCAATAAATGAATTAACCCGCCTAGTAAAATAAACCCACCCGTTAACCAGGCAAAAACGGCTGCTTGTGTGGTTGATTGGTCATTCAGTTTCCATACTACTTGAGTCGTTAATAGTGCGCATAACACTATAAATAGTAAAGAGTGGCAACTGCCTCTATGTACTGTGATCCATTCAAAAATTGGCCTAATAATATATTTCATAAACCCGTACACCAATAACGGCACTACGATTAACTCGATAAAGCTAATTGTAATAATGAGTTCGGTGGTTATGTAATGCAGTACCAGTAATACAGCGCTGAGTGCGAATAAGTTAAAAATAGTATCGAGTGATGTTGAGTTATCTGAATCTATGTCTGGTAATAAGCCGCCGATTGAGCCTAAAAACCATAACCAGAGTGCGCCCTTTAATTCAATATGTCCTGCAGATAATAAGGTGGCTGAGGTTAAGCCTGTGATGATTACGGCAGTATTAAGATGAGTATTGAAGTTTGCCATTGTATCTCTTGATAGGAAAATAGGGGGGCATTCTAACAATTGAAAAGTTTATTGTTCAATGTTCTTTAAAAATTGGGCTTAAATAACCTTGGCTCTGCTTCTAAGTCACTCTCTAGTAGCCATTTTTAGTGCTAACTGCGTTGAAAGAGCTCAATTAACCATCTTACTTTTTAAACTCGTCATAAAATGCAATTTGCCCTCGGCCTGTTTCTTTTACGTGGTAGAGCATTTTGTCACCATTGATCATTAATTCGAGTAGCTCTTCACCATCATTAGGGCCGACTGCAATACCAATACTTGCACCCACTGCGCATGTTTTATTTTGTGAAATATAAATGTCTTGTTGTAACTCGTTTAGCAAAGCGATTGATTGCTCACGCGATGCTGCTTTGTTGTAGGTATTAACCTGCCTTGCAACTATAAACTCGTCACCGCCTAGGCGGATACATATGTCGGTTTCTTGGTTAAAGTGCTTTTTAAATCGATGTGCTATTTCAATAAGTACTTTATCACCGGCTTCGTGGCCGTAGGTGTCGTTAATGGGTTTAAACTTATCTAAATCAATCATCATTAGTACTAGGTGCTGATTGTGTTTAATGCACTCGCGCAGTGCTTTTTTAAGGCGTTTTTCGCCGGCTCGACGGTTAAGTAGGTCGGTAAGTGGGTCGTGATCGGCTTCAAAGCGGGTTTGAAATTCGCGTTCGGCGCGCTCAGTTACATCATGTAAAATTACTTCAACGAAATGTTCTTGATGAGCGCTTCGCTTTGTTTCACGTTGCTCTGTTAGTCTTACAAATAAGCAGTGCAACCAAATGGTTTTATAGCCCACTTTGCACTCTATATCTAGGGTTGCTTGTGGTGGGTTTTTATCACAACGAATATCTGCAAGCAGGCTTTGTAATTCATCAACGTTATTTAATAGAGCAGGAAAGTGCAAGGATGATAATTCTTCTTCGCCGGGTACGGTAAAGTAATGTTTAAACGCGGGATTAAAGGTGGTGATAATATTTTTGTCATCTAATAAACAAATACCGGCGCTGGCTTGTTCAAAAATAAGTCTAAATTTAGCTTCTAGTTCTTGAGTTTTTTTACGAAGGGATTGCTCATTACTAATGGTTAACTTTAACTCATGCATTAAGGCATTTATACCTTGCGTTAGCCTGCTTATTTCGTCTCGCTTACCTTGCTTAAACTCTAGCATTGTCATGGTTTCGGGATTGGTAGGATCAATTGTCGCAAAGCTGTCTGTTAGGTTTTGAATAGGCTGAGTGAGCCATTTGCGTACAACCAGCGACACAAAAAAAGCGATGACGATTGATTGAATCAGCATTAAAATAAATTCTTTTATAAGTGATGACTGTGCTTGTTGTTCAATAAAGTTATCGTCGGGGTATATGGCCAGCACACCTATAAAAGTGTCTTCTATAAAGGGGTGAACTAATTTAATTAAAACAGCTTCTTTTTTCTTGTTAGTAGAGCCACTTGCAATAAATAAATCCATTTCTCCTTTTGGGTTTACTTCTCCTTCTAAGCTTGCGCCTTGCACTAAATCATTACTTAGCAAGCCATTAATAATTTCTTGGCTTAATTCACGGTCGTTTAGGTAGGCTGCTATGGCGGCTGTTTTTCCCATTGTTTGAGCTAACTGCTGCACGAGTAGGTAATTGGTGTTTTTCTTTTCTTTAAGACCCGAGTAATAAGAAAGTGTTGACGATACTAATGTAACTACAATGGCGACAATAGCGATTGATAGAGCAACGCGTACGTAGAGTGCTTGGCTAATTTTTATCAAATGTGTATACCACTTTTACTGCGTCTGTAACTTGCGATTGAGGAATATAACCAATTGCAAATTGTGACGCAGCGATTTTGTTTAACGCATCTTCAACGGATGTTGATGGTGAAGGGGGCTTTGCGCGCCCTGAAAATAATAACCTTGCCCAATAAGCATTAATTTTTTGCTCATTTTTATTGACCAGTTGCAGGTAAAAATCATTTTTTAATGTTGATTGCGCCGGTAAATCAAGTGGCTTAGAGGTTTCACCATCAGGAAACGTTAAATAGCGACCCATATAAATATCAATAACTTCGCGTTTAGATAAAGCGTTAATTGTATTGTTTTTATTTACCACCACTACAAACTCTGTAGATTTGGCATTAACACTAACAAGAATCAGGCAAAGCGGCAGCAACACATAAAGGAGTGAGTTACGATAGCTCATCATTGTTAAAACACCATACTAGCGTTCAAACTTAGCATATGTACTTTGTGGCCTTTGTCTACATCGGCAGGATTACTAAGACTCCATAAACCCGCGCCTTCGGGCTTTATATCAAAGCGGTCTAGTTGAGCTTTTAGCGCTAATCGCTCCGACAGTTGCCATTTTACACCTATGTTAATTGAATGCTGATGAACATAAGGCACCTTAATAGCAGCCTGTGTTGCAAGTGCTAGCTGTTGTATTGGCTCTGAAATTTGATCGGGTATGCCTGGTGAAAAAACAGGTTCGTTTACTTGTATAACATCGTGACGATTTTTTGCTGCTGAAAAGCTAGTGTAAAATATTGCATTATTTACCCTATAACCAGCGCTAATATAAGTGCTGAATACTGATGGAGCTATTATCCAATCGGATTCCGAAATACCTACTTCAGATTGAATAAGCCAATTATTATGATCGTAGGTTAGTCCAAACGCTGCGTATTCTATACTGTGGCCTTTGGTATTAAATTTGTTAGATATCGTTTGTGCTTGTGGCCATATACTTTGTGGTACTGCGTCTAGTAAGGCTAAAAACTCATCTAATGAGGTTAGCGTATAGTCACCAAAATCAGATTTAGATAAAGAGAAACGTGCGGTCCATGCATCTAGAGAATAGGTGGCACTAAAGGTGGTTAAATTATCAAAATCAATAAAAAAGTCGTCATTATAGGCTTTTAACTTTGCTGTAGAGCTTCCATATGCGAGCTTTAAGCGTAAAAAACCTTCATCAATGGCTTTACTGTATTCAATATCCACACCGTCGTAATTTCCTGCAATGTTTGCAAAAGAGTAGTATTCATGAGGAGGGCGGATCCACAAATAGGCGTATCCTACATAAGGATATTCAGAGAGTAAGTAAAGATCGCTGTTTAGCCTGCCAGCACGAATAGCCCAATGTCGCGAGGGGCGATAACGAACAAAAGCGAGTTCTAAAAAATTATCAAGACTTTTGAAGGTATGATCTTGTACTACTACTTGAACCACAGAGTCCCAATTTTTTGAGAGCGATATATTAGCTTGCCCACCTAAAATTGAATCACGCGTTGCTGAAAAGCCTGTATCGTTTTCGTTTAAATAATTTGATGCAAAGCCGATATCTGAATCGTCAGTGTAACTGAGTGTTAAAGATGCAAAACCACTAAATTGCACGTCTACTTCATTTGCATCGCTTTTATTAGCAGCAGAAATTACCAATATGGCTATGGCAATTGTACCTCGGAACAACATGTTAGCGCTTATTTTTATGATATGGATATTTAAAAGATAGCACATTTTTTTAAATTACCAACTTACTCAACATAAGATTTTACCAAATGCGTTAGCATGGCAAAGCTAAAAAATTTCACTCCTTATGCTTGGTTTTTAATTTACGTTAAATTGTAAATTAAAAACATAACATCATCCTAAATTCTATGTGTAAGGGGTTATTTTAAGTTGCTTTAATTTTACCTCCCAAAGTAATAACTTATTAACTAAGTAACCATAATTATCTTATTTGTTAATTATAGTGATGTTATATTGTTGCAATTAGCGTTTGATATAGTATAACATTCACACCTATCTAATTTCCCTAAATAGAGTTTGAGTGTGACAACACCTACCGCGATTAATAAAACACCAACAATTGCCCCTAAAACTTTTGATAAACAACTTAGCAATGCAGGCGCCGTCCTAAGTGATGCGATGATTGAAGTGAGTTCTTTAAATTTTAGTATTAAAAATAACGCTATTTTAAAAAACTTAAGCTTTAGTGTGGCTGCAGGTGAGGTTTATGCGCTACTTGGTGGTAATGGTGCGGGTAAATCAACCACGTTAAAAACGTTACTTGGGTTTAATAAACCAACCGAAGGCTCTGTAAAAGTAGCGGGTAAAGAGGTGAGTAAAGCGCTTGATTTTGTGCGAGGTAAAACAGCGTATTTGCCAGAGTCGGCTACGTTATATCCGCATTTAACTGCTCGCGAAAATATTGAATATTTTTTATCACTCGCTGATATTAAAAAATCAGATGAGCAAATTAACGCGGCTTTTAATCGTGTTGCACTGCAACACGATGCGTGGGATCGCCACATGCAAACTTATTCAAAAGGTATGAGGCAAAAAACAGCAATTGCACTTGCGATACTGCGTGAAGCACCCATTTTTTTACTTGATGAGCCAACCTCTGGCCTTGATCCTGTTGCTATTGATGAATTTAATCAACTTGTACGTGAACTTGCATTAACTGGTGCGACTATTTTAATGGTTACCCACGATGTATACGGTGCCTGCCAAGTCGCTAATCGAATTGGTTTACTTAAAAACGGTGAGCTGGTGGGTGAGTTTGATGCGCCCCAAAGTGGGCGTATTGATACCGAGCAAGTACACGCTGCGTTTGGGCATCACGCTAAAAGAGGTGCTTAATGAGTATAAATAACTTTTCAAAGGTGGTGATTGTTGCCAAAGATGAGTGGCGTTATTGGCTACGCTCAAAAATAGCAATGACCGTGCTTGCTATAGGTTTGGTGCTCACGCTTGCTTCGGTAATTGTAACGGCTATTACCATGATGGAGCTAAGCCATACTCGCCATGAGTTACAAACAACAAGCGATAAAAGCTTTGTTGATCAACCCGACCGCCATCCACACAGAATGGTGCATTACGGGCATTATGCGTTTAGAACGCCTTCGCCACTTAGTACGCTAGACCCTGGTATTGACGCTTATACAGGCAACTCTATATTTTTAGAAGGGCACAGACAAAACAGCGCAATGTTTGCAGATAGTCGCCAAGGGACTGCATTAACTAAATTAGGCAGTTTAACGCCTGCATTTATTGTGCAAACACTCGCACCGTTATTATTAATATTAATTGGCTACAGCGGTATTAGCCGAGAGCGCGAATTGCAAACGCTTTCGTATTTGTTATCGCAAGGTACATCGGGTGTAACGCTAATTGCAGGTAAAGGATTGGCGCTACTTTCTGTTGTAGGCTTAATTTTAACTCCGCTTACGGTATCGGCTTTATTTACGGTTGCTGCGGGCGAAAGCTTACTGGCAGTTGTAAGTTTTGTTGTTGGCTACGCTTTATATTTAACTGTGTGGGTATTACTGATTTTACTGGCATCGAGCGTGTTTAGTAAAAACAGTGGCAGCTTTACCGCACTTGCCTTTGTGTGGATTTTACTGTGTATTGTTATGCCACGCGTAGCAAGTACCAGTGCCTCAACGGCTGTGCCATCTGCCGGTAAAATAGAAACAGACTTTGCTGTAAAAGCACAACTTAGAAAATTAGGCGACGGCCATAACGCAAACGACCCTGCCTTTATGCAATTTAAACAATCACTTCTTAAAAAGTACAACGTTAAAAGTATAGATGAACTACCGATTAATTTTAGAGGATTAGTAGCCAGCGAATCTGAAGCAAAATTGACTAACGTACTAAACAAATTTGCCGAGCAACGTATGCAAGCTGAGCTTAAACAAACGAAGGTATCTCGTTATTTTGGTTGGGTTTCACCTATGGTGGCTATTCGGTCGTTATCGATGATTGTAGTAGGAACGAGTATTGAAACTCATCACCGCTTTTTGCGTGAAACCGAACAGTTGCGTTTTGATTTTGTGCAAGGGCTTAACAAAGTTCATGTAGAAAAGCTTAGCTACCAAGACGATATGAACCGCAATGCCAGTACCGAAGCGACTAAGCAAGCTCGTGTAAGTGCACAAAATTGGCAAGTACTGCAAAACTTTACTTTTAATATAGATAACGCACAAGTGAGAGCGCAGCGAAGTATCCCTGCATTTTTACAGTTATTTCTTTGGATTGCAGTGCTGTTAGGCGGTATTAAATTTGTAGGGAAGCGTTTGTTATGAGTTATGTATTTTCACAGCTAATTCGTGAATGGCGTTTTTTACTTCGCCAAAAATATTTAGTGATATTACTAGCATGTACATTTGCTATATCAGGGTTTGCAGTTTTCAGCGGCCTTAGTGAAGTAAGCCAGCAACAACATACTATTGAGCGTTTAAAAACGGCTGATTTAACTGAATTAGCTAACGTACAAAATAAATACAGTGATGCTGGTTCGCTTGCCTATTACAGCTTTCATTTAACGTATTCAGCACCTTCAAATTTAGCGTTTGCTGCTTTAGGCGAGCGCGATATTTATCCGTGGAAACACCGCTTAAATTTACTTGCCCTAGAGAGGCAAATTTACGAGAGCGATTCACAAAACGCAGAGCTAGCGCAGGCAGGTAAAATTGATTTTGTATTTGTAATTAGTGCATTAGCACCGCTGATAGTTATTTTACTATTTCATGATTTATTTGCTAATGAGCGAACAAGCGCCAGACATGACTTATTAGTGACTACGGCTAAGTCGTACTTTGCATTATGGGGGGCGCGTATAGCTGTAAGGTTAATAGCAGTAATAGTGTGTTTAATGTTGCCATTTTATGTAGGTACATTGCTTAGTCATTCGGCCCTTGCTGATGTGGGGTTTGTTACTTTTATATGTGTAATTTACATTGCGTTTTGGACTTTGCTTAGTGTGTGGTGGGACAAAAATGCCAACAGTGCGCCGCGTGTTGCTTCAACATTAATCGGTTTTTGGGTGTTAGTTGCCTTTATTATTCCTATTTTAGGCGATTTAGTTATAAACAAAACGGTTCACTCACCAAAGGGCGGCGACATTGTGCTTACTCAGCGTGAGGCGGTTAACGATGCATGGGACTTGCCAAAGAAAACCACAATGGATGCTTTTGTAGCATCAAATCCACAGTGGAAAGATCATGTTGATATGCAAAGCGAGTTTGAGTGGAAATGGTATTACGCATTTCAGCAAGTTGGAGACGAAAAAGCAGGTGAACTTTCACATGCTTATCGTGATGCAGCGCATACAAAGTATCAACTAGCGGGGATTGTATCGTGGTTTTCACCACCACTATTGCTACAACGCAGTTTTACCCGACTGGCGAGCACTGATGCTTTAGCTGCATTTAGATATGAATACCGTATGCGAGGATTTCATAAAAGTTTAAGGGAGTTTTACTACCCTTGGCTGTTTATAAAAGGCAATCCACCTAAAGCTGCGCTTAAGAGTATGCCTAGCTTTAAAAAAACAATGCTTAATGAAACGGATGAGCCTGACGTTACAGGCGTTAAGCTAAAAGAAAATTTATGAGTCAACTAATTAACAAGGTTTATAATGAATACCAATAAAAATGGGCTAAAGCTCAGCTATTTAAGCGCATGCTTAGTCAGTTTGTTTAGCAGCCACGCTATGGCTGCTGAACAAACCCCAAAGGATGACAGCGTAAATAATAGCTCTATAGAAAGATTGGCAGTGATTGGCTCGCGCCAAGCTTATCAAGGCAATTTTAGCCCTTTAGAAACTCCGCAATCAGAATTAAAAATAGATTTAGAAGCGCTTGAAAACGCAGGTGCGATAAATTTAAATCAAGCGCTTGATTTATCGGCATCGGTAGCGCGTCAAAATAACTTTGGCGGGCTTTGGAATAGCTTTGCGCTACGTGGCTTTGTAGGCGATGAAAACTTGCCAAGCAATTACCTTGTCAATGGGTTTAATGCTGGGCGTGGCTTTGGTGGCTCACGTGATTTGTCGGGTATTGAATCGGTTGAGGTGTTAAAAGGTCCACGTGCTGCTTTATTTGGCCGTGGTGAACCTGGCGGTACTGTAAATCTCGTTACTAAGCGCCCAACGTTTGATACAAGCGGCGAGCTAAAGCTAAGCGTAGGCAGCTTTGATACCTACCGCGCTGATGTAGATTACACCACGCCCCTTAGCGACGACGTAGCAATTAGACTGGTTGGTTTTTATGAAGACGCAAAAAGCTTTCGCGATACAATAGAGACAACTAAACAAGGCTTTAGCCCATCAATAACATGGAATATTAATGATAATAGCCAGCTAATATATGAGCTTGAATACAGCGACCAAGAGGTCCCTTTTGATAGAGGCGTATTAGCCATAGATGGCGAACTTGGTTTAATACCAGAGAGCCGCTTTTTAGGTGAGCCAGGTGATGGCCCAATAGAGGCTGATGTACTTGGCCATCAATTAGAGTTTATTCATGACTTTAATGATAATTGGAGCGTATTGCTGGGCGCTAACTACCGTGATACCTCACTTGAAGGGTTTGCTACCGAAACTGGTTTTGATGACGTGATTGATGGCGAAGTAAATCGCTTTAGGCGCTACCGTGATTACAATGCAAAATATCAGGTATTTAGAGCAGAGGTGACAGGTAGTTTAGAGGTTGCAGGGTTGGATCACCGTTTAATAATTGGTGTTGATTCTGATAAGTTCGAAAATGATCAATTTGTTCTTCGTGTACGTGGCGATCAGTATATAAATGTTTTTAATCCTGTATATGGAGCATATGAGTTACCTACGCCAACGGCCAATACCGATAAGTTAGAAGTACAGGAGTCGTTAGGTGTATTTATACAAGACCAAATAAGCCTAACCGATAAGCTTGATGTACGTATTGGTATACGTTTTGATGACTACCAAAAAACACTTAATAATCGTTTAGCTGACACGCAATCAAAACAAAATGAGTCACGTGTTAGCCCCCAGTTAGGTGTTGTGTATGAGGCGAGCGAGTTTGTATCTGTTTATGCCGCTTATGGCGAAAACTTTAGGCCTTTATCAGGCACTGATACAAATGGCGATGGGTTTGAACCAAATCAATCTACTTCAACAGAGTTGGGAGTTAAATTTACTTTAAACGATGGCGCTTTATTTGGCACTATCGCGATGTTTAAAGTAGAGCAAGACAACATGCTGGTGGTTGACGATCCCACTGCATTTACTTTTGCTGCAATAGGCGAAGCACAAAGCAAAGGCATAGAAATTGATATAAACGGTGAGCTAACGGATGATGTAAGCCTTTGGTTATCGTATGCGTATGTTGATGCAACTATTGAAAACTCATTTTTTGATGCTAACTTTGGCTATACCGTTGAAGCGGGCAGTTCTTTATTAAATATTCCTAAACATCAACTTAGTTTACAGCTTGTTAAATCAGCCGAGTTATATGGCAAAGCAATTAAATTTGGCGCAGGTTTAGTTTATGTAGACTCTCGAAACGGTTTTTTTGGTACCGACTTTGAGCTACCAAGCTATGCAACAGCGCGTACTTTTATAGATATTGATGTAACTAAGGCAATTGGCTTGCGTGCAGAAGTAGATAACCTGTTTGATGAGACCTATTACACTAACTCATTTGCTGATGCCTGGGTTCAACCGGGCACACCCAGAAGTGTAAGGCTATCTGCAACGTATAAGTTTTAAACGTAAACTAAAACGATACTAACAAAAAGGCTGCTTAAATTAAGCAGCCTTTTTGTTAGTTAAAAACTTAGTTAAAAACTCGATTAAAACGGTGCATAGCCGTCGTTCGTCTTTTTAGGGTTAATCCAGCGCTGTTTAGCATTAATAGGAATGCGTGGTGCACCTTGTGCTGGTAATCGCCCGCGTTCTCCATACAACCACAAAACAAAATTAGTTCGCTCACCACTGGTAATAGGCTTTGCTGCGTGTGCAATATTGCCACGATGTAACATGGCAGTGCCGGGCTTAAACGTAAGTGATTTAATGTCGCCTGTGTACGGGTGATAAAAGTCAACTTCTGACCCTGTAAACTCTTCGCCTGGTAAGTTTAAGTTAATATTAAGCGTTACGGCCGATGCATCGGTATGTGGGCGAATTGACGAATCTGTGTTTGGCTCATAATAAATAGAAAAACCAAACGTTTGTGTATCAAACCCCGTAACCTCCGGGAACAACATACGCGAAATAGGGCGCATATAAGTGTTTAGTATTTCGTTATAAAACGCTTGAAAGCTTGGCGCTGCTAAATAACCTTCTGATCGGCTATCAAGCATGGCACCACGGCGATTTAACACTATGCCATATGGTGGGCGCATAGGAATTTGCGAATTCCATACTTGTTCTAAATACCCGCGTAATACGGCAAGGCGCTCTGGATCAAAAAATTGAAATTGAAATACATCAGGCGCTACTTCGTGTAATAACGCTTTTACGGCCAGCTCTTTTGATGGATCTTCCCATGCTTGCTTTACTGCTTCACGTAGGTTTTTATCAAGTAGTGTGTCGTCAAGCGTAAACGTTGAGCCATCTATTGATGTTGTTTCCCATTCGCTCCACGCGTTTGTAATTAGGTCGGTGTTGCTATTCCAAAAGTGTTGTACTGCTGGTTCACGGTAAAGCATGGCTTGGCGTGTAGGTAACTCTAGAGCACGCGCTAGCTGTAATTGATTGGCAAACATTTTGTGTAACTCCAGTTGTTGAATTTGGTTTATATCAATCTAGGAGTGCAATTTATTGCATTTGATTCAGTAGATAAACAGCCTGCTTTAGGAAACAGAATATACTATTTATTGATAATGAAGATTTGTATACTTTTTGAAGCAGAGAAAGCTAGCTTTGTAGATATGTAAAAGGCTGCACAATACGCAGCCTTTTGTTGGTGTAATTTAAGTTGCTTAATAAATACTAGTGGGTTGCTCTGTCGCCCCAAATATCTTCTAGGCGGCTGTCGCGACCACAACGCCAACGATAGGTGTTGTATCGGATTGGGTTGTTTTTGTAATAATCTTGGTGAAAGCTTTCCCTCCCTTTAATAGGGTAAAAGGTACTTGCGTTTAGTATAGGTGTAACCACAGTTTGATTAGGAAACTCGGCAACTACTGCTGCTTTTGTTTTTTCAGCTAATTTACGTTGTTCGTCGTTTTGTGCAAATATAGCGCTTAAGTAACTAGGGCCTTTATCGCAAAACTGGCCTTTGGCATCAAAGGGATCAATATTAACCCAGTAATGATCAAGTATACCTTGATAGCTTACTATGGCTGGGTCGTAAGTAATTTCTACAGCCTCGTAATGGCCTTTATGATTACCATTGTATGTCGGGTTTTTAAGTTTGCCGCCAGTAAAGCCCGATATTACATCGGTTACGCCTTCTAGCTTTTCAAAGTCACTTTCCATACACCAAAAACAACCTCCAGCTAGAACGGCTTTTTCGGTTTTAGCTGCATGAGTAAATGTGCTAAATAATATTGCGGCAGATGTTAATGCGAGTGCGAGTGATTTTTTCATAAAATTATCCACCTGAAGTGTGAGTTTAAATACTTATGAAGTTAGACCCGCTAAGTGCTAATACTATTTCATTGTAGAGGCATAGTTTTAGCTGGCTAACTTATATATGGTGCAAACTAATGTGCTTAAGATGTTTTATAAACGTAAAGCAGGTATTTAGATCACTTTTTAGTTAGTAGCATGGTTTAATTGGGTTAGCCAAATAAGCGTTATTTAATGGGGTGTTGAATTATGCTGGCTTGTTCATTAAAGTGACAACATTCGAGATATAAATTAGCAGGTGATAAATGAACCAGTTAACTGAAAAATCAATAAGCTGCCCCTATTGTGGAGAAAGTATTGAAGTATTACTTGATGCAGCAGATATTGATGAGCAATACATAGAAGACTGCCAAGTATGCTGTAAGCCTATTTCGTTTGTAGTATTTGAAGATGAGGACGAGTTAAACGTTAATGTTTACAGTGAAGACGAAGCATTTTAACTCGTTAATTAGATATTAGGCTGCAAAATTGCAGCCTTTTTATTGTGTATGTGTTTGGTTAGCTATTTTGCTCACGCGCTAGCTGGTTAGGAAGAAGTTCTTCTACTATTTCGCGTGCTGGAAGTGTATAGCGTGTGCCGTCAAACATTACTGAGGTAAACTCGTTAATATTAGTAATGCCTGTTAAGGTCCAGCCTTCGCCGCGCTTTGGGCAATATACTGTGGTAGTGGGTTGTATTACTTGAAAATCGTCACTCATTACGTTCTCTTACTCTTTTTGCTTTAAAGATAATGCTTGTTAATGGGGTATGGTAAGTTAATAATGCCTGCCCATAAAGAGCTAATTTAACTAACCACTTAAATAAAATGTTTAATACCACAAAGCTTGAACGTGTTACGCTGCGTTTAATTACCCACAAACACGCTGCGTGTTTATTTAATATTTTAAACCACCCGCATGTGTCAGAATTTAACGACTACGAAACACCGCTCAGCAAAACACAAATCAAACAATTAATACAAGATGATATTAGTGCCTACTACGAAGGCGAAGTGATTAGAGTTGCAATTGAACATAATACATCTGGGAAGTTAATGGGTACTTGTGGGCTTTATAATTTAACGCCGTGTAAAAGTAGTGCGTTTATAGGATTTGAGCTGCACCCCGACTTTTGGGATAAAGGCGTAATGTTTGAAGTAGTCACTGGTTTTATTGAAACGCTACTTAAGCATGTTCCGCTTAAACATTTATCGGCTGAGGTGAGTGCACACAATGCACGTTCCCATAATTTACTTATTAAGTTAGGTTTTAGCTTAAGAGAAAATTCTATTTGGCATAAATCACTTTAACGAAAGACGGCAATTATAAGTGCTTATCTTTTTTCAATCCTGAAAGGTCAACGCCCCCAAGTGTAAATAAAATACAAAAAATAACGGCTTTCTATTATAGTTAAGCGTAAGCAAATGAATTTGTTACCCGTGTTTAAAAAACGTTTACGC
The DNA here is from genome assembly GCF_015864365.1 of Pseudoalteromonas sp. SWXJ133. NCBI lineage: Bacteria > Pseudomonadati > Pseudomonadota > Gammaproteobacteria > Alteromonadales > Pseudoalteromonadaceae > Pseudoalteromonas > Pseudoalteromonas sp. SWXJ133. The sequence goes on from NZ_JADYXJ010000021.1 coordinate 15,084, forward strand.
TTAACAAGGATTTTATATGCTAGAAAAACTATCTCAAGATGCGCTTGTTATTTGGGCTACCATTGACCCAATAGGCACTATGGCGCTGTTTGCTGCGCTTACTTCTCATTTAACAGATCAACAACGTCGTAAAACAGCCTTTAAAACGGTGCTTTACGCTGGTTGCGTACTATTGGGTTCTATTTTAATAGGGCAGCTAATACTTAATGCGATGGGAATTAGGTTGGTGTCGTTTCAGTTAGGAGGCGGAATTATATTGTTTTTGTTTGGCCTGCAAATGATATTTGGAAACGATTCTAACAAAGCTAAACAAGACCCCGATCACGATATAGCAGTGTTTCCGCTAGCTATACCAGCAACTGCGACCCCTGGCGCTATTTTGGCGGTGATACTACTTACCGATAACCACATACACCCAATTACTACTCAAATAGGCACAGCGCTTGTTACACTTGGTGTGTTGGGTATTACACTAATACTGTTGCTGCTTTCGGGTAAAATAATTAAGCTTATTGGTACTGGCGGCGCGTCTATTTTAACGCGTGTGATGGGGATGATTTTAGCCGCGTTTTCGGTTGAGCTTATTATGACCGCGCTTGAAATAAAACAATGGGTTAAGCTCGATTAAATAACTCTTAAACATTTGAAGGAATGCCGCATGGCAATAAAAATAACAAAACACTATTTTATTAATTTAAGTTTAGCCGTAGTCATTTTTGCTATCGGTATTTTAGCCATACGCTATTACAACCATTATGTATCGGCCTATACAGACGTAACAATTAACTCAAGCGTGCTTAATGAGTCGCGCAAAGTGTTTATAAGATTACCCGCTAATTACAATCCTAAAAAAGCGTATCCGTTAATTATTAAAACCGATGGTAACTTTAATTTAGATACATGGGACAAAGCACTTACAAAACAAGCTAAGAGCGAAAAAGGGGATAAGGCTATATTGGTGTCTATTCCTAATTTGTTTTTTACAGATACACGTAATCGCGATTTAGTGCCTCCTTATGCTCGCCAAGATGTAAATACACAAGCGCGCCCAGAGGGCGAAACACTTATAGAGCCTAATGGTGAAGCCGACAAGTTTTTAGCGTTTATTGAAACTGAGTTATTCCCGTATTTATCGGCAAAATATAAGCTTAGTAATAACCGTGTATTAAGTGGTTTTTCTGCCGGTGGCAGCTTTGTACTTTATACACTGCATACAAGGCCTGAACTGTTTAATGGCTACTTTGCATTTAGCCCAGCGGCTTGGTATGACGACATGACAGTGGTTAATAATGTAGAAGCGTTTTTAACTACTCAAGCTAACAAAGTTAAGGCGCCTACTTATTTATATCTTTCGGTGGGTGGAGCAGAGCATCCGTTAATGTTAAAAGCGTTTAATAATTTAGAGTCTGCTTTAAAAGCAAACCCTAATAATAACCTTGCGTGGCAAAGCGCTATAAACGAAGGTGCTGAGCATTCAGATAATCCACCACTTAGTGTATCAAAGGCATTAGCTGGTTATAGTGCGTTTATTAAAAAGTAGGTTAGATAGGTTTAAGCGGTAACTGTATGTATATACAGTTACCGCTGTTTTGTGTATTTAGAATGCTCAATCAATTTTATAGCACTTTACTTAGTTTAATATTATTAACGACTTACAAAGGAAAGTTGGTTTAAATTATATTTGCACAGGAAATACATGCACTGTATTTATATACAGTGCGTAGCTATTGAGTTAGAATGCTGTCAGTACCTATGAGCATATACGCATCTATTTGTTACTGCTTTTAATCAGCCTTACGCCTTTGTGATCAGCAATAAGCAGTGTAAGTACTTTGCAATTTCAATATAATTTCACCATCTTTTTACACTCTTAATGCAGTTAATATAAATTAGCTGGTGGCTTTATAGTAAAAGAACACATCATACTAAATGTTAGTATAACGCTAAACTTAGCAATAGAGTTAAATTAGAAAAAAATAATCAGTAAGGTAGTGTAAATAATAAAGCGGGAGGTTTAGGTAAAAAAGAGCATTTATAAAAATGCTCTTTTGTAAGTTACGACTACTTTGCTTTGATAGGTTTAAAAAACAATACCAGTGCAATTATAAATGCTGAAACGCTACAAATTATAAATACGTTTTTTTCACCACCAGGTATGTACTGCATAAATGAGGTAAAAAACTGACCCGAAAATACAGCCATCGTAAAGTACGATAAGTTACGGCCGCGTACTTTCACATCACTGAGCTCTACCGTCATATGGTTTAAAAGCGGGATACTAAAACCAAATCCTATACCTATTAATATTGCGCCTAAAATTAAAAGTAGGGTGCTTACTTGTGTAAAACAAATATACGATAAACTAAACGCTAAAAAGGCAAATGCTAAAACCTTGGGCTCACCAAGCTTCTTTGTTATTTTAGGCATAAAGCCTGCGGTAACTACAGCCACTAAAGATATAAATGCGAGTAGTTGGCCTATTTGTGACTCATTAAAGTTTTCCTCGTTCATTGTAATGGGCAGTAACACAGTAGACGTAAAAAATATGGTCATCGCGAGTGTTGAAATTACATAAACGCTTTTTAACGAGAGGCCATTGTTAGCTTTGTGGTGTAGATGTTCTGACACTTCATCGCTATTACTAGCCAGTGAGTTTTTACTTGGCACAAATAATAAAAGCATGGCCAAAAATACCCACGCTATTAAATAAAGTGAAAATGGCAGCGCCCAAAATTGCGACGCTAATAATCCGCCTAAAAATAAAAATATAACACCGCCTAACTCTATCGCCATGCCTTGTTTTGCAATCATGCCAAGGCGTGCTTCGCCTGTGTACCACGCAGAAATTAAAACCGTACAACTTGCCATTACCACAGCAGTTATACCGCCGAGTAAAAATCGATTAGCAAATACAAGCGTTGGGCCTTTTAAAAAGTAAGCACTGCCACCTGCAACCCCATATAAAAATAACCCAATTACTAAAAGTTTATAAGCTCCGTATTTATCTATTAATTTTCCTGCTAGCGGCGCAAAAACCACAGCGCCTAACGATGGCAACGTAATTAAAAGTACGGTGTTATCGGTTATACCTAATCCTTGTGAAATACTTACTAAACCTGGCGCAAGTAGGGTTCCCACCATAATAGTTAAGCTTGCGATACACAGTAATGTAAAGCTACCCGCTGTTTTTAACATACCCATTTTTACTCCTTAAGTTTTAAGCGATTACTTTTTAGCAAATGAATTAAAAATGCCACTTAGCAAAATAAATATAATGCTTACAGCAACAACGCCAGGCCATTGATAAAGTGCAAATGTTTTAACACCAACCATTGAGCCAACAGCGCCTCCAATGTAATAGCCCAGCATGTAAATTCCATTTATGCGACTTTGCGCAGTGGGGTCAATACTAAAAACACGCACTTGGTTAGCCACTTGTGCACTAAATATGGCAAAGTCGATTAGAATAATGCCAATAACTAACGACGCTAAACTACCATTAAACAAACCTGTAATAGCAAAGCCGATTGCCGCAAGCGTAAGTGCAATCATAATTAGAGCTTTAGATCCCAGTTTGCTGACCCATTTACCCGACGACTTAGCACCAATTACGCCAGCCAATGCTATTACACCAAATAAACCGGTTTGTTGAGCGTTGTAGTTAAATGGCTCGTTACTTACATAAATTGCAAGTGTTGCCCAAAGCACATTAAATGATGCAAACCAAAATGCACCCGAAAGTGTAAAGTGCTGCAGTGATTTATGTTTAATAAACAACGCTAACGTACTTTTAATGAGAGGCCAGTAACGCAAATTAGTGTGTGGCTTATTGCCAGGTAAAAACACGCGCAGTAATATACCAAATAATGCCGCGAGTACTGCCGACATTAAAAATACATTTCGCCAACCAAATTGCTCACCTACAAACCCACTTAACGTTCTTGAAAGTAAAATACCGATGGTTAAGCCCATCATTAATGTGCCTAACGTGGCACCTTTTTGCTCGCTCGATACAAGCGATGCTGCAAAGGGTATTAATTGCTGGGTTATATTAGCGCTTACACCAATTAAAAATACCGATATAAGTAATAAAAGTAAGTTAGGTGCAAGCATTGCTGCACTACAAGCCACTACTAATAAGCACGACAAAATAGTAATTAAACGCCTGCGAGCAATCGAGTCACCCAAAGGAGAAATAAATAATAACGCAAACGCGTAACCAATTTGTGTAAGCGCGGGAATACTCCCTAGTTGCGAATCAGTTAAATTAAATTCGTTAGCTATAAGCGGTAAAATAGGCTGGTTGTAGTACAAGTTTGCTGCTGTTGCGGCAATTGCAGTGGTCATTAGTAATAAAATAAATCGACTTAATGACTGATTTTGTTTGGGTTTGGTCATAGCTGTCTAGTGTTGTTAACTCATGCCGCTATGGTATGAGTTCTTTACCTATAACAAAAATGATATTATTTTATAGAATCTATACAAATAATGTATTTAAGGTGCGTAATGGATATTAAAACATTAAAAAGTTTTGTCAGCGTGGCTAAGCATCAGAGTTTTTCAGAAGCGGCCAAAGAGCTACACACCGTGCAACCTGCAATAAGTAGGCATATTGCACAGCTCGAAAGCGAGCTTGGTGTTGTGTTGTTTATAAGAAATTCACGCGATGTTGCAATAACTCAAGCGGGTGAGCGGCTATTAAAAGATGCACGCGCTATTTTGGCTCTAGCTGAGAAAGCTAAAACTCAGGTTAAACGTGCTCACAACGGGCAGGTAGGTACACTTAATATTGCGCACTTAAGCTCGGCATGTTTAACCTTTATGGCAGCACTGGTTCGAGAATATAAACAGCAATACCCAAGCGTGCACGTTACATTGTTTGAAATGACTGCAACTGAGCAGATACATGCGTTTAAAAACGATTTAATTGATGTGGGTTTTTCACGGCCTTTACCTGATTCAATTAATGATGAATTTGTAAGTCATACTATTTATGTAGATTCATTGGTGGCCATCGTTAATCAAAACCATGCGCTGGCAAATTATAAAAATATTGATTTAGCTAAACTAAAAAATGAGCCATTTATTATTTTTAATAGAGAGGAAGCACTTGGTCTTTTTGATGAAACCATTTTGCAATGCAAACAAGCTCATTTTTCACCGAACATTATTAGCCAACCTAGGCACATGCAAACATTAGTTACTGAAGTGGCTGCTGGCCTTGGTGTGGCAATTGCGCCTTATTGCGTACGTAAATTATATAGTGAAGGGTGCCATTTTATAAAACTGAGCGACGTACTCACTCAAATCCCGGTGCTATTACAAATTAAAAAAGCAGATACCAATGCGGCTGTTAATGCATTTGTTGAAATAGCCTTAAATGCAAAATCGAGTATTGAAAAAAGTATGGCGGAATAAAAAAAGCCCAGTTAAAAAAGTTAAAAGGGCTAAAAGGGTTGTGCTTAGGGAAGTTGTAGTCGTTTTTAAACTTATATTTAGAGCTTATATTTAGAACTTATATCTAAAACCAAATGCTATACCGTCATCTTCCGACTGCTCCATTTGTGCTTGTTGATCGTCGTTATCACTTTCAAAGTGGCTAAAGTCTTTACGCGCTTCTACGTAGGCAATAGTGTCTTCGTCAATTAAGTAGTGAAGGCCAATAACAGCAAACTGACGCTTAAATACATCGTCTGGATCGGCGTTAAAGTTTGGCTGAATTACGTAGTCATCACCGGCATCAAACACGTTGTAGGCAATAAAAGGGCGAAAATCGTTATCAAAGCGGTAAGATGCAAATGTTTCTACACCTATTGCGTCATCAATTAAGCGACCAATATTATCGGTGTCGTGGTTTTTGTTTTTATTTACGTTGGCAGCAACGTATAGGCCGGGCTTATCAATGTTGCCCCACATAATGCCTGCACCGTAAATTAAATCTTCAACATTGCGAGTAGAACCATCGCCAAACGTTAAATCAAACTCGCCACGGTTAATACCCGCTGTAAGCGTGAGCATATCGGTAGGGGTATATGTTACAGATGCACCAAATGTGTAGTTAAATTCAACTTCTTGGGCTGCACTATCGCCAGAGTTCCATAGCGTTTCGCATTCTTCTTCTGAAATATCGCTTACGTCACAGGTATAAAATTCGCTGTTTTTAAGCTGCGCTTGTACTGCAAAACTAAAATCGTTATAGCTATTGCGGTACTGCACTAACTTATCACCACGGCCAGTGCCATTTACAGCGCCATCGTCTTTGTTATAGGTGTAAACGCCAGCTGCATTACCATCCCATACAAAGCTATTATTTGTGCCATAAACTACGTCGTACCATGCACCCCATTGTTTACCAATGGTAAGTTGACCGTACTTTTCGTGTGAAAGGCCTGCGTAACCTAAACGGTTATACAAAAACTCGTCCTGAATTGATTCAAAACGATTATTATAAATTATATCGCTGCTGCCAACAGGGTTTACACCCCATTCTACGAGTGCAAGGGCAGTCCAGTCTTTCTTGAGCTTTCGGGTAAAGCCAAAGTTAATGCGCGAAGTACCGTTAACAACTTCGGTTTCGTTTTGTGTGTTAATTACACGCACATCAAGATATCCACCTACTTTTAGAGTGTTTTTATCATCTTTGTATAACTCTACCGCCGAAACAGCGGGTGCTAATACAATACTTGCGCTAATCAGTGTCGCTAATTTTTTGCTCATCTTGTGTGTTGCCCTGTGTAAATTTCAGTGTTTTTACGTAGGTAAAAATTCAGGTTCGAAGATTAACAAAGCAATAAACGGCTCAAAAGTGAAAAAAAATCAACAAAATTGGACGGCAAACTTAATTGACATTCACTCGAGGTTAATTTTGCTTTTCAGGTGTTGCTGAGGTTTGTTTTTTTAGTTGTTTTGTAGGTAAAAAGGATTGGTAATAAGTGGTGTGTTAAAATTCTAATTTGAATTAATTTCATCTTGATTAAAAAATAGCGACTAGTGCAAAAGCTCTAAAAGTGTTTTATTTTCATAAATATAACTTTTTATTGTTATAGGTTGTACAAAAATGAGTTAAGTAAACACACAAACACGTTAAAAGTGTTTTTACTCTAATTTATATACCAAATTCTAAACATTCATATCGGTTTATTATGAATGTATTTATGAATTTTAATTTATCTAAGTTGAATAACAATTTGCAAAAACACTAAATTTAATTTGTTATTTTAATTACGAGTAGCTCAGCGATAATAATTGCCTTGAACGACGTGGTTTGCCATTAAACTTTCATAGAAAAACAGGCCATTTTGGTTTAAACTGCGCGCAATTTAATTACATCCTTACTCCCTTGGAGGGTAGCGCTATTATTAGTACAGCTAATGTCACCATGCAATTTGGTGCTAAACCATTATTTGAAAATATCTCAGCAAAATTTGGCGATGGAAACCGTTACGGTTTAATTGGCGCAAATGGTTGTGGTAAATCAACATTTATGAAAATTTTAAGTGGTGAGCTTGAAGCGTCTTCAGGTAATGTAAGTACTGATCCAAATGAACGCGTTGCTAAACTAAACCAAGACCAGTTTGCCTACGAAGAATACTCAGTAATTGATACTGTTATTATGGGTCATAAAGAACTGTGGAAAATTAAACAAGAACGCGACCGTATTTACTCTTTACCAGAAATGAGTGAAGACGATGGTATGAAAGTAGCCGATCTTGAAACTGAATTTGCTGAAATGGATGGTTACTCTGCTGAATCTAAAGCAGGTGAGCTATTATTAGGCGTAGGTATTGGTACTGAGCAACACTTTGGCCCAATGTCAGAAATTGCACCTGGTTTTAAACTACGCGTGCTACTTGCACAGGTGTTGTTTTCAGACCCAGATATAATGCTACTTGATGAGCCTACCAATAACTTGGATATTTACACTATCAAGTGGTTAGAAGATGTATTAAACCAACGCGACTGTACCATGATAATCATTTCGCATGACCGTCACTTTTTAAACTCTGTGTGTACTCACATGGCCGATATTGACTACGGTGAGCTACGTATTTACTCAGGTAACTACGACGAATACATGTTTGCAGCAACGCAAGCACGTGAGCAGCTACTTAGCGAAAACGCGAAAAAGAAAAACCAAATTGCTGAACTTCAACAGTTTGTATCTCGTTTCTCTGCTAACGCATCTAAAGCTAAGCAAGCTACATCGCGCGCTAAACGTATCGACAAAATTCAGTTAGACGAAGTTAAAGCGTCATCACGTCAAACGCCGTTTATTCGTTTCGACCAAGAAAAGCAGTTATTCCGTAACGCGCTTGAAATGAACAATTTAACGCAAGGTTTTGACGACAATACGTTATTTTCTGGCCTTGAAGGTTTAGTAGAAGTTGGCGAACGTATTGCTATTATTGGTGAAAATGGTGTTGGTAAAACAACATTACTTAATACATTAGCAGGGCGCTTAGCACCTAAAGCCGGTGAGTTTAAGTTTTCAGAAAATGCGAACATTGGTTACTACGCGCAAGATCACGCAGATGAGTTTGCAACCGACATGAACTTGTTTCAGTGGATGGAGCAATGGCAACAAGAAGGCGATGACGAGCAAGTGGTTCGTAGCTTCTTAGGCCGTATGTTGTTTTCGCAAAACGATATTAAAAAGTCAGTTAAAGTAATTTCTGGTGGTGAGCAAGGCCGCATGTTGTTTGGTAAAATTATGATGCATAAACCAAACATATTGCTAATGGATGAGCCAACCAACCACATGGATATGGAATCTATTGAAGCGCTTAACTTAGCACTTGAAGCCTACGAAGGTACATTAATGTTTGTATCGCACGATCGTCAATTTGTATCATCGGTAGCTACCCGGATTTGGGAAGTTAAAGATGGTAAAATCATTGACTTTAGAGGCAACTACGCAGAATACCTAGCGAGTAAAGAAGCTTAATTAGCTATTTACCCGTTAACCCTAAAAAGCCATGTTTAAACATGGCTTTTTTTGTTTTTGTGGCTTTGTATTAGTCGCAATTAATATGGCTTTGGGTATAATACCCGGCTTAAACAGGACATAAGTCCGCTATTTTAAAAATACATTACTGAGGAGTATTTATGACTGTTGGCATTATTATGGGTTCTAAATCAGATTGGCCAACCATGGAACATGCAGCACTTATGCTTGAGCATTTTGGCATTAAGTACGAAACTAAAGTCGTGTCTGCACACCGCACTCCTCAATTACTTGCTGATTACGCAAGTTCAGCCGCAGAACGCGGTATTAAAGTTATTATTGCTGGCGCTGGCGGCGCGGCTCATTTACCAGGTATGGCTGCTGCTTTTACATCGCTTCCTGTACTGGGCGTGCCTGTAAAATCAAAAGCATTAAATGGTGTTGATTCACTTTTATCTATTTGCCAAATGCCTAAAGGCGTTGCAGTGGGCACACTTGCAATTGGTGAGCCGGGCGCAGCAAACGCAGGTTTACTAGCCGCACAAATTTTAGGGTGTCAAAATCCAGAAATTTTTGCAAAAATTGAAGCGTTTCGTAAAGCTCAAACCGACACTATATTAGCTAATCCAAACCCTGCAGAGTAATAATGAATATTTTAATATTAGGTGCAGGGCAACTTGCACGTATGATGAGTCTTGCAGGCGCGCCGCTTAATTTAAATGTGGTTGCATACGATGTAGGCAGCAAGCAAATTAAGCATCCGCTAACTGGTGAGGTTTATAGCACGTCACTTGAGCAAGCAATATTAAACGCTGATGCAATTACTGCAGAGTTTGAGCACATTCCTGATGACGTACTAACACTTTGCTGTAACAGTAATAAGTTCTACCCTGGGAAAGCCGCTATTAAAACCGGTGGCGATCGCTCGCTTGAAAAAGCATTGCTTGATAAAACAAACGTAACTTGTGCGCCGTATCAATTAATTACTGAAAAAGCGCATCTTGAACACGCAGTTAAAATCCTAGGCAAGCCACTTGTTATTAAAACATGCCAAGCGGGTTACGATGGAAAAGGCCAATGGCGTTTAAAATCGGATAGTCAAATAGACGAAATTTGGTCACAAATGTCTGATTTTATTGCATCGGGCACCGAGCTTGCGCCACATACAATTATTGCAGAAAAAATGATCCCGTTTGATCGTGAAGTATCTATTATTGGTGCGCGCGATAAACACGGTAACGTTGCTATTTATCCGCTAACAGAAAACGAGCACACCAATGGTGTATTAACGCTTTCTATTGCCGGTAAAAATAATCACAGAGTTGAAGCGCAAGCAAACGATGCATTTACAAAAATAGCAAACGAGCTTAACTACGTTGGCGTATTAGCAATTGAGTTTTTTGATGTACAAGGCACGTTACTCGTTAACGAAATTGCACCGCGTGTACATAACTCAGGCCACTGGACGCAACAAGGCTGCCATTGCTCACAGTTTGAAAACCACATGCGTGCTGTTGCAGGTTTGCCGCTTGGCAATACAGAGCTTAAACACATTACCGCGATGATAAACGTACTAGGGCAACCTAATATCCCAGCTGACGTACTAAAATATGCAGATGTGACTAGCCACTGGTACGGTAAAACTGCAAAACCAGGTCGTAAAATGGGCCATATAAACGTATCGGCCACTAGCATGAACGATCTAGCAGATAAATTAGGTGAGCTTACTGAATATCTACCTGAGCAAGATTATCCAGGTATTTTAAAAGCGGCGGCAAATTTAATCCTTCATTAAATGGCTAACCGTTTTATTAAATGCCGAGCTTGCTCGGCATTTTTTTTGTACTTAAAAAAAGCGCAAGGTTACCTAGATTGTGAAATAATGATTGAGTCTAAAATTTTACAGTGAAATTATTTAATGAAACTTAAAGCAATTTATAGCGCACTACTTGTTGCCGCTTCTTTTAGTCCTTTTTTTAGTAACAGTGCATTTGCATCAGACTCTCTTCGTGTTGCTACTTTTAATGTAAGTATGGATGCAACTAATCACACACCTAAAGGTGAGCAAGTTAAAAGTGATGCTTTAGTTAATGCACTTAAAGCAAACCACCAGCAAATTAAGAATATAGCGGAAATTATTCAACGTGTTCGCCCTGACATTATTTTACTTAACGAATTTGATTACATCCCAAAAGAGCAGGGAATTGAATACTTTAATAAGCATTATTTAAATGTAGGTCAGCAAAAACAAGCCGCTATTAATTACCCTTACTCTTATATTGCCCCTGTAAATACAGGCCTAGCCACTGAGTTTGATTTAGATAACGATGGCAAGAAAAATGGCGTGATGGGCGATGCACAAGGTTTTGGCTTTTTTGAAGGCCATTACGGTATGGCTATTTTGTCAAAATACCCAATCGATTTTGATAAAGTAAGAACCCTTCAAACCTTTAAATATAAAGACATGCCAAATGCACAAATGCCCGTAATGCCTAAAACAGGCGAAAACTGGTATAACGCACAAGAATGGCAAGCACTTAGACTTAGCTCTAAATCGTTTTGGGATTTACCTATTAACGTAAATGATAAAACCATTCATGTTATTGCATCTCACCCAACACCCCCTGTATTTGACGGTGAAGAGGATAGAAACGGCAAACGTAACCACGATGAAGTAAGGTTAATTGCCGATTACGTTTCAAACGCTAAGTATATTTACGATGATAAAGGCGAAAAGGGCGGTTTAAAAACTTACTCTCGGTTTGTTATTTTAGGCGATTTAAACGCCGCACCAGAGGGCGATAAAGCCCGCACAAATACCACCGACCAACTACTTAAAAACCCATTGATAAACGCTCACTTTGTTCCAAAAAGTGAGGGCGCTAAAGAGCAGTATGATGTGCCTTATGCACAAAATTACAGTGCTAATTGGCAAGCGCGTGTTGATTACGTTTTACCGTCAAACTACGGCTTAAAAGTTAAAGACGGTGGTGTGTTTTGGCCAACTAAAACGAGCAATGAATATCGTTTAATTAAAGACAGAAACGCATCGAGCGATCATCGACTGGTGTGGCTTGATTTAATCGTTGAATAACGCCTATTAACAGGGGATGCGCTAGTAAACTGAGCTTTACCCTGTTTAATGGCTATTTATCTTAAAAAATTGCAATAACTTGAGTGCTTCTGCTTAAATACGGCTTAATTATAATAACCGTATAGAAGCACTATGATTTTTAATTTTTCTTCATCTAAAACGTTAGTGGCCTTAGCTGTTGCCTCAAGTGTCATGCTTGCAGGTTGTAGCGCGACCGCTAACACCTCATCAACACAGCAAAGTGCTTTACCAGCAACATCGGTTGCTGCGGTTGTAAACACGCCAGCAGATGCCGGCTCACAAAAAATAACGTTAGAACAAGCAATGGCCGATCCTGATTGGATGGGCAATCAACCAGAGAGCGCTTATTGGGCTAGCGATTCGGCTACTATTATTTATGCTCAAAAAGAGCAAGGTAATACACTACGCGATTTATTTAGCCAATCGGTTACTAGCCAAACAGCAGAGCAGGTAGCACTTAATAAACTTCATACTGTGGGTTCAAATAAAGCTGTTTATTCAAAAAATAAAACAATGGCGGCCTACACGTTTAAAGGCAATGTGTTTGTTAAAAACCTAAAAACCGGTGAACTTAAACAAATTACAGCGACATCAGCAAGCGAATCTAAACCACAATTTTTAAATAATGGCGATTTAGTTTACCGCCAAGGCAATGTATTTTTTAAAGTTGATTTAAAAACAGGCTTAACGAGCGAGCTTGCTAACTTAAAACTTGGTGATGAGCCAAAAGGGATTGAAGAGCCAAGCACGTATATTGCTAAAGAGCAGCATAAATTGATTAAGTTTGTGGCGCTTCAACAAAAAAACAAAAAAGATAAGCAAGCACGTAATGAGCAAATTAATGAACAAAACGATTCAATTGCTAACACGGCTTACTACTTAGGTGATGGTAATAAAGTTGCAGAAGCACAGCTTTCGCCAAATGGTGATGCGCTGTTAGTCGTTGTACAAAAGCAAACAGATTGGCGCGGTGATGGCGATATTATGCCTAACTACATTACAAATGACGCCACTATAGAACCTAAAAAAGCACGCCGCCGTGTAGCCGATGCTAAAGAAGAAACCTCAAAGCTTGTGTACATCAATTTAACTAACAAAGAGCAAACATCACTTAGCTTTAATACCTTACCGGGCTTTGATGAAGATGTTTTAGCCGCAGTTAAAAAAGAAAACTATGCACGTGATGGTAAAACATATAAGTCTAAAAAGGCGCCTCGTGGCATTAACCTTATTATGGACTGGGGGTTTGAGCAAAGCCCAATAGTATGGAACGATGACGGCTCGCAAGTAGCTGTCATGCTTGAAGCATGGGACAACAAAGACCGCTGGCTTGCTACCGTTGATTTTAAAAACAACAAACTTGTCTCGCAACATCGCCTGCATGACGATGCATGGATTGCTTACGCGTTTAACGACTTTGGTTGGTTACATAACTCAAACACGCTTTATTACCTATCGGAAGAGTCAGGTTACAGCCAGCTTTATAAAAAACCAATTAACGGCAAAGCAACTGCGCTAACACAAGGCCAATTTGAGGTTTCTAACTTAACGCTTGCCAGCGATGACAGCGCAATTTATTACAAAGCGAATGTTGAGCACCCAGGCCTGTACGAAATTTACCGTGTTAACCCACAAACAGGTAATAGCGAGCAAGTTACTGACTTAAATGGCATGACTGATTACACGTTAAGCCCAGATGAAACTAAGTTACTCCTTAAGCACTCTACAATTACCATGCCTAATGAGCTTTACGTAGCTGACGCTAAAGCAAATACAAAAGCCACGCGCTTAACGCATACTGTGTCGGATGAGTTTTTAGCTAAAAAGCTAACAGCCCCTAAAATTGTTGCTGTGCCATCGAGCCATACAGATCAACCGATATACGCAAAAGTGTACTACCCAGCTGATTACGTAGAAGGTGAAGTAGGTAAAAACCGCAAAGCGGTTATTTTTAATCACGGCGCGGGTTACTTACAGAATTCACATATGGGGTTTTCGGTTTATTTTCGTGAATTTATGTTCCATTCATTGCTCGCTGATGAAGGTTACATAGTAATGGATATGGATTACCGCGCATCTAAAGGTTACGGCCGTGATTGGCGCACCGCGATTTATCGTCAAATGGGCACACCTGAAACACAAGATTTAGCCGATGGCGTTAAATGGATGGCGCAAAATGCCAATGTTGATACCAAAGCAGTCGGCACTTATGGCGGCTCATATGGCGGCTTTATGACCTTTATGGCATTGTTTACCGCGCCTGAGTTATTTCAATCGGGTGCGGCACTACGACCTGTTACCGACTGGGCACATTACAACACAGGTTACACGGCTAATATATTAAACCATCCTGATGTTGACCCGATTGCATATGAGCGCAGCTCACCAATTTATTACGCTGAGGGTTTAAACAAACGTTTACTCATTAATGTACCCATGGTTGACGATAACGTGTTTTTTCAAGACTCAGTGCGTTTAGTACAGCGCTTAATAGAGCTTGAAAAGCAAAACTTTGAAACAGCTATATTTCCTGTTGAACCACATGGCTTTGTACAGCCTTCAAGCTGGTTAGACGAATACCGACGTATTCATAAGTTATTTAAAGAAACGCTTTAATCTTTAATTCTTAAAGTATAAAAACAAAAACGCCGCATTGGTTTAGTTAACCAATGCGGCGTTTTTATTGGGTTGAACAAAATCTAACTTTATTTTTTATTTTTAAAGTTCTTTTTAAAGAGCTCTATAACAAGTGGTATGGCAAGCAGAGTTCCGCCAATTACACCAATTAAATGTGCGTCAATAGCCACAGTGGAGTTAATAAGCTTTCCAATATCAGCATTAGGGCCGCTAAATTGCTCAAACGCTATTTTAATCCATACGCCTATAAATAATAAATAACCTGACTTTAGCCCTACGGTTATATCTTTAACTGCCCCCCAAATAATTACACCATGCAGTAGAGCACTTAATCCGGTGTAAATATGTATGCTTGGGCAAAACCAGTAAACACCGAGTCCACACCACAGCGCCAGCGCACTTGTATTAAAAGCGTAGCGAGTAGGTGATGTGTATTCGCCATGTAAAAGCCATATTAATAAAACACCACTGGCATTTAATCCCAAATGAGCCCAATTAGCATGAACAAATTGGCTAGAAAAGATTCGCCACAGTTCGCCTTCATCAATTAGGCTTCGGTTAAATTCAAGTAAATTATTTAAATCAAATGCAGCAAAAATGGTACTAAATAGCAGCAGAATAATAGGCGGTAATATATAACGTGGTTGAATAGGTAAATTAAGCATTTTATTATATTTTTTTAGTCAAAATTTTTGCATATTGTGCCCGTTTAACTTTAAGATGCCAAATACAACTACGTAATTAAGTGTTTTTAGTATTTTTATGCATTTTAAACTTAACTCATTATTTGCCATTGGACTGTGCGCAGTATCACTGCATTCCTTTGCACAGCAAGCAACTCAAATTGAAACTCGCGAACCTGAAGCCGCTACCGGATTAATCCATAAAAAAGTGGTGCAAGGTGATAAATACATGGTTGCTGCGGCAAATCCATATGCCTCAAGAGCCGGTCAACAAATTTTAGCTAAAGGCGGCAGTGCCGTAGATGCTGCCATTGCTACTCAACTAGTGCTTACTTTAGTTGAGCCGCAATCCTCTGGTATTGGCGGTGGTACATTTATGATGTACTACAACAAAGCAAACAATAAGCTGACTAGTTTTGATGGCCGCGAAACAGCACCTGCAAATGCAGACGAAACGCTGTTTTTAGATAAGCACGGTAAAGCCGTTAAATGGATTGAAGCTGTAGTAGGCGGACGCTCTGTTGGTGTACCTGGTATTTTACATGCCTTTGCAAGCGCGCATAAACAATACGGTACATTGCCGTGGGAAGCGCTTTTTAAACCGGCTATTGAACTTGCAGAGCAAGGCTTTGTAATTTCGCCGCGTTTACATGGCTTATTAGCACGCCAGTTAAACCCAGGCGTATTGAGTATGCCGATTATTAACGAATACTTTTACCCAAATGGTAAATTAATCGAAGCGGGTAGCGTTAAAAAGAATCAACCACTTGCTGATTTATACAAAGACATTGCAAAGCTGGGCATTGATGCATTTTACAAAGGCGAAAACGCTAAACAAATGGTTAATGCTGTACAGCACTCTAAAATTGCCCCTGGTAAATTAAGTGTGCAAGATTTAGCAGATTACAAAAGTAAAGAACGCGATGCGGTATGTATACAATACCGTGCTTATAATGTGTGTTCTATGGCGCCACCAAGTAGTGGCGGTGTAGCAGTACTACAAATGCTTGGCCTACTTGAGCATAAAGATATGAGCGCACTTAAACCAAATGGCGAAAAAGCGATTCATTACTTTAGCCAAGCTTCGCGTATTGCATTTGCCGATCGCGATATGTACATGGGCGATCCCGATTTCACTCAAGTACCTACAAAAGAGCTTTTAAACAAAGATTATATTGCCTCACGCGCTAAATTAATTACCGAAACAGACCAAAAAGCCGTAGCCGGTAATCCAGTAGGGTACTTAAGTTATGCAATGGATGATTCATACGAGTTACCTTCTACTTCGCATGTCTCTATTGTAGATAGTAAAGGTAATGCCGTTTCGATGACCAGTTCAATTGAGATGGCGTTTGGCTCTACAGTTATGGTTAATGGCTTTATTTTAAATAACCAACTAACTGACTTTTCGTTATCACCACGTAAAAACGGCAAGCTTGTAGCAAACCGTGTAGAGGCTGGTAAACGCCCGCGTAGCTCTATGTCACCGGTAATGGTATTTAATAAAGATGGCAGCTTACGTTTAATTGTAGGCTCACCTGGTGGTAGTCGTATCATAGATTACGTTGCACAAGTTGTTGTGGGTGTTATTGACTGGAATTTATCAGCACAAGACGCTATTAACTTACCGCGTACAACAAATCGTAACGATTACACCAGCCTTGAAAAAGGCACAACCATTGAAGCCATTGCGCCTGCGCTTACTAAACGCGGCCACAATGTACGTATTATTGATTTAAACTCAGGCTTACACGCAGTTGAAGTTAAAAATAATACCTTATATGGTGGTGCCGACCCTCGCCGTGAAGGTGTTGCGTTATCTGATTTAACTGATAATAACGCCACTATACAATTTTAAATTATGTATAATATGCATGCGGGCAGTGAAGCCCGCATGTATTTTCTCTCAATGGTCTGACTAGCTTAATTGTCGTTGCAATTAAACCTTTAACACTGATAATGACAGATCATAACTTAAGACTCCGTTAAAGCCTGGAAATATGACAACTAATACTGATCCTAACTACTTATATATTCATCATTCTGGCCCTGGCCTAATTGAAACACCGCTATTAAATAAAGGCAGCGCCTTTAGTAAAAAAGAACGCGAAAATTTCAATCTTGCTGGTTTACTTCCTCCTCGCTTTGAAACAATAGAAGAGCAAGTTGAGCGTTGTTATCAGCAGTACTCAAGCTTTACCGACAACCTTAATAAGCATATTTACTTACGTGCGATTCAAGATAACAACGAAACACTTTACTACCGTTTAGTGCGTGATCATCTTGAAGAAATGATGCCAATCATTTACACGCCTACAGTTGGCGACGCTTGTGAAAAATTCTCAGACATTTATCGCAGCGCACGTGGCTTATTTATTTCGTATGAAGATCGCTACCAAATTGACGACATTTTACGCAACGCTACCAAAGGTAAAGTAAAAGTTATTGTTGTAACCGATGGCGAGCGTATTTTAGGCCTAGGCGATCAGGGTATTGGTGGCATGGGTATCCCAATTGGTAAATTGTCACTTTACACTGCGTGTGGTGGTATAAGCCCAGCATACACATTACCTGTAATGCTTGATGTGGGTACTAACAACGAAAAACTTTTAAACGATCCTATGTACATGGGTGCACGCCATAAGCGTATTGCTCAAGACGAATACGATGAGTTTTTAGATTTATTCATTAAAGCAGTTAAACGTCGCTGGCCAAATGTGTTACTTCAGTTTGAAGATTTTGCACAGCCGAATGCAATGCCGTTACTTAAGCGCTACCGCAATGAAATTTGTAGCTTTAACGATGACATTCAAGGTACTGCGGCTGTAACGGTCGGTTCTTTACTTGCTGCGTGTCGTGTTAAAAATTCAACCCTAAGCCAACAAAAAGTAGTTTTTGTGGGTGCAGGTTCTGCTGGTTGTGGTATTGCTGAGCAAATTATTAGCCAAATGGTTTTTGAAGGTATTACAGAAGCTCAAGCGCGTAGCCAAGTATTTATGGTTGACCGTTTTGGTTTGCTTAGTGAGGGTATGGAAGGCTTACGCGATTTCCAACAAGCACTTGCACAACCGCAAGGCTCGTTAAGTGATTGGACTTACAGCGGTGAATACGCATCACTTCTTGATGTTATGCACTGTGCACAACCAGACATTTTAATTGGTGTTTCAGGCCAACCTGGTTTGTTCACTGAGCAAGCTATTCGTGCAATGCACGCCGGTTGTGAACAGCCAATTATTTTCCCATTGAGTAATCCATCTAAGCAGGTAGAAGCGCATCCTGCTGATGTGATTAAGTGGACTGACGGTAAAGCGCTTGTTGCAACAGGTAGCCCGTTTGATCCGGTTGAACACAACGGTGAAATTTTCCCAATCCCACAATGTAACAATAGCTATATTTTTCCTGGTATTGGTTTAGGGGTTATTGCAGCTAAAGCAACACGCATTACAGATGCTATGTTAAGTGTGTCTAGCGAAATGCTTGCAGAGTCGTCGCCGCGTGCAAACACAGGTAAAGGCAGTTTATTACCAGCCCTGACTGAAATTGAAACGCTAAGTAAGCGTATTGCATTTGCCATTGCTAAAAAAGCAATCGAGGAGGGCGTTGCTCTTGAGATTACTGATGATGCGTTATGGGCAGCAATCGACAAAAATTACTGGTTACCAAAATACCGTAACTATAAACGTTGTAGTGTTTAATAACGTTTATACGTAATTAAAAGTAAACAGTGTTGTAGCGCAGTTACAACACTTAATAAAAAACAGGCAATTGCCTGTTTTTTTGTGCTTGTTCATATTTAATTAACCGCGTACGGTGTTTACTTGCTTTTACATAATTAAAGGATCGACTTAATGAAAACACTGACTCTTGTTTTAGGTAGTGCACTGGCTTTAAACGTACTTAGTTTTGATGCACTTGCGGCAGCGACTCCCGATGCTCCTCATATTTATGTTAAGGGCGAAGCGACTCTTACTACAATGCCAGATTACGTACAGCTTAGTGTAGGTATTACCGAAGTTGATAAAGACTTAATTGCAGCTAAAAATAAAACCGACTTAACCATCGCCAAGGCAATTAAGCTCGTAAAAGAAATTGGTGTTAAAGAGGGGGATATAAACGCCGGACAAATTTCAATAAACCGTGATAGCCAATACAACCGCACTACCGGTAATCAAGAATTTAAAGGCTTTAAGGTTTCTCGTACATTAACTGTAAAGCTTAGCGATATAAATAAATACCCTGAGTTACTACAAAGCTTAGTTAACAACGGTATTAACGAAATTAATCAAACGCAATTTTTAGCAAGTAACTACAACGAGCTGCATAAAAAAGCGCAAAAGTTAGCAATTAAAGACGCACGGGATGCAGCAAAAGAGTTTAGTGAAGATTATGGCGTTGATTTAAAAGCATTATATAGCGCGTCACTAAGTCCACTCAATGTGCAGTCGCAGCCGTACATGCGTGCAGAAAAAGTAATGATGGCTGATAGCGCACCAAGTAACTATGTACCTGATGCCTACCATGCTGGAGAGATTAAAGTAACAGCCTCAAGCTATGCTGTGTACTACATAGATTAAAATATAGGTTCTTCCTAGGGACGATTAACTCTATGTTGCTCGGTTTTTACTTAGCCCATTAGGTTACAAACCTCGCGCCGCGATTTAATCGCCCCTAGATTGAACAAATTTCAATCCAAATAATTCAACACGCCCTAGTGGTGCTCAAAACGTGCCACCAACTTCTCACCTTGCTCTTGGCTAATACGCGCTATTGAGTTGAGCATATTAGTCACTTCGCGTCTGTCGTATTCATTAGTTACATGCTCATTTATGTCATCAACAATTGCATTTAAATAATTAAATAAACTGTTTCGTGCATCGGTATCTTTATGGGCAACAAACAAAATATTTTTAAATGCCTCAAGCACGTTTGTCATTACGTATGCATCGCCTTTGGCGTAATTACGCAGCGGTGTAAAGTTGTCGTGTAATAACTCATCAAAGCTTGTTTCATGAAGGTATAACAATGGGGCATTATCACTGTGCTTAAACGAGTAGTTAATATCGTTAATTGACAGCCTTTGGATAAGTAAAATACTCAGCATATCAATTGATTTAACCGCAGTACCGGGATCGTTTATGCCCGGGCTCATTGCCTTAACTGCAATTTCTGATATTTGCGTTAACCCATAACGGTAATGATCGCTAATGTACTCTTCTATATAAAAAATAAAGCAGTCGAGAATTTTATTTATCAGCTCTTCATCGTTTGCTATATCTTTATTACATTTTAAAAACGGGTAACCTTTAACTGTAAAATAGCCTTGGTTAACAGAGATATAAACCTTTATATCTTGCTCTGCCAAAATGGCACACAGCTTATCGGTATGTACGCCTTTATAATATCCCTCTGTTTTACTGCTTACCGAATGCCACTTGCTAAAGTCTGGAAAGTCTTCAACTGGGTTCTCTTGTTGTCTTAGTATTATTGTTTTAATTTCGTTTTTAGTTTGGCTAAACAAGCCATTTAATACGTTATCAACCTGAATGGCACGAGAGATTGAATGTATAAAAAACACAAATAAACCTAATGAAATCAAGCCAAAAACAAGTGCAAACAACACACCAATTGAAGGAATAGCCGTACTGCCACCTTCAAGTTTATTAATGTTTATAAGCATAATAATTGAGTAAATTATGCTGCCTAAATAAAAGCCCAAAACCATTTGGTGTGATTTACGCGTAATAAGCCCAGGCACTACGCGGGGCGATAAACTCGCACTGGCCGAATTTAAAACCACCATTACCATCGAAAAACTAAACACAGTAAGCGAAATAATACTCCCCGCTAAAGTGCTTAAAATAGTACGCGCGTTTTCGGCGCTATCAACAAGTACAACCGATATAAACGATTTCAGCTGCTCAATAGGGGCTAAATATTCAACCGACATAGTTATAATGGCAAATACTAAAAAGCCCACTGAAAGCATAGAAGGGTAAAAGCCAATACTGTTAATCATTTCACGGTAACTGTCGGCTACTTTGCGAGGTACAAACATAAAATCCTTATGTAATTTTCTACTTACTTAATACCCTTAGCTTAGCATAGGCATTTATTAAACTTCTGATAATGCTGCTCAAATTTATATGTTATTATCACGCCCACAATAATAAAGCGCATGCTTATGCGATAAAAATAACAGGAAAACGCCGTGATCATTTCAACTTATGCTGCATTACTTGCATTCTTTTACATTTATTTGAGCTTTAACGTAATAAAAGTGCGCCGCGCGGAGCAGATATCACTTGGTGATAACGGTAATACAACGCTACAACGTGCTGTGCGTGCCCACGCTAACTTTATGGAGTACGTGCCAATTGCTTTAATTTTACTTTTTTTGGCAGAGTACCAAGGGCTTGCTAGCCATTACTGTCATATATTAGGTGGTGCGTTATTAATAGGGCGTGTGTTTCAAAATATAGGCATAGTAGAAAAAAGCCTGAAATATCGCCAAATTGGTACCATTACTACATTTTTAGTGATTATTGTTAGCGCCTTTGTATTACTAGTAACACGTGGCTAATTAAAGAAAAGTTAATGAGCAAAATATTTATAATAGGTTTACCGCGTACCGGCACTACTAGTGTGTGCCACGCATTTTTAGAGCTTGGTATTACAACAGCGCATACCGCGTATACTAATTCTTGTTTTGAAAATGCTAACGCGATTGCCGACACTCCCATATTTAATGACTTTAAAGCGCTTGATATTCATTACCCACACTCTAAGTTTATTTATTTAGAGCGCGAATTGAGTGCATGGCTTGTATCAATAAAACAGCTTTTAACGCGTATGCACACTAATTTAACCCGTGCAGATGGGGGCTTTAATATTCATATAAAACGTTGTTATTTAAATACGTTTAGTGAGCTTTCACTTAATAATATTAGCGACGATAGTTACTTAGCAGACTGTTATAAAAAACATTTTAATGATGCTCAAACGTATTTTAATAACCGCGACAACGATTTTTTATCCATTGATATAGCAAAGCCTGATAGCTATAAAAAGTTATGCAATTTTTTAGCGTTAAAAAGTGATAAAACTGATTTTGAAAAAATGAATATGGGCGGCAAAGTTACCGCGTGGAACGATATTAAACACCCGTTAAAAGTTGAATCTACGGCTAAAGGGCGGATAGATAAATTACTGCCTTACAAGATTTTTTAAATCAAATACGTTAAAATCCCCGCATTATTATTTAAGTTGTACAGAACATGTTTGAATTAAAATATCACACCCCATTTGAATGGACCGAAGTTGTCCTTGCTGACTTTAATACTTTTTTACAAGATCACGCCGCTGCAGAAAAAAAAGCATCGGGTATGGCTATGTCTATGCTTTCGCATTATCCAGACAAACGTAAATTAGTAAAAGCTATGACCGACTTAGCGCTAGAAGAATTAATACACTTTAAACAAGTACTTAAATTGCTTTTAGAGCGAGATGTAAACTTAGGTGACGACAAAAAAGACCCGTACATAAAACAAATACGTGCACTGTTTAGACATGGTCGTGATGGTTTTTTAATGGACCGATTACTGGTTGGCGGTGTAATTGAAGCACGTGGCCACGAGCGTTTTTCTTTAGTTGCACAAGCACTTCCTGAGGGTAAAGAAAAAGATTTTTATGTTGCTATTGCTAAGTCAGAAGAAAAACATAAAAACCTATTTGTAGAACTCGCTTACGAATACTTTGAAAAAGAAGAAGTTGATGTTCGTCTAGAAGAGCTGCTTATAGCTGAAGCTAAAATCTGTGAAAGCATCCCGTTTACAGCCGCTTTGCATTAATTAAAACTAGCGTAAAGCGTATTTTCACTCGCTTTGCGCCACACACCTCTGCTCTTATTTCTTTGTTAACCTCTTCATGAATTGTTGATTTGCAATTTGCGAATCAAAATAATAAAAAACACGTTTATACATCTTAATCCATTGATTATAAATACAAAAACCCTTGGTCTCATACTTGCTACCTATACAGTAAGCAAATTGAGGGAAAGGCTTATGTTAAAATTTATTTTTATACTATTACTAATATCTTTTACCGCTATGGGCAGTGAAAGTCATTTAGATTATATAGAAAATGCAAATGGTGAGCGGGTACAAAAAGTATCGCACTTAGTTAAATGGACACATACTCGCTTTGTGTTTACCCGTGATATTTCTCGTATTGCACTTGGCCACGAAACAACACTTGATGTAAACGTGGTAAATGGCCGTGAGCTACTAATTTTAGCTAAAAAGTTGGGCCGTACATCTATGATGGTGTGGTACGACGATAAAAGCTCTGAAACATTTTTACTTGGCGTAACCGAAGACTACAGCGTACTGGAAAATGCCTTAAACGATATTCATCCTGACGTACAGCTAACCATAGCGCCTGATCGCCATGCGGTTGTATTACGCGGTGAAGTACCTACTATAAATTATCGTCATGCCGCTTATGAAGCTGCAAAAAACTACCTTTATGCCAGTAGCTCACAAGCATCACAACCAGTTATAACCTCAAATCCTAACCAAGGTATGTTTAATTCACTTGCTCAACGCTTGCAAGGCTTAGGTAACGCAAACGGCGGCAGCTCTCAAAACTCGAGTAAAGTCGCTATTATTAATTTAATAAAAGTAACTCAAGCACCCAAGCCAAAAGAAGAGCGTATTAGCGAAGTGATTAAATCAATGGGCGCAGATAAAGTGACCATTAAACGCATCTCGGTTGATGAGTTATCAAATGACGACAACGATGTGTTTTTACTTTCCGGCTCTGTAAAAAACCAGATAGAGCTAGTGCGCTTATTAAATACAATTAATAAATTATTCGAACCAGAGCAAGCATTACAAACTCAGGGTTCTCCTCTTGATCCTAATAATTTAATGGGCGGCGCAACGCAGGATAAAAGTTCAGGTATTGAAGTACTTGCCAACGAGTCAGGCGGTTTAATAAATGATGCTACCTCAGGATTAAATTTAAGTAATGTAAGTTCAAACATTGCAAGAGCAACGTTGCTGTCAGTGGCTGGCGGTAAAGTTTTGTCGAGTATTGAAGTTGAAGATTTACCGCAAGTGCGTGTATCGGTGCAGCTATACGAAGTAAATCAACGTAGGTTAAAGCAATGGCGCCCAGATATTAGCGTGCTCTCTAATGGATATGAAAAAGAAGCGGGTTTATTTGGCCGTGACGGTATGACTAATCGTGAATCTGGCTCTGCAACAATAGAAAATGCGCTGCAATTAATTGGCGGTCAATTAACTAATAACTTACAGCTTTCTACCTCACAGTTTGCCATTGATATGTTATTTTCATTACTGGAACAAGAAGGTATTTCTCGAACGCTTTCTCGCCCTACAATAACAGTTTTAGCCGGTGAAAGTGCCGTGTTTAAAGTCGGTGGTGAAGTACCTGTACCTACAAGTTATAGCCCTTCAGGAATTACAAGCGGGCAGCAAGGTAGTAGTGGGTCGGTGTTTAGCGGTACAGAATTTAAATCATTTGGAGTTGAATTAAATGTACGCGCCATGGTTGACGACAAAGATAGAATAACACTTGATCTAAACCCAGTAATTTCATTACCCGATACCACGTTAACCGCCGAAATTGCACAAAGCACAGGCAGCAGTTTAAACAGTAGTGCATTTAATACACGCAGCATGCAAACATCAACGCGTTTAAAAGACGGACAACCTCTTATTATTGGTGGCTTAATTAGCACTGATAACAATGCAAGCCACGACTTTGTACCTGATGGCAACGGCAATAGCATGCTAGGAAAGTTAAGCGAAACAACCAGTAAAAGTGAAAACAACCGCGAGCTTATAATTGTTGTAACTCCAAACCTGGTGCGTGAGCCAATTAATACATTACGTTCGTGGGAGCAGGCAAATATCGACACCCAGGTACTTAGCTATATACAGGAGCAAGGGCTATGAAAATATTTTATATTATTTTACTGCTTACTTTATCGGGTTGCGCTCATATTGATTACAAGCCAACAGTAAATCCTTACAACGCGTTGAGTGACATCGTTAAAAAATACCAATTAAATGCCCAACCATTAAAGTGTGAAGGTATAAATGCAAGTAACTGTTTAAACCTAGTGCATGAAGTGAATCAGTTAATGCTTGAACACTCAGATAACACGGCAATACTGTCGATATCGGCATATGTACTTTATAAAAGTGGCCGTGCTAATCAATCTCAACAAGTTATAAACACATTACTGAATAAAGCTAATCCACCATTAAATGCAATTACTTTAGGGGTTACGTTAGCAATAGAGCAAGGTAATTTAGCTAAAGCAAAAAGCATTGCTCAATACGGCGTCGATGTTTTTGGTACACATGCTTCACCATACCTGCAAATGGCCTCTATACATTATGCCCAGGGCAGTTACGTTATAGCTTCAAACTACTTAGAGCTTTCGGCTAAGTTTGGCTTAAATAGCACCGCCTATTTTTACCATAAAGGGTTAATTGAAGAAGCTAATACCAATAATTTATTGGCTTGTGGCTATTATGAGCAAGTTTTACGTGCAGAACCCACGCATAAAAAAGCACTTGCTAGGCGCGGTAAACTCTCCGTTTTAGGTAATTGTTATTCTTAAGGCCTTCGGGCCTTTTTTATACCTAAAATTTGGCATTATTAAGGAGCCAAAACCACTTTATTATTTATCAAAAATAGGAGTAAAGCTTACGCTCATCCTACGTTTTATACATAACCTCACAAGACTGCTTTTAATATTTACCCCTTACACTATCCATCAGTTTTAATAATACTTTCAATAACGTAAACCTAGCATTATTTATCTAAAATATTTTTAATATTGATTTGCATTTTGCAAATCAAAAATGAAAACATCTAATAAACAGTAACCATTAAAAACATAACCAACTGTATTTAATAGTTATTTATAGCTGGCATGGTCCTCGCAATATATAAAGTGAGCATAAGCTCTTCTAATTTAAAGGCTACGATTATGAAAACTATTAAACATAACTTAAATAGCAAAAAGCAAAAAGGTTTTGTACTAACGTCAGAGCTAATCATTCTTTCTACTTCAATGGTAGCAGCACTTGTAATTGGTTTATCTACATTACGTGACTCGGTAACCAGCGAACTTGAAGATGTAGCTGAAGCAATTGGCTCACTTGACCAAAGCTATGTATTTGACGGCATGATTAACGCCGAAGGCACTGCTGAAGCGTCTGGCTCTGGGTTTGTAGATTCAGTTGATGTGTACGCAGGCGATGGCAGTTCATTCACTTTTGTTGCATCAGACTTTAGTGAAAGTGCCGCACTTGTTAATGCAACACCAAGCGGCGATGCTGCATCACGTACAGCAGCTGGCGGTTCACAAGGTAACTAACGCAAGGTATCCAATATAAGGCAACCAGGTTTGAATACCAAGCTTAAGGCTCACTGCCACAAAAGTGTGGCAGTGAAAGTTACTCTGGAGGAATATTATGAAAAGTAAAAGTAACAAAGGCGCAACCACTGCGGCTCTCACATTACTCATCACCTCTGGCATGTTAGCTTCGGCTTTGGGCATTAGACAGGTAAACGATGAAAATAGCGTAACAGCCTGGGTAGTAAACAAAAATATGTCGGCCGGTCAAACAGTAACCGTTCACGATGTAGAGCAAAAAAGTATAGATCCAAGTAACTATTCAAATATTGCACTGAGCGTTCAAAACCCACGTGCATTAATTGGTCAAAAATTAGCAACTAACAAAATGGTTGAACAACCCTTGTTCGACACCGATTTTATTAGAGCGAAAAGCCAAAACTTATCAGAAGCCATTCCGGCAGGGCGTGTTTTATATACTTTAAAACTAAACACCTTAGATATTCCGCTTTCGCGCATACACAAAGGTGACCGACTCGACATAGTCGCTAAAACTAATCGCTTAGTAAGAACAGTTGCCCGTGATGTACAGCTTATTGGTGTTTCAAAAGGTCCTAAATCGCAAGCCGCTAAAAGTGGCGTAATGGATAATTTAGCTAAAGAGTCTAATTCTGCTGCGGGCGGTGTTTCATTAGTCCTTGCGGTACTTCCAAAAGATGTTTATTCGTTGGCGGGTATAGATAACGCCGACAAAGTTTCAATTATTGTGCATAGCGCTTATGACATTGAACAAGGTCGTTTGCAAAACTTTTCACGCTTACAAACCAGTCGCACAATCGAAGTGGTTAAAGGCGTTAAAAATGAAGCTGTATATGTAGCTAAGTGAGTTTTTATGTTTAATTTATCAAGCAAACATGAAGAAGTTCAAACCAGTTTAAGTACCTTTGAAGAGCTTAAAAAGCTATTGCACGATGCCGTTATCGAAGAGTACGAACAAGAACCAACCGCGCTTTTATCAAGTAATGTTCTCGAAAAAATCTCTGCTTTGTGCAGTGAAATTCCACAATTTAATCAATCTTCATTTAACCAACATCAACAAGAGCAGGTTGTTCAGGCTGTATTTGATGAAATTCAGGGTCTTGGCCCAATTGCACAATTTATGCTGGACGATCAGGTAAGTGATATTTTAATAAACGACACGCAAGATATTTGGATTGATAAACAAGGCAAACTACTTTGCACAGCCAGTAAGTTTGATGACGAACGCCATTTAAGCCGATTTGTTGATCGCTTACTTGATGGTTGTGGCCGACAAGTCAATGCGCTTATGCCAATTGTTGATGGCAAACTAAAAGATGGTAGCCGTGTTCATATTATTGTACCGCCTGCGTGTACCAGCGCAGCTATTGTGTCTATTCGTAAGTTTAATCATAAAAAAATAAACGATGACTTTTTAGTTAATAACCATTTTTTAGATAAAAACATCTTATCATTTTTAAAAAGCGCAGTTAAAACAGGCGTTAATATTTTAGTGTGTGGCAATGCCGGGGCTGGTAAAACATCATTATTAAACGTACTTGCTAACTCAATTAACCCAAATGAACGAGTTGTAACCATTGAAGAAAGTGCTGAGCTTAATTTGCATCACAACCACGTTGTGCAATTAGAAGCCCACGACACAAACAGCGATGGTAAAGGTGCAGTTAGCCTAAGAGATTTAGTAAAAGCAGCCCTTAGAATGCGCGCAGATAGAATACTTGTTGGAGAGGTACGCTCTGGCGAGGTAATAGATATGCTCCAAGCAATGAACTGTGGTCACCAAGGTTCGATGACGACCATACATGCTAACAGCGCAAATGATGCCGTTATTCGTTTATCTACCTTAGTGCAGTTACACAATGCACAACTGAGCGATACCCATACAAGTTCGCTAATCGCGTCGAGTATTCAACTTATTGTGCATGTTTCTCGCTCAACTAATGGCACTCGAACTCTAAAAAGTATTGGTGAAATTAAGCGTGTTAATGGCGGCGCACATTTTAGCCCGCTTTATAGTATTAATGAAGCAGAGCCAGTACAAAGTGAGTTAATAGATAACTCAAGTGTTATTGAGTTTATGAAAGGCCAAGGCGCAAATGCACAAGAATTAAAAGCATTACTGCACAATAACCCGGAGGCTAACAATGACTAAACTTGATTATTTATTAGCTATAGCGGCGGTTATAACCTTTGTACTTGCAGCTAGTGTGTTGGTTTCTTTGTATGCTAAAAATAAAAGCAACCAGAGCGCTAAAAAAGTAGATATTTTAGAAGAAAAAGACGTACTTACTCTGTCACTACGAGTGCTAGGCTTAAACATAAGTAACGCTTGGTTTATAAGCATGGCGTGCTCGCTCTCTAGTAGCTCATGGTTTTTAGCTAAATTATATTATCCCGAGGCATCAACCAGCGCGTTTATTATTTCAATCGTGGTTTTTGTAACCTGTTTTATAACTGTGATTGACTTGGCTCATTATAAATTAGCAAAATTTGAGCATCATTTTTTAGAATTTATTGAAACCGTACAATCGTGTTTAAGCACTGGGCTATCGCTACAGCAATCAATGCAGTTTGCTGATGAACATGCAGACCCATATATAAAAAAACAAAGCACCTTACTAATACAACGCATGAGCATGGGTAGTGATGCCGAAACGTCGTTTGCCCCTTTAATTGAAAGATACAACTGCGAAACCGTAAGATTGTTTGCTCATAGCATCATTACACATACACAAAGCCAGTGTGATTTAACCGATATGCTAAAAAGCGTATGCAACATGATGTCGCTTCGGACCCTCGACCGCCAACAGCTAAAAGCTAAGCTTTCGGGCACTAAATACGCTGCTGTATTTAGTGGTTTTTTACCTTACGCACTAATTCCTTTATTCAGCTATACCGATCCAACCTGGTTTGAACCATTATTAAACGACCCTAATGGGATTGCATTTATAACGGTTGCGCTTCTTTGTCAGCTATTTGGTTTTTTATGGCTACGCCTTAGCTTAAGGGTAACATTATGATTGATATACTTTTACTTATCGGACTTTTAGTAAGTATGGGGTCATTTATCCATATTCATAGGCAATCTCTTAAAGTTGAATTAGATAAACCCGATACTAAAAACATTAATTGGTATCCGCTAATCATCATCTCTAAACGTCAATTAAGACAAGCAGGAATTCAAATTAATAAAATATTAATAAGCCTGTACTGCTTCAAAGTGGCTGCTACTTTTAGTGCATTTACGGTTATAGAACTAACAGGTTATGAGCTGAGCCAATCGATTAAATTATTACTGTGTTTTATGTGTTTTTTTGCACCCGAATGCTGGTTTTTATTACGTAAAAATCAACGTCAAACCACTATTAATAATAGTTTAGAGTTTTTTTTACGGGTGTTACTGGTTTACATGCGCGCTGGATTTTCACTAGAGCGCTCATTTGCACTGGCGGTTGATCATGGATTAAGTCAAAAACACCCATTATACAAAGAGCTAAAGTTATTTTTATTCGAACTAAGCGCAGGTAAAGATCGTGAATTTGCATTTAATTCACTTTTTGAAAGAACGGGTGTTATGGGCATTAAAAAGCTCGCCAACTTAATGTTAATAGGGTCAAAACTTGGTACGCCACTTATCCAAGCAGTAGAGGCTCAACTTGAAGGCCTAGCTCTAAAAAAGAACATTTTACTCGCTAAAAAAGTAAACAAAAAAGCGATGCACACAACCTTTCCCATTATCTTAATTTGTTTTCCGATGTTTTTGGTATTGGTGTTTTTTCCCGCAGCATTACAAGTAATGAACGTACTTAAAATGCTTGTAGAAGTGTTATAGGAGCCTGATATGAAAAAGCATTATCAACAAGGGTACATACTTACTATTGAGCTTATATTAATTATAACTATTTTAATTATTGGCTCAATTGGCGGGGTGATTTTAGTCAGGGATGCCCTTATTAAGCGCCATCAAACTAAGGTAGATAATCAAATTACTGTAGTCGACGCTAATAATAGACCACTCGGTATTGCTGTAAGTTTTGATGAGCACCAAGCACCACTCATTTTTTATACAGACCGTGGAGAAAAAAACACGTACAGGGCATTAATAGGCATACGAGACGATAGGTTTACCTCGCGAGAAGCTGTTTATTACGATGCTCCAAATTGCCAAGGTAATCCCTGTTTAAAAGGCTTAAGCGACGAAGCAACCGATAGCCAAGGTGTAAGTAAACTAAATAATACCGGTAATGTAAGTTATATAAATGCGCTGCAGCAAGGTCCAAATTATGCAATAGGGCAGTTAGGTAATACCGTTATTGGTCAGTTATTAAGAAGTACGCCACAACAATGCCCAGCTAATAGTGAACAAATTCTATCTCGTTATGTATCGCAAAAAGTAGTAACAGGCTCACCTTGTGAAAGCTTTGAAATAGATAAGCAACCGGCTGACAGTAGTTGTTTAGTTGGAGTAACAGCTTTAGGTAATCCACTTTTAGGTACAAGCGATCAAGGTTTATCGCAATCGTGTGATACATGCCAAACGGGGTACGAATCGCAAGGAGACATACTTGATTTATATTTACCCCAGGTAGAACCGCTTTTAAATACAGCCCTTAATGCGCTGTCATTAGTTGGTATTGGAACAAGTGTTGATATAGAGCTTGGTACAATATGCTGCCCAGAAGGTACACGCTTAGAAGAAGATGAAAACATTGTAGAAACGCTTGTTTTTACTGTTTTAAAAACAACGTTTGAGTTGGTCGGTATCGACTTAATCAACAACCTGATTATAAGCGAAACACTGAGCTTAATAGGTATTGAGCCAGGCGTTACATACTGTAAAACATCACTGAATTTAGTAAATGCAGAACAAGTAATTAATATCACCACCGGTGAACCTGCACTTAGTAGCTTAACACCACCATTTAAAGTTTTACTGCCAGTACATAGCGGCGAAAACAGTACAACGTGGATACATACTCCCCCAAAAGGGGAAGGAGAACGTCAATGAACGCCTCAAATATATTTACCTCACATGCTAATGTAGCAGATACACAAACTGATGAAATATCCACAGAAATTAAAGAAACGCTAACACTACTAAAACAGTTTTATGATGTTTCAATTGTTAAATTTATCGATTTTAGAGAAGTTTATTCAAAGCAGTTAATAACCTGCAACGATAAAGAAAGCGTCGAAAATGAGTTATTAAGCTATCAAAAACGCTGTACACAAGAAAAACTATATCTATTTGAAGATACTTTTTTTGATGATGTATCAAACAACACGCACAAATTAATTCGTTTTTATGCACAATATCCAATTTATAGTGTCACTAATAAATTAATTGGCGTAGTGCTGATGGCCGATTTAGCACCTAAAACATTAATAGGTTCACAAAAAGATCAGTTTATTTCATTTGCTCAATTATTACAGACACAGTTAAATAAAAATTCAGATTCAGTAAGTAATCAAAGTACTAAGCCTTCAAAAAAAAATAATGGTGAAAAGTATATTTATGTATTTAGTTTAGCGCCCGTCGCATTTTTAATTTCATTAGTATTATGCTCATTCACTGCATTACTTCTTTATACTATTGAAAAAAAGGAGCTACAAAGTAATTACAATCAACAAACCCAGCAATTACGTAAAACGTTATTTAATGCATTAGAGCGATTTGATAATCAAGGATTGTATATATCTCAAAAAGATTTAGTTATTGCAGGCTTTTTGCAAAGTCAAAATAACTATACAAAAGAGCAGCTTAATAATTTAGTGCAGAGTCAGGTTTCACAAAATTTAACTTACAAAGGCTATGTGGTGTTTGATTCTGAATATAATCAGCTTGCACTTTGGTCAAAAAATAATTTTGATTTAGCCGCGTATGGGTTTAAAAATTGGTTAGAAAAATTTAATAAAAGAGCGAATAAACAAGCAGTAGAAGTATTTACGGTTGCAGATACGGCCTTCTTAATTTCTGAAATAAAAATAAAACAAGGTTCTATTTATACGCTTACAGCATTTGATTTAAGTAAGTTTTTAAAAGCCGTTATTGGAAAATTAAACACTGAAAATTATAACGTTTTTATAGCAACACCACAGTTTACTTTAGGAAAACAAGGAGAAGTAAACCCGAGTATAATTAAAAATAGTATTAGCGCTTTAAGCAGTCGTTTTCCACCTACTTGGCGCTTGCATGTGCAACCAATGAATAAAATAGTACGACCACAAATAACTAAATACAGTTTAATTAGATTAGGGTTAATCTCTTTTTGTGTATTCGCGTTTGTGTATTATTTTTTACGTCTACCAAGGCGTTTACACAATGAAATAAAACAAAAAAATCAGTTAATACTCAATAGAGAAGCGCTTTTTTCAAGTTCTCTGGATGCATTGCCGCATGGGTTTGCTATTTTTAATAGCCATGAATTTCCTGTGATTACCAACAATGCTTTTAATCTTTTATTTGCACAGGTGAATAAACAAAACAGTCAGCTATCGTATAGCCAGCTGATAAGTATTGCGCAGCAGCATAATATTATAAATCATTACCATGAACATCATAAGCTTGATGATGATCGTAACCAATTAATAGATATAGGTTTTACAGACGGGAAGTGGATAACTGTATTACAAAGACATACAGATTTTAATGGTTTCGTTTGCTACTTTAGAGATGATACAGAGGCACATCAAAAAGAATGTTTACTCGCTGATGTTCTCGAAAAATCAAAACAGACAAATCAATTAAAAGAAAAATTTGTTACAAGGCTTAGCCGTCAGTTAAAAACTCCTTTATCATCTTTAAAGTCATTAGTTGAAATATCTAAAGATCCAATAAGCTTTAACGAATTTAAAAACAATGTGGGGAACATTTCTGATGCATGCGACCAGCTCGAAAGTGTAATTCAACAACTCGTAAATATAAATAAATCGGAAATAGGTAAGTTAAAGCTTCAGGCCAAAAACGTAAACCTAAATCAAATGATCAATAATAATATGTCGATTTTAGCTAAAGAGGCTGAAAATAAAAGAATCGTTCTTAAAAATAATATTACGCCTGAATTAACGGTCGCGAGCGATGAAAAATTAATTTCTCAATTGGTTATTCAATTAGTGACTGAGGTTTTGGATTCATCAAATAATACAACGCTTTCAATTAACGCTCAGATTAAAAATGAAAGTAAACGTAATTACTTATACCTCGATTTTTCATTAAGTAATTTGATCGACAGTAGTAACTTTATAACTGAGCTTAAAAGTATATCGGGTGATGATATAACGCGCTTTATAGATGATAAAGACGTGTCATTAGAGTTAAAGTTTTTTATTTCAATATTTAAAATGTTAGGTGGTAAAGCGATAACTGTAAGTAGTAACGCGAATAAATCAACGATATCACTTTCTATGTTGGTCAACATAGCAACCAAACAAGGTAAAGGTAAAGACAACGAGCAAGAAGTACCAAGTAGCTCGTTAACAAATAATGATTTAGTAAAAGCGAGTTTAGTAACTAACAAACACCAAAACACGCTATTACTGGTTGATGACGATCCTCTTGTTGAGATAGTAATTAGAGCGATGCTAAAAAATGAGAATATTAAAATAGATTACGCGCGCAGTGCAATAGAAGCGATGTTGATGGTATCGCAAAACAGTTACGACATTATTTTAATGGACATAGTAATGCCAGAATTGTCGGGAACTGACGCTATGTTAAAAATTAAAAAACACAGTGACAATTTGAAAACTAAAATAATTGCGCATACATCGACACCCGATACAGATTCAAAATACGTTAACCAGGGCTTTGATGACATGCTATTAAAACCAGTAAAACAAGGTGTATTAATAAACCAAATAACACGCATTTTAAAAGATAAGTCGTTATAAATTAGCGTATATTACTGGAACAGTAATGAGGTAAAACATGAAAAACACTATTGAAAATATGGCTGAAGTTCTCGAGTTTAAAGTAACGCCAATAAATAAAACTAAACGACTGCTTTTAGTAGATGATGACTTGCTAATAGAAATAGTAATTAGAAAAATGCTTAACGAAGAAAATATTTTAATAGATTTCGCATCAAGTGCTATAGAGGCGCTACTTATGGTTTCTCAAAATATTTATGATATTATTTTAATGGATATAGTAATGCCGCAATTTACAGGCACCGACGCAATGCTAAAAATAAGAAAGCATGCTGACGCATCAGCAACAAAAATTATCGCTCATACATTTAGTGAAAACGAAAATAGTGATAACAAGTATGTGAAGCTTGGGTTTAACGGCCTGTTATTGAAGCCAGTTAAACAAAGTGTATTAATAGAAAATATTAGACCTTTCTTGGAATGATAAATTGAAACAGTAGGGCGGTTAACTATTTTTTATTTATAGCTTACTAAAAAGTTAAATTATAATTTTTGAAAGCACTAATATTTATTAGTGCTTTTGCGTATATGAACCTTTAATTTATTTAAATTTGTAAAAGTTCTTTAATAAGAATAATTATTTCAAATTATTCCTTCAAAGTATTAAAAACTACGCTTTTGTAATTGTTGCATGTATACGAGTCATCGTTTCACACTTCTTAAAGCGGTTTGATAATAACAATTATTAAACACTGCAATATTATAAAGTCAGTAAATTTATTTAGCCTAGAGCCTACGTATCACAGGGGTTTAACTTTTAAAACATTAAGATTTTTTAAAAACTAATAAATACTCATATTGGGATGGAATTTGTATTATAAGGCTACATTCCAATTTTATAGTTTACTAAACATTATAATTTTTAAAATTAACGAGGCACAAGCATGAGCAAAACACAGTACGTTACAGTAGATGGTCATCAAATTGCTTATCAAGAAATGGGACAAGGTACACCTTTATTATTGATACACGGAATACCAACCAATAAATTATTATGGCGAAATGTGATGCCAAAACTTGCATCAAAACATCGAGTAATAGCGCCTGATTTACTAAACTTTGGTGAATCTGATATGCCAATTAACACAGATGTATCTATAAATGCGCAATGTAGAATAATGTGTAAGTTTATGGAAGAACTCGGTATTTCTAAAGTTAATATTGCTGCACATGATATTGGTGGTGGTGTTGCTCAATTAATGGCTGTAAATCATCCGGATAAAGTAAACGGGTTGGTTTTAATTGATAGTGTATGTTTTGATTCTTGGCCAATACCAGAATTTGAACCTTTGCTAGAACCAGGTGTAGAAGAAAAAACAACTGTAGCTGAATTTGTGGATACATTAAGAGATTTCATGCCCAAAGGTGTTTACGACTCGAGCGTAATGACTGAAGAGTTGATGAAAATATACTTAGCACCATGGAGTAATGAAAAAGGAAAAGCCGCTTTATTTAGTAACATGCGCAGGCTCAATAAAGAATATACCGAAGCTATTACAGGCGATCTTAAAAGCTTACCTCATGAAACACTCATAATTTGGGGTAAAGAAGACAAGTTTCAAAAACCAAAATATGCACCAATGTTAGAAGAAGCAATTCCAAATTCATCATTGATTTGGATAGATAAAGCCGCACACTGGGTTATTGATGAACATCCAGATAAAGTGTCTGAGCTTATTAGTGAATTTATGAATGATAAAACATTCTAGTAAATTAGTAGGGTAATTTAAAAGCCATTATTTTCAATAGCTTAGGTTTAATTAGGTAAAGTAGCTATTAGGTAATCATTGTTTATACCGCTTGATAATATTAATAACCAAGCGGTATTTCTATATGTTCAAGAAGCTAATACCGTAAATGGGGAAGGCACTAACTATTAAGATAAGTAGGTTAATGCTTATTAAATAGTCAAAATATCGCGTTTATACGTTAATTAATGAAGGTGAGTAACTTGGTTATGTATTTATTTATGCTATTTAACATAATATAAATTATAGGTAGTTAATGTATATATAGAAAGAGCGCTTAAATGCGCCCTTGCTATGTCCAATACTAGACGGTATCGGACATTAAGTGGTTTTATTACAATAACAGGTATTACTAATACAGATACTTTATTTATCAATTTGTTTAATCAATACTTAATAAACGCTCAGCTGTATATTCGTTAGTAATTAATCCACTGATCATGTTTGACCTTACTGCGCCCAAAATGGCTAACACTTTTTCTTCACCAGCAGCTATCGCATAAATCTGTTTGTTAGCATTTGTTTTTAATGGCGTACTTGCTACACGCTGATTAACTGTGCAATCTAAAAGCTTACCGTTTTTATCAAACACCCAACTAATCATTTCACCAACGGCACCAAGATCTTGTAACTCTTTAAGTTCTTGAGCATCAATAAAACCATCTATATGTAATGGCGATTTTTCACCTAAGCTACCAATACCCACAAATGTTACATCGGCATCTTTAGCGAGTTTTAAATTACCGGTAATATTTTGTTGTGCATGTAACTGTTCTTTTTCTTCAATACTTCTTGGTAAAACTGGCAATGGCATTGGGTAATGTTTTGCATTGGTGTGTTCGGCCATTCTTACTACAACATCATAAGGTGAAGCCGATCCATCCAAAGCCATATTACCTAGCATTGCTACAATTTTATGTTGCGGACAATCAACAGTTCTTAGCTCATCTACACATGAACGTAAAACTCGACCGGTTCCCATAGCAAGTACTTTGGGTTGTTCTGATTTTAAATGACGTTCTATTTCAGCCGCGCCAGCTTGAGCTAAACCTAATGTAGATGAAGGTTCTGAGGGATCGCTCGGTACAACTTCACATGAATTTAACCCAAAACGGCTTTTTAATTTTTCGGCCAAATCCATACATTTAGCAATCGGGTGGTCAAGTCTAACTTTAATTAGACCTTGGCTCACAGATAATGCGACCATTCTTTGTGCAGATTGACGAGATATATTTAGCTTTTTAGCTATTTCATCTTGTGTGTTACCGCCAACATAATATAACCACCCTGCTCTGGCTGCATCATCTAGCTTTCTAATTTCTGTATTTGATAGCTTTACCACGTAAACCTCTTAAAATAGAAGGAAAACTAAATCCTTATTTTCATTACATAATTTTAATTATATGTGCTGCTATATAAATTATTTTATTAATTTTGGAATATCTATTTATCAATAACGTTTTTGTTATTTATAATTGTAAATATAC
This sequence comes from Pseudoalteromonas sp. SWXJ133, assembly GCF_015864365.1. Taxonomy (NCBI): domain Bacteria; kingdom Pseudomonadati; phylum Pseudomonadota; class Gammaproteobacteria; order Alteromonadales; family Pseudoalteromonadaceae; genus Pseudoalteromonas; species Pseudoalteromonas sp. SWXJ133. Next base: position 53,061 of record NZ_JADYXJ010000021.1, read on the forward strand.
CATTCCTTAATAAAAAATACCTAGGTTTCATAGGATTATGTAATTAGAATTTAGTTGATAGCACCCTTATAAAGGTGCTATTTAAGGTAATTAAAAATTGGCTCTAGCGAATAGTTAAACCGTTATTATCAAACTTTAATACTTTATCTGCCGGTGCGCTTAGGTAAATACTGTCGCCATATTTTAATGGGCAATCACCATCTGCTTTTACTGTTACGGTCCCTTTGCCTTCAATATTTATATGTAAAAAGCTCTCCGATCCTAAATGCTCAATTACACCTACAGTTCCAGCCCAAGTACCTTGCTCAGTAGAGAGTGTTATATGCTCTGGTCGTATACCAATACAGCTAACATTCGCATCTTCATTTTTTGGAGCATCTATAAAATTCATTTTTGGAGAGCCAATAAAACCAGCTACAAATTTGTTTACAGGGTTTTTATAAAGCTCTAAAGGTGTGCCTACTTGTTCAATAATACCGGCATTAAATACCGCGATTCTATCTGCCATTGTCATGGCTTCAACCTGATCGTGTGTAACGTAAACCATTGTTGTAGCTAAACTTTTATGTAATTCAGATATTTCTAAACGCATATTTACACGTAGTGACGCATCAAGATTTGAAAGTGGTTCGTCAAATAAAAATGCCGAAGGCTGACGTACAATTGCGCGCCCTATCGCTACACGCTGGCGCTGACCGCCCGACAATTGCCCAGGCTTTCGGTCTAAATAATCGGTCAAATTAAGTATTTTAGCGGCGTTAGCAATTTTACTTTCAATTTCTGCAGGGCTAACCTTGGCTCTTTTTAAAGGAAAAGCAATATTGTTACGCACTGTCATATGCGGATATAACGCATAGGATTGAAACACCATTGCTAAGCCTCTTTTTGCAGGCGGTGTTTTTGTAGCGTCAATGCCATCAATTTCTATATTACCACTGGTGGTATCTTCAAGACCTGCGATCATACGAAGTAATGTAGATTTACCACAGCCCGATGGACCGACAAAAACGATAAACTCACCGTCTTTAATTTCTAAGTCGAGCGGTTTAATTACGTTAACTTCATCAAAGTTTTTAGTGACTTGTTTTAGTGTGATGCTGCCCATGTGTATTCTCCTATTTTACTGCGCCGAAACTTAATCCACGCACTAATTGTTTTTGACTAAACCAACCAAGTATTAAAATTGGCACAATGGCCATGGCAGATGCTGCCGATAACTTAGCGTAAAATAACCCCTCAGGGCTTGAGTAACTGGCAATAAATGCCGTTAAAGGTGCAGCATTTGCAGCGGTTAAAATAAGTGTCCAAAACGCTTCGTTCCACGACAAAATAACATTTAGCAATAACGTTGAGGCTATACCTGGTAAGGCTATTGGCAATAAAACATGAAATATTTCTTCACCAATTGTTGCGCCATCCATACGTGAAGCTTCAAGTATTTCGTTTGGTATTTCTCTAAAGTAGGTGTAAAGCATCCATACCATTATTGGTAAGTTAATGAGTGTCATTACAATCACTAAACCTAATTTTGTATCGAGTAACGCAAAGTCACGAAACAATAAATAAATCGGAATAAGTACGCCTACTGGCGGTAACATTTTAGTTGAAAGCATCCACATTAATAAATGCTTTGTTTTTTTAGTTTGTACAAAAGCCATAGACCAAGCAGCAGGTACCGCAATTAATAAGCCCAGTAAACTTGAACCTAGCGATATAACTACAGAGTTCCAAAAATGGTTAAAGTATGGCGAACGTGACAGTACATCGCGGTAATTTTCGAGCGTCCAATCAAATGCATATAAGCTTGGGCTTGCTGATATTGCTTCGGCTTCCGTTTTAAAGCTGGTGATTAACGTCCATAAAATTGGAAAGAAAATCATGCCGCTTATTGTCCATGCAGCAATGGTATAAATTAGTTTGGAACGACGGCTATCTTTTATAGTCATAATTAACCCTCCAAGTTTTTGCCAATTAAGCGCATTAAAAATATAGCGACTATATTTGCAATAATAACTGCAACTATGCCCCCTGCCGAACCACCGCCTACATCAAATTGAAGTAGTGATTGCGTGTAAATTAAGTACGTTATATTGGTTGACGAATAACCAGGGCCGCCACTAGTTGTAACTAATATTTCAGCAAAAATTGACAGTAAAAATATAGTTTCGATTAAAATAACCGCAGTTACAGCGCGCGATAGGTGCGGTAAAACGATGTAAAAAAACTTACTAAATGGGCCTGCTCCGTCTAAATCAGCCGCTTCTAATTGTTCGCGGTCTAATGATTGTATTGCTGTTAGCAGTATTAATGCTGCAAACGGTAACCACTGCCAAGACACAATTATGATGATTGAAAATAACGGCATTTGAGCAAAAAAGTCGATAGGTTCAAATCCTAACCAAATCGAAAAATGTGCAAATAAGCCATTAACTGGGTTCATTAGCATGTTTTTCCATACCAATGCCGACACAGTTGGCATTACAAAAAATGGGGCTAGTACCATAATGCGAACATAGTTTCGTCCCCATATAGCTTGGTCTAGTAAAATAGCTAAGCCAATACCACCACAAATAGTGATCAGTAAAACCCCAGTTACTAGATAAAGCGTGTTAAAAAATGATTCAAAAAAAGCTGGATCAGTTAGGAAAAATTCATAGTTTAAAAAGCCTACAAATTCTTTATCCCCAGGAACGAGTAAGTTGTAATCAATAAATGAGAAATACAGTGTCATACACAGCGGAACTATCATCCAAGCAAGTAATAAAATTACACTAGGAAGAAGCATAAACCGAGCAAGCGTGCGCGAGTTAGTTGTTGCCATAAAGGTGACCTTAAAAAAGCCAATTCTATTTACTTGTTAACTATCAAGTGAAAATCAGAAACCCTTGATAGCGTTTATAACTAACAAGTAAATAGAATTGACATAAAATATTGGGTAAGTTTGAGTACTTACCCGCCCATTACATGCTATTTTGGATAGCGAGCTTTACGCATTGTTCGCTCAACAAGGTGCTGAGACGTACTAAGCGCTTGCTTAACGGTCATTTGGCCAGTTAATGCTGCTGAAAATTGTTGCCCAACAGCTGTACCAATTCCTTGAAACTCAGGAATAGCAACAAACTGAATACCTACATAAGGCACCGGTTTAACGGTTGGATTTTTAGGATCTGCAGATTGAATAGAATCTAAGGTAATTTGCGCAAACGGTGCTGCGTCCATGTACTTTTGATTACTGTAAAGTGATTTACGTGTACCTGGCGGTACTTTTGCCCAACCTTTTTTGTCGGCTACAAGTTGAGTGTATTCTTTAGATGTTGTCCAGCTAATAAATTTCATTGCGGCATCTGGTTTTTTGCTGCTTGCCGGTACGGCTAAAGTCCAAGACCATAACCAGTTACCGCGTTTACCTAGGCCGTTATCTGGCGCAAGTGCAAACCCGACTTTATCGGCAACTTCTGAGTCTTTTTTGTTGGTAACAAATGCGCCGGCAACGGTTGCATCAATCCAAATACCACATTTTCCGGTTTGGAATAGTGCAAGGTTTTCGTTAAACCCGTTTGCAGATGAACCAGCAGGACCAGATTCTTTCATCACATCGACATAATACTGAAGGGTATTTTCCCACTCTGGGGTATTAAACTGTGGCTTCCAGTTTTCATCAAACCAACGCGCACCAAACGAATTAGCCATGGATGTAATAAGCGCAACGTTTTCGCCCCAACCTGCTTTACCACGTAGACAAAGGCCATAAACACCTTCTTTTTTATCGGTCATCGCTTTAGCAGCTTTGCGTATAAAGTCCCATGTTGGGGCTTTAGGCATAGTTAGCCCTGCTTTTTCCATTAAGTCAGTGCGGTACATAACCATTGAACTTTCACCATAAAATGGTACAGCATAAAGTTTGTCGTTAATCGTTAAACCGCTTCGGATTGCAGGTATTAAATCGTCTAAATCGTAGTTTTCACCTAAATTATCTAATTCTTTTAACCAATTTTGTTTGCCCCAAATTGGTACTTCATAAGTACCTATGGTCATAACATCGTATTGGCCGCCTTTTGTTGCTACATCGGTAGTGACACGTTGGCGAAGAATGTTTTCCTCTAGAGTGACCCATTTTAGATCTATATCAGGGTTTTGGCTGGTAAAGTCACTACTTAATTCTTTCATGGTGATCATGTCACCGTTGTTAACAGTCGCTATTGTAATTGTTTCTTTTGCCGCAGCGCCCATGCTTATAAAGCCACACGCGAGCATAATTAATTTATTTTTCATCAGGTATTCCCCATACACGTTATGTTTTAACAAGTGCTATTAAATTTCAATCTATTACCAATTCTATTTATGGCAGTTTTAACGCATAAAACTGCCCGCAAAGTGCCTTTTTAGGTCCTTTGTATAAATAGTTAGACTAGTTGGATAATGACTTAAAATTTAACAGATATTTCAGAAGTGAAGCCGTCAAATCCTTTACCGATTTGGCCGCCCGAATTAACACCTTCTTCTTGGTTAACATACTCAACTTTTAAAAGCGTTTTATCGTTAAACCAGTAACCTGCGGCTACTTGAATACGCTCTACTGTGTTGTCTGTTTGTTCAATTAAGTCGGAAGTGTTTTCGGCTTCTGAATAACGAGTCGCTACATATAACTTTTTAGGGATTAGATATTGTTGTGCTTCAAACACGAAGTACTCAACCGATGAGTCGCCTTCTATTACACTGTTTGAATCAAAAGTAGTGCCATTTTCATCAGCTATGCCGTTTGTACCAAAGTAGGTAATACCGGCAACTGCATTACCAGCGGCATCTGCAAATGTGTAATCATCAGACGATTTACCAACCATAAAGATTAGGCTTGTTTCGTCAGATGGTTGATAAGCTAAATTAAGCTGGATGATTGATTGCTCAAGCCCTGGCATTGCGCCAACGTGAGTGTCACGCTCGTTTGAAGGTGACGCTGAGAAGTTATAGTTTTCACCATCGCCAAAGCGATAATTTGTTGTGGTTACACCATCAAGACTGGCTACACCGTTTTCAAAACGTAACTGGTCGCCTTGATTCGCTTTTAATAAGTTTAAGCCTGCTTTAAAGCCACCTTCAAATTCTAGAGTACCTTGAAGTCGGTAGTTATAACCTCTGTCTTCTTGAAACGCCTCACCGAAACTTGAAGTCGTAATGTGACCTGTAACATTATACGCACGTACTACACCACTATCGAAAGTTTCGCTGTAACTTAGCTGTGCACCGTTTTCGGCGGTTGCGTAATCGGTAATACCATTACCAATAAGTGCATTACTTTGGTTATCTGCGCCGTCTTGAAAACCTTTAAATTGAAAAGGCGAGCCACCAATGTTACCCAAACGCAGTGTTAAATTTGCGTTTTCTTTTGGTGTGCCATAAAGACCTAGTAGGTCAAATTCAACACCTGCAAAATCGTTGTGAAATGAAAAGTCACGATCTTCGCCACCAAAGTCATTAGGCTCTTCTGCAATATCTATATCGGCAGTGATGAACTCGTTAATATGAAATTTAAGCACTAGATTAGCTCTAATACGGCCAAATCCTGACTCTTGTTCTTCATCTTCTGGACGAAATGCGCCGTCTTTAGCTTGAATTGACTGAAAGTTTTGCATTAGTAAAAAGTCTACGTCAACGCGATCTAAATATTCAGAAATATCAGCCTGTGCTGGAGCCGATGTAGCCATAGCTGCCGCTATGAGAGAAATTGCAAATTTAGTCTTTTTATTATTCAACATAATAAGCTCTTTATTTAGTGTGGTGTGTGATGCCAACTTTATTAAATTGCATATTCATTTAATGAAATTGGTATTAATTCAGTGTGTGTAGATGAGGCTGGCTGAGCAAAACATTAAATAGTTAATGAAGTTGCACTTGTGAGCATAAGCTCATCTACTGAGCATAATCACAGAATGAATTTAGAAGGTCAACGATTTTTTATTACAAAACGTTTACAAAAAATCGAATTTATATGTAAATATTTTTGAATCAATAAGTCAAGTAGCAAATTTGTTACATCAAATTTTGAGGAAATAAAGTGTAGGATTAAGGGATTTATGGTAGATACGTCATTATTGTTCAACACAATTAATGAAAGTATAAGTTCGTAGAGGATATAAAATCAGGTAATCCTTTAAATATAGGCTGTTGGAGAAACCTATGAACAGTTTATTTATTAGTCTTTTTTAAGTAACGTTCTTGAGCTTATGTTGGGGTTAGCTTAGTATTAAAGCACTTAGATGTATTCAAAATAGAAGTAACCTACATATGGAATTTGTTCGCCCGCTAGAGCCCATCCTCATTATTGATGACGTTAAGGAAATTCGTGATTATCTAAACCAAATTTTAACTGACTTAGGGTTTGAAGATATATTAGAAAGCGCTGATTTTAGCTCTGCTAAACCTATTATGAACAATAAACCGCCAGGCGTAATATTTGTAGATGTAGATTTACCTGACTCTAACGGTGCAGAGATATTGGAATACATTAACAGTACTTACCCGCACACTCATGTTGTAATGTGCTCTGGCCACAATAGTCTCGAAAACGTACAAAACACGTGGGAAATGGGCGCTAAAGGCTTTATTGCAAAACCTTTCAATACAAAAAAAGTAGACACTGTAATGAAGCGTCTTGAAATAATAGAATAATAATAAGGTTAGCATGCATAGTACTGTTACTGCGATTATAGACGATCTTTCGAGTGTTATATTTGGTAAACAACAACAAATAAAACTGGCACTTACATGCTTATTTAGCGAAGGGCATTTACTCATTGAAGATTTGCCTGGCATGGGAAAAACCACTCTTTCTCATGCATTGTCAGCTGTGTTAGGTTTATCGTATCAGCGTATACAATTTACCAGTGATCTTCTGCCTGCTGATATTTTGGGTACTAATGTGTTTAACTCTACCGAGCACAGTTTTACGTTTCATAAAGGCCCTATTTTTAGCCAAGTTGTTTTAGCTGATGAAATAAACCGCGCAGGTCCCAAAACACAAAGTGCGTTGCTTGAAGCAATGGAAGAGCAACAAGTAACAGTTGATGGAAAAAAATATACGCTGCCAAATCCATTTTTTGTGATAGCAACACAAAACCCGCTTTACCAATCAGGTACCTACCCGTTACCTGAGTCGCAATTAGACCGTTTTTTAATGCGTATTAGCTTAGGTTTTCCACCTAAAGAAGCCGAAAAACGCTTAATTTTGAATATGCAAAAACGAGATTACAGTCAGTTACCTAGGCGTATTAACCAACAAGAGTTAGCTGCAATTCAAACCCAGATAAGCCAAATTACTTTAAGTAGCCCGGTTATTGACTACATTATAGAGCTTGTTAATTACACACGCACAAGCAACGCTTTTGCATCATCATTATCACCTCGTGCTAGTATGGCTCTGGCTAAAGCGGCTAGGTCGTGGGCCTTTATTGATGGTCGTGATTTTGTAATGCCAGAAGATGTTCAAGCCGTATTTGCAAGTGTGTGTCAGCATCGATTAGGTTTGCATAACGAGTCAGGTGAAGCGCAAGTAAACGATATTTTAAAAAACGTATTAGTTCCGGTATAAACTTTTATGCCAAAAAAAACAGCTAAGCACCCTTCTTTATTTAAGTCATTTAAGCAAAGTGTATTTAATAAGTTATTAAAAAATAAACATTTAAAAAACTCAATTACACTTGAACACAGAACAATTTATGTATTGCCATCATCCCTTGGTTGGTACTTTGTAATTGTGGCTATTTTAAACTTTGTAATGGGCATTAATTATCAAAATAATTTAATTTTGATAATGTCTTATCTTATGTTTGTGGTGATGATTATTGCTGTATTAATGGGCTACAGTAACGCTAAAGGCTTAACGGTTAAATTTAAAGATGCATTTAACAGCTACGCACCTCAAAAACCGAGTATTGTATTTGAATTACAAAGCCCTTCAGTAACCCAATCTATTAATTTAACATATCAAGGTAGTGAGCAAACTCACAAACATACCGACGAAGTTGATAGTAAACCTCAGTTACTTACACTCAACTTACCCTACAGCTCACGCGGTAAGTACTCAGTGCAACGTATTAAAATAGCGAGTAACTACCCCTTTGGCTTAATAACTGTTTGGAGCTACATTCAATTACAAACAGGTGTTTTTGTATACCCGTCGCTTGAACAAGTACACAGTGATGCGCATGTTTCTGTGCTTGATGAGCAAGCCGATAAAGGTATTTCTACACAATCTGGTAGCGAAGAGTTTGAGTCGTTAATCCCACATTTACCAGAGATGGGCTTGCAAAGAGTATCGTGGAAGCATTACGCAAAAACACAGCAGTTGTTAGTAAAAGAGTTTGTAGACTTTAAAACAGCGAATGCGCTCTTCGATTTTACGTTAATGAATGGGGATACAGAACAACGTTTAAGCCAGTTATGCTTTTTAGTGTGTGAAGCAACCGAAAAAAACACCCCTTTTATGTTAAAACTACCGAGTAAAACAATAAATACAAATACCGGACAGCAACATAAGCAGCAGTGTTTAGCGTTATTGTGCTCATTTAATGGTGGTGAGTAATGGATATAATTAAAAACGAAAAAGTAATAAATTATTCACTGTCTTTTATATATTCATGTTTAATTGTATTTTTTGTACCACATTTACCGCTTGTTTTTGTTGGTGTACTTACACTCATTTGTGCATGGAACTTTTACATAACGCTGAGTAATAAACCAAAGCCAAATGCTTGGCTGGCAAACATACTCGCAGGTGTGTCATTAGGTTTAATGCTCTACACAATAGGCATGTCGGATACGGTTATTTTATTTGTGGCCATGCTGCTACTTGCTAGTTTATTTAAGCTGCTGCAGGCTAAAACCAAAAAACACTATCATGTAATTACAACGCTTACGTTTTTTTCACTCTCATCAGTGTATTTATTTAACCAAAGCATCTTAACGACTTTAGCTGTGAGTGGTTTATACATATTAAACTTTGCAGTACTTGGCTTACTCGAATCCAAACATAATTTAAAAATAGCCTCTAAGCAAAGTGGTAAATTACTACTTTTAGCGCTTCCTTTAGCTGTCTTTTTACTGCTTTTTTTACCAAAAATGCCCGCCTTTTGGCAGCTTCCCGGGCCTAAGCTTGCAAAAAAAGGGCTTTCTGAACAAGTCGATCCTTTCGATATTGCAAAGCTTTCAAATTCTGACGAGCTTGTGTTTAGAGCTAAATTTAACGAAGAAAAACCTGTAGCGCCTTATTATTGGCGAGCAATAGTCCATGATGAGTTTAATGGTAATGCGTGGCTTACGTCTGACTTTTTAAAATATAATAATGTAAAAACAAATACGCAGAGCGAAAATGATGAGCAACTTATTGCAAGCTACTCAGTTATTACAGAGCCTGCTACACAAAAATGGATCTATGGTTTAGCCTACTCCAATAGTAACTCACAAAATGTTGAAGGTAATTCGCTAGGTTTATTGCGTAAAAAAAGTCGCCAAGCTAAAAACTTACAATACGATGTAAATAGCTTTAACTTCACAGCTTTACCGCTTGGCGAATTTGAAGAAAAACGCTACAAATACCTCGCTTATAAAAAGAATGTAAAAACATCATCACTTGCTAAAAACTTAAAGCAAAATACACACTCTGACCGCGATTTTTACAATAGCTTATTACGATACTTTGCAGGTACGGGATTTACTTATACATTAACACCCACTCCTATGAGCGGCGATAACACGATTGACCAATTTTTATTTGAAAACCAACGTGGATTTTGTGGTCATTATGCAAGCGCCGCTGCGTACATTTTTAGAACCGCAGGTATACCCGCTCGATTAGTAAGTGGTTATTTAGGCGGTGAATTAAACCAAGATAATAATACGCTAACAGTTCGCCAGTACGATGCGCATGCGTGGGTGGAAGTATATTTACAAAACGAAGGTTGGGTTATTTTTGATGCAACCGCTGTTGTCGCACCGGATCGATTAAATGGCTCACTTTCGCAAAACGAAGAGCTGAATGATGAATTTAAAAGTAATCTTGATTTTGGTTTAGTGAGTTTAAGTAATTTTCCCGCTATTAATTGGTTAAGGTTGGAACTTGAAAATCTCGATTATCAATGGTCTAGCTGGGTACTTGGTTTTGACGAAGAAAAACAAAATGATTTTTTAAAATCAATTTTTGGTAGTAAAAATATTTGGCTTGTACCATTAATGGTTTTATTAACAGCTGGCTTTTGTTTTGTAGGTTATTTTGTTTATTTAAACTTACCAAAACGCCCGGCTAAACTAGCACCTATGGTAAAAGAGTTTTATGAAGTAAAAGCATGGGCACAAAAACAAAAAGTAAATATACCTGATAATTTAACGCCTAGTCAGCAGTTACATTTTTTTGCTGACAAATTCCCTCGTTCTGCACAATCTATAAACACATTTAGTCAGTTATTTAACCAAATACGCTATGGTAAAAAACCTTTTACGAAAGAGCGTAAAACTCAGGCTAAAGATCTGATAAAATTAATTAAAATTTCCAAATAGAGAATACTATGAATGCTGTTGTTATAGGCGTTATTTTAATGCTCGGGCTATCTCTGGCTCGCGTTAACGTCATTGTTGCCATGATCATAAGTGCTTTAGTTGCTGGTTTAACCGCAGGCTTGGGTATAAAAGAAAGTGTTGATGCATTTAATTCTGGCCTTTCTGCCGGAGCTGAAATTGCACTAAGTTATGCCATGCTTGGTGCATTTGCCGTTGCTATTTCTAAGTCGGGTTTAACACGCATTCTCGCTGATAAGTTACTTATTAAAGTAAATGCTAAAGGCAGCGGTAATGAAACGTTTTTAAGTTACTTCATTTTATTAATTATTTTAGGTTGTGCGATTTCTTCGCAAAACTTAGTACCTGTACACATAGCGTTTATTCCTATTTTAATCCCACCGTTACTCGTTGTTTTTAATCAATTAAGGTTAGACAGGCGTGCTATAGCGTGTATTTTAACATTTGGATTAGCAACCTCTTATATGGTGCTGCCTTATGGTTTTGGTGGTATTTACTTGTATTCTATTTTGCATAAAAATTTAGTCGATAACGGCTTAGATATTGTAAATACACAAGTCCCTATGGCGATGATAATTCCTGCATTAGGTATGTTTATTGGATTACTTATTGCGGTATTTATTACCTACAAAAAACGTCGCGAATACACAGAGCAGCCATTAACAACTGTGAGTAAATCGGCTGAGGTAGAAAATCCTAAAAAAGTAATGATTGTAGGGCTATGTGCGGTACTTGCCTCACTTGTTGCACAAAACCTAAGTGGCTCAATGATTTTAGGCGGTTTAGTGGGTGTAATGATATTTAGTGTATTTGGTGTAGTTAAGTGGGAAGAAAACGGCGACGTATTTAGTAAAGGCGTTGCGATGATGGCGATGATTGGCTTTATTATGATATCGGCACAAGGCTTTGCATCAGTTATGCAGGCCACTGGGGACGTAGCGAGCTTAGTACACAGCGCAGCCGCCCTTTTTGATGGTAATAAACCTTTGGCCGCCGGTGTTATTTTGTTAGTCGGGTTATTAATTACAATGGGAATTGGTAGCTCGTTTTCAACAGTGCCTATTATTGCAACTTTGTTTGTTCCTTTGTGTTTAGACCTCGGGTTTTCTGTTATGGCTACCGCTGCACTTGTTGGTACTGCAGGCGCTTTAGGTGATGCAGGCTCCCCTGCTTCAGACTCAACACTTGGCCCAACATCAGGTTTAAATGCCGATGGCCAGCACGACCATATTAGAGACTCTGTTATTCCAACATTTATTCACTTTAACATTCCACTGCTGATATTTGGCTGGATTGCAGCAATGGTGCTTTAAGTAGTATGTATGCATATAAGTATTCGTAAATTTAATTAAAAGCTGAAGATAACCAAAAAGGTATGTTAAAAGCATACCTTTTTTGCTTCTAACAATTCTTATCCCTATCAATTACTCCTCTATTTTGATTACTTTATTAGTCAATATTAACTGAGCTGTTGAGATTACATTTAATAAATATTTAGTATGATGTGTTCTTTATGGTTTTCTATATAAGCACCAATTAAGGTGCTTATATAAATTTACTTTACCGCATATTTAAAGCTTTAAATTAATCAAAACCATAAATCATTTTGTCGCATACTACCGGAGTCGGTCTGTGGTTATCATCGACTGCAACAAACGTAAAGCTACCACTAATGGCAGAGTGCTTATCATCTCTGTGCATAGTTTCTAATAATATATCTACGTCAACTTTTAAGCTGGTGTTACCTACATGCACTACTTTAGCTATTAACTCTGCAAAAGTACCTGCTGGTATGGCCTCTTTAAAGTCGACTCTATCTGAAGATATAGTTACCAAAGGCTTACGGCAAAAACGAGTCGCTGCTATAAATGCCACTTCATCCATCCACGCCAGTGCATCACCACCAAATAAAGTATTGTGATGATTAGTACGCCCAGGAAACACGGTCTTAGTTACCGATGTGGTTGAGTCTTCAATACGCTGAGCAATTATTGCATCGCGATTTACGTCAGTCATAATCTCTACTTTTTGTTTGCTAATGTATCTTGCATTAGTAATGCAGGATCAAGGCGTTCGCCTTTCCAGTTAAAACGCCAATCTAGGTGAGGACCCGTTACACGCCCTGTTGCACCAATTTCAGCCACTTTGTTACCTTGCTTAATTTTGTCACCCACTTTTACATCAAGCTTACTTAAATGAATGTAAGTTGAGGTAATACCATGGCCATGATCAATAATTAATGTACCACCTGAGTAGTATAAATCAGGTTCAGAAAATACCACGGTACCACTAATTGGCGCGTAAACAGGAGAACCTGTTTTATTAGCAATGTCTAAGCCAAAGTGCGGACGACGAGGCTCACCATTAAAATAGCGCTGACTGCCGTAAACACCCGATATACGCCCTTCTGCAGGCTTTAACACAGGGTCTAAAAAGTACAGTAAATCAGAGTCTACTTCTCTCGCTTTACGAACAGCAACTGCTTCGCGGCTTATACGTGCACTGACTTCTTTTGCCGGTGAAACATACTTCTTAGCCACGCCGGTAATTTTATCAATTTCATATTCACGCTTAGTTATGGCTAGCGGCTGAGAATGCGATTTACCCGTGTTATCTACCCATTTTAAAGTATGAGTCGTTTCAGCGTCACGCCCAAAACCAAATACAAAGTCACCATTTGGCGAAAGTTTTAAGCTTTTACCATCTAAGCTTACTGATTTAGCGTTTTCTAGCTTTCCAGTAACTAAACCGCCTTGTGTTAAATGCCCTTTTAACTCAAGCGCCATAGCACTAAAGCTAGCAGAGGCAACAAGCGCTGTTGCTAAAAATGTTTTAAACATAACTAATCGATCCTTTTCCAACACCTTCATAAGCGGTCACTTTCACTGCTTTTTCTGGATATTGAGCTTTAATTTGGCCAGCTACATGTTCAGCAATACATTCTACAGTGGTATCTACTGGTAAAATGTCGCAACGGGATTCGCTAATAGCCATTTCAAAATAGCCTTGTGCCGACGTATAAGCAAAACATACATCACCCGCTTTGGCTGTTATGTGTTTTAAATCAGGTGCGTTAATTTGATCTTCACTGGTGGCTAAGTAAATATCTTCCCACTTTTGAGACCATTCTTTTTGCAAGCGCGGCATAGAGATGCCATCTAGGCTAATACCAATTTGAGAACGATGCCCATGAATAATACGTTGGCAATTACCGTCATGCTTTTTAAGGCCATGGCTGTAATGATAGTAAAAGCTTTGGCTGTGCTCAGGCTTAAGAGACAACTCAATTTTTTCAATGTTATCTGGTAGCTTCGGTAAAATAGTCGCAATTAAAAATTCAGTAACCGATTCAACCGTTACTTCGTCTGCGTTAATCATGCAATAAGCTTGATGAGGAGCACTCATAGCTAAGTGGTTGTTTTCACCAAATGTACAGTCGAGTGTTTTATGCTCGTTAAATTCAGATACAGTGCCATTAAGGCCTGTAGGAATTGCTAAACGGTGATCAATACACTCATCTATAATGCCTTTAATTTGCTTTTTAACTAAACCAAAGTCTAAAACCATAGACTCTTCGTTAAGTTTACCGTGCAAAGTTAAATCAACAATCCAGCTCTCGCCAACGGCGCCGCGTTTGTTACATAAGTAAGAAAAATCAATCACAGTTAGTGAGTTAACAAAAAGGATCATAAACTTCCTTTAGACTGGTTATAAGACAGCGTTAATTATAATGATTTCTGATTGTAATTGCGCGGTTTTATAGTGCAAAAACCAATCGTGTTGATTGATTGATGATTTAATATGCAATATTTTGATTTTTTAACTGCTCCGAGTTGTTTAGCGTACAAGTGTACGCTAAAGTACTTGGCTATTTCTAAGCGAAGATAAGTGTTATGGAACCTAAAAATAGCTATACAAAAGAAGATTTGATCCTGTGTGGTCAAGGTGAAATGTTTGGTGAAGGCAACTGCCGTTTACCAAGTGACAACATGTTAATGATGGACCGCATTACCTCTATTACTGCTGATGGCGGAATTCATGGTAAAGGTGAAATTGTTGCTGAGCTTGATATTGACCCTAGCCTGTGGTTTTTCGATTGCCATTTTAAAGGCGACCCAGTAATGCCAGGTTGTTTAGGATTAGATGCTATGTGGCAACTAGTTGGCTTTTACTTAGGTTGGTCTGGTGGCCCTGGTCTTGGTCGTGCGCTAGGTGTGGGTGAAGTTAAATTTACTGGCCAAATTTTACCAACTAATAAAAAAGTAACTTACCGTCTTGTAATGAAACGCGTAATTAAACGTAAATTGTTTATGGGCGTTGCCGATGGTACTGTAGAAGTAGATGGCCGAGTAATCTACGAAGCAAAAGATTTAAAAGTGGGCTTGTTCCAAGACACTAGTGCATTTTAATTTTTAAACGCACAAACAAAAAGGCCTCCAATGCGGAGGCCTTTTTGCTTAAATTCGATTATTGATTTTAGGTTTTGTACATGTTGCGGTTTTCAATCGCTTCACGCCAACCTCCTAACCACTCTGATTTTGGATCTACTTGTTGATAAGGGCATAGCTCTTTTGAGCGACCTGCTAAACCTGCTTTAAAACCTTGAGAATGAGCTCTTTCTAAACGATCTCTTTTCTGTCTCTTCATCGGTAATATCCTCACCTTTTTATTTATATATTGTGTAGCATTAGTGAAATCTACATTTAATGAATAGTTAATAAAAATGTAAAATTCAAATTGTAAAAGCAATTAAATTGTTTGACTTTAACTAAGCTGCTGATGCAAAAATGAATTAACATTTAAAAAAGTAAGTGGTCATACAACATTTAATTTGACCGGTTCGTAATAACAAATTGGCGATTTAATAATCGCTAAAAAGCACTTGTGTGCTTTAATTGTGACCGACTAATATTGACTAAGTTCCAAACAAAAATGTAATCGTGACACTTTTATTTCATTAATCTTAAATTAGTAGCCCGCCCCTAAATTTGAACTATTTTTAAACAATTTAAGTTTATACTTGATTATTTAAAGTCGATCGGTCTAATATGAGTTCATGAACAAAAACACATCAACACCAATACGCCGTGGTCGCCCACCTAAAATAGCCAGAGAAAACGCCGATACAAAAGCGTTACTTATTCGCACGGGCCTAGAAACCCTAACTGAATTTGGTTTTAGCGCCACGGGGCTCGATACTATTTTAAAAAAAGCGGCTGTACCTAAAGGCTCTTTTTATCATTACTTTAAAAGTAAAGAAGCCTACGGTATTGCGTTAGTTGATGCATACGACAGTTATTTTATTGCCAAGCTTACCCATTACCTACAGCAAGAAGATGTCCCCCCACTTGAGCGAATCGTTAATTTTACTCAAAGCGCAATTAAAGGGATGAAAAAATACGATTACAAACGTGGCTGTTTAGTCGGTAACTTAAATCAAGAGCTTAATCATTTAAGTGACGAGTTTAAAACCAGATTAATGCAAAGCTACACCGCTTGGCAAAACCATGTAGAGGTTTGCTTAAACCAAGCTAAGCAACAAGGCACTATTGCAAGCCATGTAAATACAAAATTGATGAGTGAGTACTTTTGGATTGGCTGGGAAGGTGCTGTTATGCGCGCCAAGCTCACAAAATCAAATACTCCACTTACTTTGTATACAGAAATGTTTTTACGCGCATTATTAACCTAATGCGTTTTTATTTACCAATTAAAAGACGATCGGTCTAAAAGGATATCCCATGAGTAACCCAATTAAAGCCATTGTTATTAATAAAGAAGATAATAACTATAGCGCTTCATTATCAACTATCGAAAATAGTGATTTACCAAACGAAAACGTATCTATCGACGTGCTATACAGCACACTTAACTATAAAGATGGTTTAGCAATTACTGGCAAAAGCCCCGTTGTACGCAGTTTTCCTATGGTGCCAGGTATTGATTTAGTGGGTACGGTTACAAAATCCACCAGCGATGAATTTAAAAACGGCGATAACGTAATATTAAATGGCTTTGGTGTAGGTGAAAAACATTGGGGCGGGCTTGCTCAAAAAGCAGCACTTAATAGCGATTGGTTAATCCCCTTGCCTTCAGGTATTTCACCAAAACAAGCAATGCAAATAGGCACTGCGGGTTATACCGCCATGCTAAGTGTTATAGCACTTCAAAAACAAGGTATTACGCCTGAATCTGGCGAAATACTGGTAACTGGTGCTAATGGTGGCGTAGGCAGCTTTGCTATTTATTTACTAAACCAACTTGGGTTTAACGTAACAGCGGCAACGGGTCGATTAGATCAAAGTGAGTATTTAAAAGAGTTAGGCGCTTCACAAATAATTGACCGAAATGAGCTTTCAAACCCGGGTAAGCCTTTGCAAAAAGAGCGATTTGCAGCGGCAATAGATTCAGTAGGTAGCCATACACTTGCCAATATTTGTGCATCATTAAAATATGGTGGCGTAGTAACCGCCTGCGGACTTGCACAAGGTATGGATTTACCAGCATCGGTGGCACCCTTTATATTACGTGGTGTATCTCTTATAGGAATTGATAGCGTAATGCGCCCTAAAGCCGACAGAATTGAAGCATGGGATCGTTTAGCTAAATTAGTAAGCGCTGATTATTTAGATAAAATTTCGACAGAAATATCACTCGAACACGTAATCGATAACGCAGAGCAACTTATGGAAGGTAAAATTCGTGGTCGTGTTGTAGTTAATTGCCAAAGTTAATTAAATAATAAGCCACATAGTAATATGTGGCTTAAACGTTTAACTAGGCACCGAATGCAGCTAATTTTTCAGCTAATTCTGTTTTAGTAATCAAACCCATTTCTTCTTGCTTTTTAAGCTTGCGAATGTTGTCAAAGTTATCTAGTTTTAAACGTGCTTTAGCTAACTTTTCTTCCATTTCTTCTTTAGATAAAACATCAAGTTTTACTGCTTTTTCTAACTTCTCTTTTTCTTGATCATATTCTTTTTGAAAAATTGCTTTTTCTTGAATTATAATTTGATCTTTTATTTTCTTTTCGATTTCAATGGCTTCATCTTCAAGCTCAATCTTTTTCTCTAAAAGAGGTTCTATTCTTGATAAAGGCTCTTGTAAAGCAACTTCAACATTTTCACCTTGGTTAGCTAAAAGGTTCTCAACATATTTTTTACCAATATCTTTGTAACCAATATTAAGCTGACCTTCAATTGAAGTGATTTCTGAACGAATCGATGAAAGTTTTGCGTTTTCTTTTGCTGAAGTAGCAATATCACTACTTAGTTTTGATGTAGAGTCACTAATATTTGAGCCAATAGTGCTTGCTTGAGTTTTGATCTTATTAAAAAGTCCCATTTCGTAATATTCCTTAATCTTTAATACTATAAATTGGCATCTTGCCGTATTTTATAAAGCTTTTTAATATTACCGATTATTTAAACACGTGTAAATTTTATCTTTCAATTCATTGTATGTGTAGATTTTAGAGTATCAAAACTTATAGATAAAACTTATAATGCAATTTGTATTTTAATAATGAGGCAACACCTATGAGCAACCAAGAACTTTTCAGTAATAACCCACTGCAAGGCGTAAAATTAGAACAAGTGGTTGAAGAGCTGGTTGAACAATACGGGTGGGAACTCCTACACGCTTATTTACAACTTAACTGCTTTAAAAATAATCCTGATGTTAAGTCTGCGGTTAAATTTTTACGTAAAACACAATGGGCACAAGAAAAAGTAGATAACTTTTACCTTTATCGTCTTAAAAACTTACCTAAGCCTGATGATGTTCAATACGAACTACCACCACGAGATCGTGTGATCCCAGCTGATCATAAACCGGGTGAGCCGTGTGAGCTTAGTTTTGTTGATGCTAAACGTATTGTAGAGAAAAAAGAATCTAAGCAACGTGCTCGCGATCGTAAGCAGCGTTCTAATTCTAGTAACCCTTGGGGTAATTAAAAACTTACTAATTTAAGGTTGAAGAGCTGTTTATAAATAGCTCTTCGACTATTTTCTCATTAACTTCAATTATATCCGCGTTACATAGCCAATAAATAACAATTAATATCCTCGGCTTCTCCAAAAATCTGTTTCAGTGCGCTGCGCCTCTAATGCCACATTAAAAGTTTCATCAGCAATGATTTTTCCATTTAGTTCAATCGTCATTCGCCAATCACCCAATTTATTTTCTATTGGCAGCCAAAGTGTATCGCCTAAATAAAAGTTCCAATCACTGTTTTTAACGTATACATCGCCTTCAAAAGGGTCCATCACATCACCGTTACTACCTGGAATATCAGGATGGTAAATACAATAATGAAGCTTTTCGCCTTTACCTTTTTTGATATTTACGATTAAGCCAAACTCAATATCTACCTCAGCTATTACATTTGTTGTAAATTGCTCTATTTGTGGCAACGTTTTACTTTCACTATCCCACTTAGAGTAAATGCCGTGGCTTTGAAGCGTCACTACAGGTTTTATTTTAGCCATTTAGGTAGCCTTTTATATTAGCTATTTTGGCATTAGTTTAACTTTTTGAAATTTTAAAATAAAACACATTCTCATAAAGTTAAATCTCAACTTAGCTTTAATACTTCGTCTATTTACATAATTGCTAATTTGTCATCATTGTTTACACACTATTTGCACAATTGCTGATTATTGTTTAAGTAACTTAATTGATCAGGTAGGCAGCAATGAAACAATACGCACTTAATAATAAAAATCGAAATAGGATAAATGCTTTAAAGCTCACTTCTCTTGCTTTAATTGTTTCATCGTTAGTTGCATGTGGTGGTGGAGAAGGCATAGCTGATAGCTCAGCAACTACAGAAAGCTCATCACAAACCACTTCAGATAACGGCACAGGTACCAGCAGTTCAACCCAAAGTGTACTTTGTGAATATAGCTACAGTGAATATAACGAGTCAGAGTCAGTACAAGCCACCAGCGCTGCAGATTGGTCATGCACAGGAACTACACGCGACTTAGTAGCTAATGGCATACCCGATCACGAAGTAGGCACATTCCCTAATGCTGATAACCCAAATACTATTTCTGAGCAATCAGTAAATGAAAGCTACACACTTGAGCCTATAGAAACAACACAAGCAACCATGCTTGGTGGTCCTCGTGGAATGATAGGCGTTGTACTTAATGGCATTAAAATAGACGCAGGCACAGGCGGAAGTTGTGATGATTCTGGCACCGATTGCGATTTAGGCGACAATAGCGGCAACTGGAATATAGAAGCCCTAAGCCAAGACACGTTTAGTTTTGGAACAGACGACAACAATGCACATGTACAACCCGATGGCACATATCACTATCATGGTATGCCAGAAGGCTTTGTAGCAATGCGAGGTGGCAATAGCACCACTATGACTCTAATAGGCTGGGCAGCAGATGGCTTTCCTATATATGCACGTTACGGCTATTCAGACTCAAGTGATGCAACTTCAGCCCTAACCGCAATGACCGGTAGCTACCAACACATAACAACCGTAAGCGCAAACCGCCCTTCTACCGATATATACCCATTAGGTACATTTGCACAAGATTGGGAATACGTAGCAGGCTCTGGTGATTTAGATGAATGTAATGGCCGCGTTGGTGTAACGCCTGAGTTTCCTGATGGGATATACCACTACTACGCAACAGACACTTACCCGTTTTTTCAACGCTGTGTTAAAGGCGAAGTTTAGTTAGGAGTAAGCTATGCCTTATATAAAAAGAGGTCTACTGAGTATGACTACTTTGGGTTTGTTGATTATGCCAAATTTAGCAAACGCGCATTTAATGGTTGCAGAGCACGGAACGCTGAATTTTGTTGATAGTAACGTGTTTATTGTGCTTTCAATCCCTATGTCGGCTTTTAAAGGGGTTGATGAAGATAAAGATGGCAAAGTATCAATAGTTGAGTTTAATGCTCATAAAAAACAAATAAGTAAGCGAGTTAAAAAGAACGTTTATTTAGCAGATCATCAGTATAAATTTATTATTGACGGACTTTTGCTAAACCCAGAAGCGTCGCATACACATAAAAGCGACAATATAGACCAAGTAACCATTACTGGGCGCTACTCTCTGGCGAGTAAACTAACTAAAGTTAACTTTAACGTTAAGCTATTTAGTAACAATGAGCACAAGCAGCATTATCAAATAACAGCGATTAATAAAACGCAAAAACTTACTCATCAATTTGAGCTAACACCAACGTCACCCTTTAGTAAGGTGTTTTAATAATTAGTAATACTTACCTAATAATTAAGTGACAAAGAGTACAAGTTAAACAAACTTATGCTCTTTTTTTATCTTTGTCTTTTCATTCAGCACTCTTAATTTAAGTACTTTCTATAAAGATACAAGCTTAGGATTTTTAGGAAAGTAATGCTCTTGTTGCTGCTCACATAAACTAAACTCACGGGTGTTTTTATATGGGAGTTTCATAAAGCCCGCAACACCAACGTCCGTAATATTTACCGCGTATTGCATTAGTTTATTTAGCAAACGTTTAAACTCAACCTCTTTGCTCGAATCGAGTAAGCGGTAGTAATGGTGAATCTTCATTCTATCCGGCAGTGCTTCAAAAATAATACACCCCGTATGATGAATTTGGTTAAGCTCAAATACGCACTTAATAACTTTTTTAGGTAGCTGTAGTTGCTCGTCAGGGTCTTTACCATCTTCAAAGTATGAATGTGGGCGGGTTATGTCGTTTGCCTTCATGCTTACAACTTCGTATTCAAGCTCTGGTAGGCTATCAAACTTAAATGCACCCGTGCCATCTCGCTCTAGTTGAATGGTTTTACGGGCATCAAACAAACAACACTTAAATAACCCTTTTTGATTAATCGCTTGCGCAAGCATCACCGTGTTATTAATTGCATCACTAAAGGCATCACCCAATGATTCGTCATGCATAATTAAAGACGATTCAACAAACATCGACTCATCCTTCCAATGAAAACTAAGCCCACCAACAACAGGGTACTTAGCTAATCGGCTTATTGATGCTAAAAATGCTTTTTCGTTATCGCCTGTATCAAACAAAAACTCTTTATAATAACGGTCAAGTTGCGCGTCGTTTATATCTAGTAATTGCTGATTATGATCGGCCTGGCGTAAAAACTGTTTTCGTGAACTATATACCACCGTGTCGGGCTGCTCGGCCTTGCCATACCAAAAAGGGATATCTGCTTTTTTTTGTTTTTTATCAAGCTCAGGTAAATACGCTTTAGCCATAGTTGTAATGTTACGCATAAAGTAATCACCGGCACCATCACGTTGTGCCTTACTTTTAGATAGCATGCCATCAATCACTTTAGCCAGTTCTTTTGGGAGCCCTAAGCTGCTTGCAGGGATGGCTTGCGCACCAAAGCGACACGACTGCGCCGACGCTAGCGCATACAACGTAGCGGCTACACCTTGTTCGTCAAATCGTGGGGATGACTGCTCCCCCGACATTTGTGCTTCACCAATAAAGTACACATCGCCCATACGCGCATTAGTTGTACTTAAATCGCCCGACATTAAATCCATAAAGTTACTCGCAACAGGGTTACCATCGCTATCGAGCTGTGCATACACAGAGCTTCCCCAATCCACTAACGACAGCGCATCAGTGTTTGCATCCCATACAAGGTTTGAAGGCTTTATATCGCCATGCACTATAGGTTGTGGGCTAACGCCATTTTTATGGCTACGTAAATCAACCAACACATTACGTAACCTAACAGCTAGCGTCATTATTTGCGCGGCACTAAAGCGCCCTGTTTTAAGCGATACTTTTTCAAGGTCCTCTCCAATGGCGCGCGCCATCATTAAAATCCCTTGTTTTTTAATTCGCTCAAAAGCATAAAAGGTAGGCACTAAGGGGTTATTAATTTGCGAAAGCATATACGCTTCGTCTTCTAAGCGGTCGCGTACACTTTGGGCAAGCGTAATACGCGAAAACTTAAATACCCAAGGTAAGCCATTATCGTCATCACCTGCAAACACAAAACCAAAAGCACCCGAGCCAATCATTTCAACGTTTTTGTAGCCCAGCAGTGTTAACTGCTTAATACAAATATTAAGCCACTGGCGGTGTTTTTTAGCATCGCGGTGCGAAAGCAAATAAACAGATTGCTCTTCGTTGATATAAAAGTTGCGGATTTCTTTGGCTTTCAATACGGGTACTCAAATTTATAAAACTAACTAATTATTAGTTTTATATAATGAGATTACAATAGGTTAAATAGGAGTTTTGAAATCGTTGAATAAAACAGCGCTAAAGTAGCGCCAGAACAGTAAATTTAAGTGTAAACGTTAAAGCTCAAAGCAAGCTTTTTACAATGCACTGTATATAAATACAGTGCATTGCTTTTTACTAACTTTCAATAACACGAAGCTGCTTAATTGATGACACAGCTATGTGCGTTTGATAATAATATTTATTAGTGACTCTACCACGGCTCATAAAATCGATAGTTACTCGTTTAGCTTCGCCTGTTACTTCTATTGTTTTATCAATAAAAAAGGTGTCTGCTGGTTGTCCGTATTTACTTTGAAGCTCTGCTACCACATTAGGCTGTATTGATACCGTAATTGAACGCCTGTCGCGATAATCAGTTTCTGTATTTAAATACAACCAACTCCCCTGAGCTCCCGCCGCTTTAATATGAAACTGGTAAGTGCCAGCAACACCCTTTGGTGCACTTTGCTCAGTTAAAGCGATAAGGTTCATATTTGCAGCCGTACTTTGGCTCATTTCAATTTTATGGGGAACAGAACTACATGCACTAAGCGTTAGCACACTTAGTAAGGCTAGATATTTCAAGACACAATTTCCTTGTTTCTTACACCAATTCGCATAATTAAGTGATCTATTTTGAGGCAAGAAAACCGTGTTGATAACAAAGAAAAAATTTCGTTATTTAGTTGTTCTATATCAAAAATTTTTAATGCCGTTAGCGATTTAATCTCTTAAATTGATTAACTATTATTGCGAATTGGTATTATGCATTATTAAAAATATGTAGCGTTAATGATACCACTATATGCAGCTATGTTTCTATAATCTATCCAAACAATTAGTTAGCGGATATTAAGGCGCATTTCGCTGAAAAGGATCTGTTTTAAAGCTTTTTAGCAAACTTTGTGGGTCAACCACCTCGGTATGCTCTTTAGCAGCCTGCGCCCACCATATTAGTTGGCCAAACGTGCGTGAGAAATAATTAAACCACGATGATTGACTCTCTCCTGCAACAGGTTTGCCATCCTCACTAAACACATCTTGCGCATTTGGCACGTGGATCATCGCCGATACCGGCAAACAGCCAAGTTCAGATAAAAAAGTACGCATGCTAATGGCCGCTCTTACGCCACCCCACTGTCCTGCTGAGTAAGTTACTATTGCACTTGGTTTATACGAAAATAGTGAGCTACCAAAATGATTAAGTAAGTCAGCGAGGGCTGGACTCATGCTGTGATTGTACTCAGGGCTAATCATTATATAACCATCTGCGGCTTTAATTTTTTCAGCTAAAAGAGTGAGCTCTGTAGGTGCATTACTTTTAGCGTATGCAAAATGTGGTTTAAATACGTTTTCGCTAGGAAAATCCAACGTATCAATTAGCTCAAACTCATGACTGCCAAAATGCTCTGTTAAGCATTCTATACAAGCCCTAGAAACCCTTAAGCCCAAGCGAGCTGGTTTTGGTGGAGTGCTATCGCGTACTGTGCCTAAAAATACTAAAAACTTCATATGTAATTCTCAACTTTTTTAAACGATAGCTAAACACTAACATTTTTTAGTTATTGTGTATTACACATACGCATAGTTTATTGATTCAAAGCATAATAATAATTAAATTTAAAACTGAAATTTAGCAACAACCGCGCCGTTAAACATACTTTATCGTGTGTTAAATTCACTCGCTTGCATACTTTTTACACATTTGGCCAGTAATATGCCACAGTATAAGTACGCCAAAACCTATACCGAAAAGGATACAAGTAATGGGCTTAAAAAATTATAGCGCATGTGCAATCATTGTTACCGCAACAGCTTTAACTCTAAGTGGCTGCAACGACTCATCTACTAACAAAAATACCGAGCAAGTCAGTAGCCCACTTAGTGAGCCGCAAAAAGCGAATCAATCAATAAAGCTATCTATGTTCAAACAAGGGGCTTTTATTACAGAGCCTAAAATTGTTGATTGTGAAACCCAGCAAGGTACTAAAACAACCTGTTATGAGTTTACTACATCAGGTGCACCCGCAGGCAGAGAGCCTGGCCCATTTTGCCCTCGCAGCACAACAGACGGAGCTGATGTATCAGGTACTTGGTTTGATAAACAAGGTAAAGGAGAGCTAGTCGACTTAACTGGCGACTTTATTCTTAAGCTAGATGAATACTACGGCGATGAAAAATGGGTGTTGTATGACGCAAAAACAAATAAAGTTCGTTATACAGCAACAAAAGAATCTTGCTCAGGTGCCGCACGCCCAGATGTAGAAGAACAATACAAACAAAATTGTATTGAATGCAAGCTATCTTATTTAGAAGATAACTTTTCGCTTACGTATTTAATTCCGACTACACCAATAGTGAGTAAAAAATCCAGCCGATTACATACCGTGGGCTTAGCGCTTGATGGTACTGAACTTTCAGGCCCTGCACCTATAAATGCTATTTTGGGCAGTTATACAATTGCAGCATTTGACGACTGCGGTGGGCATATTAACCTGCACCAAGGTTATCACTATCATTCAACAACAGGATGTACCAATTCAGCTCCAAATACTGACGGACACGCCCCTTTAATAGGTTATGCCGTTGACGGTTACGGTATTTACGCAATGAAAGATGCACAAGGCAATGAAGAGTCACTCGACGAATGCCGTGGTATAACAGATGAAACCAGAGGCTATCATTATCATGCTGCCAGCCCGAGCGAAAACTTGTTTATTGGCTGCCTTCATGGTGAGTCTGTAAGAGCAGCTGGTGGCCCGCCGCCAGGCAATAAACCACCACCAAAGCATTGAGAAAATTATGACTATTAAATATAAGTTACTGTTTGTTTTACTTGCTCCTTCATTATTACTTTTAAGTGTTTATGCGGCAGCACATTCTCAGCCACTTAATCAAATAGCAGTGAAAGCATGCTTTGAAAAGCAAAAGTCACAATCGTGTCAGTATCAGGGTGGGCATAACGACTTATATATAGGAAGCTGCCAATATATGGCTGATGACTTAATGTGTGTTCGTAATCAACCCATTCAAAAAGTTGATAACAAAGAAAGTAAAACGAATAACAGCAATGACAGCCACGAACATCAAAATAAGCAGCATAAGTAGTTTTAAGAGTTAAGAGTTGTGGGTTTTGTATTATACCAATTCGCTTAATTAAGTGATCTATTTTGAGGGTAGAAAAACGTGTTGATAGCTAGGCAAAAAATTCGCTATTTAGTTGTTCTCGGCAATTGCTCCTGCATTGCTCTACCTTCTGCATCTATGCAGTCGTAAATCAAAGTTTTTTAACACAGGTAGCGACACGTTTAGCCCCGCAAAATGATTAAGTATTATTGCGGATTGGTATTAGGTGCAGTAAATTTACTGCACCTAATTAATTTAAACCGTTACGATTAGTATTGATAACTTAGCCCTACACCACCCCAAAATATATTTCGAAGTGTCTCGTCACCTGCAAAGCGTTTTTCATCTTTATTAACGGCAATGCTATAGCTTGTATACGTGTATAAGGCTAACTGATTAAAAAGCTGATACGACAAGTTTGCAGTAAACTTTACGTTGTTAATTCCGTTGTGCCCATCATTAACATACCCCGCA
This sequence comes from Pseudoalteromonas sp. SWXJ133, assembly GCF_015864365.1. Classification (NCBI taxonomy): domain Bacteria; kingdom Pseudomonadati; phylum Pseudomonadota; class Gammaproteobacteria; order Alteromonadales; family Pseudoalteromonadaceae; genus Pseudoalteromonas; species Pseudoalteromonas sp. SWXJ133. The sequence continues at coordinate 79,461 of NZ_JADYXJ010000021.1, forward strand.
TTAAACCCCACGCCCGATTGAATATCCAATAATAGTAAATCGTTAATATAAAAATCTTTTTTTACTGCCAGCTCCAAAAATGTACCGCTGGCATCAAATGAATGATAAACACTACTTAATAACTGAATATCGTCTGCATAAAAATACGCAAAGTCGAGGCTTAGCTCATTATCGTGAGCATCAATGCCTTCTTCACGAGCTTTAATATAGTTATAACCTACATACATCTCTATCCGCTCAGATAAGTGAGCGGTATAAATAGCATTTAAATTAAGCTCTGAATAATCACTACTAATACCTTTTGCCGCCCAAGGGATCACCGCAAAGTTTTTATAATTAAACTCAGTAGCAATTGATGCAATACCATTACCAGCAAGGTTATCTCGACCTTCGGTTACATATCGGCTTTCCCATAATGGGTGAATATGTAAATCAAACTCTTTATTTTTATAATTTACGTCAGTATTGGTATGCTTAATATTTCCGCCTACGCCCACTTCAAGCTCTTGATAGTGCTCTTGTGTTTTTGCTTGTGCGTAAGCTGTATTTACTCCCGCTAGAGTCGTAATAACAAATACATATTTTAAATAGTGAGTCATTTATTAAGTCCAAAACCATCATAAATGGTAAAAAGTGGCGCATAGTATTGTTATAAAACGTGTTAGCGCAATAAATGGATGCATATATATTGTTTTATTTATTAGATTTGAAGTATTTACTAAGTATTACCCATAAACTACAAGTTGCAATTAGCTCGGATTTCAACCAACAAACCAAAGCTATATACGCACCGAGCAATGCTCTAGCAGGTACTTAATTTAATAGTAAAATGATAGTTATAGTACTCACGGTGAGGTGTTCCCTATTACAAAAACAGGAAAAGTATAAGTAGGAAGTGTAAAAAAGTGCGATAAAGGGGAAAACTATAAGCAGCAATAACTCATTAAGCTGCTTATTATTCTTAAAATTATTAACCTAATTTGTTGGCCAGTTTAGTGACTTAAATAAGCCATAACGGCAATGAGTGCAACATAAAAACAAAAACCGAGTAAGAAGATTAAGTCGACTCTTCTAGCTTTACTCGCTTTATAAGATGCAAAATCCTTAAACTCGCTTTTATACTGCCCAAACGTAACCACTTTTAATAACAGCCAGCCGGTCGAGTAAAATAAAAAGCTCAAGCCAGTTTCAACTATTAACCAAATAAAAATCTCAAATGCAATACTCATTAACTATGTCCATTAGTTTGGAATACAAAAACTATATCAGCTATGTGTTTAAAATACAGCCAGCTAAGTTAATTAAGGTGTAACAGTAAATTTCGTTAGACCTATTAACTGACCTGATTCGGTGACTACTTTTACTTGCCACTTACCAACAGAGTCACTAGGGAAATTTACCTTGTGGGTCCATGCTCTGTACCCAAGCTCTCTCCCGCCGTTTATATTTAACGTGATCCGATCAACTTCCTTTTTATTATGAAGCCACACATGAAATATTTTTTCATTTAAGCCTCTTGGTGCTTTAACAGCGGTCCAACTATATAAACCTTGATGGTGCAGTGTATAAGAGTCTAACTGTTTAATACTCCCTACTGGCTTTTTATGCTGTAAATCAACTTCATGAGCTAACGTAATATCGGTTAATCGCAGCGCAGCAGGAGGCACATAGCTCCTTAATTGCCACACAGCAGTGCTCAAAGCACATAAAATCAATACAAGAATAGGAAAACGCCACCAGCGTGCATTAGGCATTAAATTGTTTAAACTCGGTAGAGTAACCACTACAGCCGTTACAAGAGCTGCGGCTAAACTTTGGCTTGTTGTAAGGTTTAACAAAATAGGTAATGTAACGAGTAAAACAACGAATAAAGCAAAGTTATGAAACACACTAAATAACGTACGGTTTCTAGCAAGTTTTTTGTAATAAAAGGGGTCTATAACCGATATAACCGCACACAAAACAATGAGGGAGGTAAAAATTGCTTGAGGATGATCCCACTGTGTAACCGCTAAAAAAAACGGCAAAGCAAAAAATAGGCTTTCTTGTTGCACCATTTGCAGAGCAAAACGCATTACATTAGGAGATACAGCCACACCAAACTTTTCTTCTACTTTGTCACGTAACCAATTATCAATAATTAGCCACAACCAACTAATAAGCAAAAATATCGCAATAACTTGCGAAAAAGACTCTTTTCTATCTACAAGTGCAAAGCTAGCAACGCCCGACAAAAATGCCAACACAGCCAACAATCCAGGTCGCTTTTGCATCGCGCTTATAAATTTAGCGATTATATTTTTACAGTAATCCATGTATGAGTGTTTCCGTACGGGTACGTACTTTATTATTTTTATTCAGAGTATGATTAGTTTAACCAAGTTTAAATGAACAACAGATAGATGGATGGATTCAAACGCGTCATTTACCAGTAAATCAAACTAACCATTTTAATTAAATAAAAGCCCGGCATAGCGCGTCATTGGTACGTTTATTAATTTTTGTAACGCGTGAGCTTTAGCAAGTAATTCATCTTCACTAAGTGCAGGCATTTTATTGTTAAAAGCGAACACAATTTTATTACCGCCTTCAATAATAAAACTAAGAATCTTTCCTGCAAATTCTTTCTCAAGTAGTTGATCAAACGCTTCCCTTTGCCCAACTTTGGTATGGCAAATATTAAGTACTAAAACACCATCAAAAGTGAGCGCATTTTTACAATCGCGTAAGTAAGATGATTGCACCTGATCTGATTCCATCCCTTCTGAGCTATATAAATCAGAAAAAATAACGTCCGTTTTTATCTGCGTGTTTTTCATGTAGTTTGCCGCATCATCAATATGAATAAACAAACGTTCTGACACAGGAACTTCAAAATATTTTATAGCCATATCAGCAACGGCTTTTCGGTATTCAACGGTATGTATAGTCAATGCAGGAAACGCATGATAAAGACTTTTTGCTATAGAGCCCGCCCCAAGTCCCATTATCATCGCGGTTTTTAAGTGCGGAATAAAAAAAAGCGCAGCCATCATAGCTTGCGTATAAGCTAAGCTTAACCCGTTAATATTATTTAATTTAATACAGCTTTGATAAATTTTTCCGTCAAAGCTGAGAATAAGATTCTTTTTTGTTTGATATACATAAACAGGGCCATGCTCATCAATAGTTGATGCAATACAAGTGCCTTTGATATCCACGAATACTCAATAGGTGAAGTGATGAAAAATGAGTATAACTTACTTAACGTAGTCCCATTGCTATTAATATGATTTATAGCACTTTTATTAATCGATAGCATTTATACACGTACTCAAAAAAGTCGGTTTATCATTTAGGTTAGATCAGCTGAAGTATTTGCCTTTATAGCTAATTAAAACTTATCCAGTGATGACTTTTAGTATAAACAACGACGCAACATGCTAAAAATTTGGCTAATGTACTGTTATAGCTATAAAAACCCCCTTTGAATATTCCTCATGTTCAACATGAATAAAGTGCACACCCAAACAAGGGAAGTCTAAACGGCTAAACACCCATCCTTTATTTTTATCGATTTATGCCTTTTTTTCGTCAATTGCTACGTAATCGAATCTAACAATAATGATTAATGAATATGACTCATGTTTTATGTGAAATTAAACCGTTTTTCTTCATATACCAATCAACGTATAAATTACTCATCCCTTAGCGCTAAACACTATTACTAACAACTTAAAGCCGCTGAATAACAAAACCAGCTAAGTAAGTTGCAAGGCTAATAAAGCGCAGAGCATCAATCAGGTTTAAATTATAAAATTGGATATAAACACGATGAAAAAAGATTTTACATTTAATATTAAGAGCGTTTCACTCGACGAAAATTATCATCCATCAACTAATACGCGTATCACAACCAACTTTGCTAATTTAGCCAGAGGTGAATACCGCAAAGCAAACTTGCGTAACGCCTTAAACATGATTAACAACCGTTTTAATGCCCTAGCCCATTGGGATAACACCAAAGGTGAGCGTTATGCTGTTGAGCTTGAAATTGTCTCTGTTGAGATAGGTATTGAAGACGGCGGCGAAAGCTTCCCATCAATCGAAATATTAAAAACAAATATTGTTGACCATAAAACTAATAAGCGCATTCAAGGCATTGTAGGAAACAACTTTTCATCGTATGTGCGCGACTACGACTTTAGCGTACTCCTACAAGAGCACAATAAAGGCAAGCCTCAATTTAGTATTCCTGATGACTTTGGGGTTTTACATGGCAAGCTATTTCAGTCATTCGTGAATTCGGATACATACAAACAAAACTTTAAAAAACCGCCGGTTATATGCCTAAGTGTGTCAGATAACAAAACCTACAACCGTACCGAAAACCAACACCCGGTACTTGGCGTTGAATACGAACCAAATGAATCGTCTTTAACAGAGCAATATTTCAAAAAAATGGGCTTGCAGGTGCGTTACTTTATGCCGCCAAATAGTGCCGCGCCTTTAGCATTGTTTTTCTTTGGTGATTTACTTAATGATTACAGCAATCTTGAGCTTATAAGCACCATTAGTACGATGGAAACGTTTCAAAAAATCTACAGACCAGAGATTTATAATGCCAACGCAACAGCGGGTAAATCATATAAACCAAACTTAAAAAACTTGGACCACTCATTAACTCAAATTGTGTATGACCGAGAAGAGCGCGGCAAGTTAGCAAATGAACAAGGCAAATTTGCACAAGAGCATTTTATCAAGCCGTACCAAACGGTTCTTGAGCAATTCTCTACTAGCTATCTGTCATAACAACTAATAGTAACAAGCAGTAATAACGCGCTTAACGTTACGTTTAATAATTAACTAAAATATACGGCATTATTTATTATGAAAAAATTACTACCTACATCTACCGCTGGCAGTTTACCTAAGCCTTTATGGCTTGCAGAGCCAGAAACACTTTGGTCACCTTGGAAATTACAAGGTTATGAATTAACCCAGGGCAAACACGACGCCCTACGCTTGTCATTATTCGACCAGCAACAAGCAGGCATTGATATTGTTAGCGATGGCGAGCAAACAAGGCAGCATTTTGTAACTACATTTATAGAGCACCTAAATGGCGTTGATTTTGAAAAGCGCAAAACAGTAAAAATTCGTGACCGATACGACGCAAGTGTACCTACAGTTGTGGGCCCTGTTAGCCGTCAAAAGTCTGTGTTTGTTGAAGACGCTAAATTTTTACGCAAGCAAACCAAACAACCTATTAAATGGGCATTGCCAGGCCCAATGACAATGATCGACACGCTTTACGATGACCATTATAAAAGCCGCGAAAAACTAGCGTGGGAATTTGCCATAATTCTCAATCAAGAAGCAAAAGAATTAGAAGCCGCAGGCGTTGATATCATCCAATTTGATGAGCCCGCGTTTAATGTATTTTTTGATGAAGTAAACGACTGGGGAATTGCCTGTTTAGAGCGAGCAATTGAAGGTCTTAAATGCGAAACCGCAGTGCATATTTGCTATGGCTACGGCATTAAAGCAAATACAGATTGGAAAAAAACACTAGGAAGCGAATGGCGACAGTACGAAGAAGCATTCCCTAAGCTTCAGCAATCTAATATCGATATTATCTCATTAGAGTGCCATAACTCCCATGTACCAATGGATTTACTAGAACTCATTCGCGGTAAAAAAGTAATGGTAGGCGCAATTGATGTAGCAAACCACACTATCGAAACGCCAGAGGAAGTAGCTAATACGCTGCGTAAAGCACTGCAATTTGTAGATGCCGACAAACTCTACCCGTGTACCAACTGCGGCATGGCTCCACTACCTCAACATATAGCCAGAGGTAAACTAAATGCCTTGAGCGCTGGGGCTGAAATTATAAGAAAAGAACTAAATAAGTAAAGTCGGGTTTAAATCTAAATACGCCCTACGATGAATCAACTTACCTAACGGCATTGAAAAGTAAGAAAACACCACTGTTAAAACTTGCGGTGGAAAGTGAGCTTAAATGCTTGCTGTCCATCTCAGGGCGTGTTGTTATAATTTTAATTAGCTGTAAACCCAAATTTTGACACATCATTAGTCCATTTTATTCTAGATTCTTCCGTAGAGTTTATAATTGAACCAATCATTTTACTTTTTGAAAACCAACAAACACTAGTGTACATGTCTTTAACTGTTTAATGGCTGGAGCCCCTTGAAATAAAGAATAATACCAAGGTGGAGTATCCATTTTGATCACAATACGAGCTGTTTTATTTATTTTAAAAATATTTTTTTTAACCAGTCAACCTTACCATTGGTATAAACTATAACGCCTTGAAGTTTAGACAATGTTATCCCTAACTGCTTAGCTTATTTAATTAATACAAGAATCTCAATATCTGACTCTTCATATACCCTGTAACGACCTTTGCTTTGAGGCTGCCTGATTAGCCCTATTTTTGATGCATCACCGATGTACATAAGTACCAAACTTATAACGAGCCATGGGTTGATGAGTGTTTTGTTTATTCACTAAGCGATGACAAATAGTTGGTTACAATGTGCTAGGCAAGAGCGCAGCCAACTGTTTAAAATCCGTTTAAGCAGCTTGTTTTATTTATCCAAACCATTGTTTTAATGTTTCTTTTGCTTTTATCGCATGCTCACTTTTAATATAAGCAGCTACAGCCGCAATTGCTGCGACTAAAACACCAAGATCATCAGAATAACCTATGATAGGTGTAATATCAGGGATCGCGTCTATTGGCGAAATAAAATACCCAAGGCCCCCATAAACTGTAGTTTTAGCCCAAGTCGGTGTGTCTGAATCTTGAGCTGAGTAATATAGCTTTAGTGCTGGTTCTAGGACTGTTTCTCCTGCAACCTTTGCAAAGTTTTTAGTTTTATCCCAAAAACTATTTTCGCTAAACTCTTTTTCAAATTTATTATCTGACAATTTTAATTACTCCATTTCTGAGTGAAAACCCCTATCACTTAAGCACTTGATTTTATCGCTTTCAGGCCGTCCTAATCATCAGTAATCAAATTTAGAAGAGGCTCTTTTATAGTCTCAACTTTTGAGCCAAGTATTGTTAGTTTACTTTTATCATCTGATACGGCGTTGATTACATAAATTAAATGGACACACTGATCAATATACCTTTCAGTTGGTGATCAATACATAAGTACGATTCCTATTACGGCAAACCATAATGCTAATAGGCTTTGTTTTCAGGAGTTGTTGAGGTTTACTACCATGTTTGGATTCACTCTTAACGAGTAACCAAACAAGCCTATATTAACCAAACATAACTAAACATCATAACTAAACAAGACAGCTAACTAAACAAGACACCCACTCTATTTTTAATCTGGCTATTCACTTTTAGGTTGAGAATTTATCTTTTAATATTGGGTTACTTTTATTTCATCCATTAAATAAGTCATTAGCACGTTAAAACCTGAATTACACGCATGATAATAACTACATAATTGCAGTTTTAATGTTTACTGAATGGTTTTACTGAGTAGCTTAAGTATTATGCGAGTAGCTTTTCGCAGTTGCTAATATTTGATCGCCGTTTCCGCTGTAAATTTTCACAGTAACTTGCTTGTGAGGCTGGCCTGCCTACTGCACCATGAAATACGCGCGTAAATTGCGTAGTCAGTTTTAACCAGTTCTCTGGGGAGATATTAAGCCTTTCTAACAAA
>NZ_JADYXJ010000022.1:0-86009 GCF_015864365.1 Pseudoalteromonas sp. SWXJ133
CAAACACTTCTTTATATGCTGCGTAAAAATACAGTAATCGATTGAACCAAAATAGGAACTCAGCTATGGTTTGTTTATCAATAAAAACAAATAAAAAACGAGTTAATCTACAGGCTCGTTATAAGTCATGATTGAAATCAACTTACCTGTAATTATATCTATATTATTCGGCATCCATTTCATGTGTGCCGCGATTGCATTATGCACAATTTATAGAAAGGTACGAAGTTTGTCACAAGGCAAGCGGAATAAGTTTACTGTAAGAAAAATTGATAGACTCAATGGTCAAAGGTGGCTTATCGTATTGTTACCAATTATTGGACCCATAGTTGGATTTTCAATTACTCAGGGTCCTGTTCCTAGTGCTCCTGATAAGGGGTTAAAGGTAAATGACCCTGGTGGCTTAGGCTCCTCATTTTCGGATAGCGAGTAACAAGCAACTTATAACAAGCCCATGAAGCTGATTCGCAACACTGTCACATTGGTTGCAAAAAACAAAGGCGCAACAAATAGTGCCAGCACAGCTCACGGCTTATGGGAGCGTTGAGGCTGTAGAATTACTCATTTTTAAGAAAAACAGCCTGTTTTATGGGTTCCAAATGCATTACCTAATGCTTTAAAAACGCTTAGAGTTAACTACAGGAGCTCGCTTTTTTAATTGAATTTGGCTGTTGGAGTTATTCTACAGTCTCGTTATGTACCTTGGAGGCGTTGAGTATCGATATCAATTATGAACTTTTAAAAACTGTTATTTCTGGTCTAACACTTATATCTATCATCATAGCTTACTTAAATTATCGAACCTCTAACTTAAAAAGAAAAGAAGATGATAAAGCATTACAAGATAAAGAAATCCTTAATCAAGCGGTTAGCTCTCTTGATTGGGGGTTTGAAACATTAACTGAAGGGAAATACGAAGAAGTACCTCGAGCAAGTCGCTTAAATTGGCTTACCGCGGCTCGACATATCATGAGATATACAAAATTAAAAAACTTAATTAAGACAGAAACGTATAAATTAATCTGTGCAGAACAAGAAGAATATTGGCGTCATAAATTTTACGTATTATTAGATAAAAAAGAATTACGTAAACTTGATTATTATACTAATAAAGCACAACCAGAATGGCCTGAGAATATAGAGTTATCTTCAGCTATGGTGATAAACGACTTTGCTAACTGGTCTGATGGTACTATAGACCCTTTAGAGGCTGTTAATGTTGACGCTTTAATTAGATTGGGTAAGGCATTTGATGGTAAATGTGGTATTGGCATTCAGTCTTATCATCGTGAATTTGAAAAAATTAAATTAAATAATGAAGTTACAGGTACATAACAAGCCATTCAAAAGGACTAAAAACAGTTGGCTACTGCTCGTACCTCGCTGATTTTAGCCAAAAATTTTTAGCCTCTTAATGGGGCGTTGAGGCTGTAGAATTACTCATTTTTAAGAAAAACAGCCTGTTTTATGGGTTCCAAATGCATTACCTAATGCTTTAAAAACGCTTAGAGTTAACTACAGGAGCTCGCTTTTTTAATTGAATTTGGCTGTTGGAGTTATTCTACAGTCTCGTTATGTGCCTATGCTTTGGCTCTTCTATATATGGGAATATTTATGAATATTAAAATTAAATTTTCGGTACTATCGTTATTTACTATGTTAAGTTTTTCGTCATCAGCTAGTTCTAGTGATTATGCTGGGACTGCTCATGTAATTAAAGGTGAGGCTGAAGTCAACGTTTCAACGTTATTTACCTGTAAAAACGGACGTTCACGTCCGTCTCCAGTCGGCATTAAAAAATATGATAATATTGAATATCTTGTTCCTGCAAAGGTTCAATATGAACAAAAGAATTTTGCCACAGACCTTTATAATGAATGCTCGAAGGTAACCCCAAAATCTTTATCTGAGGTTAACTTGTCGTCCGTACCTATCATAGAAGTAGATAAAGATGGGGAAGTTATTACAGGGTACATATTTGCAGATAATTACTTTGAATTATTTATAAACGGTAAGTTAATAGCCGTGGATCCTATACCTTTTACTCCTTTTAATTCCAATATCGTGAAATTTAAAGTTAAAAAGCCATATGATATAGCAATCAAAGTTGTTGATTGGGAAGAAAATTCAGGCTTGGGTAGTGAAGATAACCGTGGTAAACGTTTTCACCCTGGAGACGGTGGCTTTATTGCAAGCTTCTCAGATGGTACGAAAACCAATTCTAAATGGTCAGCTCAAACTTTTTATACCTCTCCTGTTTATGATCTGAAGTGTGCTAAAGAAATAGGAGATCAGCGTTTAACAACAAAATGCAGTACCAATGGTGCGGATAAGTATATTGAGACCTATTCGTTACATTGGGATATCCCAGTAAATTGGAAATTAAACGAAAGTTACTTATCTTGGCCAAATTCAGTGGAATTTACGGAAGATGAAATTGGTGTTAATAATAAGAAAGCTTATATGAATTTCCAAGAACAGTTCTCAGGTTCTGGTGCTTCATTTATTTGGTCAAGCAATCTTGTTTTAGATAACCTTGTATTATTCAGGTATCGAGTTAAATAAGGCACATAACAAGTGACTATGGTGTCAATTCCTAATTTCAAGCCATTTTAGGATCCCACATGACACCATCTCTCACCATAGAATTTATGATTACTATAAGCTTTCTTATACAGGCAATAATAGCCACTTTTTTAGGTTTCCCTGCCGCGACTAGCCGATGATAAATAGCTTTAAATTTAGGGTTACATTGGATAGCTGACATCATTGCCATATACATTGCGGTTCTAATTTTCGGTCGTCCACCTCGTATCATCCGTTTACCCTGATAAGCACCACTTTCTCGATTAAATGGTGCAACACCAACTAGTGATGCAGCCTCTTTATTGTTTACACACCCAAGCTCAGGCATGTCACTAAGTAAGTTAAACGCGACAACATTACCAACGCCAGGCACACTTTGAATAAAGCAATTAACAGTGAAAAGCAATTAACAGTGACACCCATCCTAAATTTTGCTCTTTTTTAAATTAAGGACTACGTTTTATTTAGTGTAAAAAACAAGCAGGGTGTCTTATGGCTATCGCAAGAAAGCGTCAAGTAAGTTTGGTTGATACAAAGTACTACCACTGTATTTCACGTTGTGTACGCCGTGCATTTTTATGTGGCGAAGACCGTTTTACAGGCAAGTCTTACGAGCATCGTAGAGGCTGGGTTGAAGACAAACTGCTTGAGTTAGCTAAGGTGTTTTGTATTGATGTATGTGCTTATGCCGTTATGAGTAATCATACCCATTTAGTACTGTATGTTGATGATAAGAAAGCGAATAGGCTGAATGATAAAGCGATTGTTATTCGCTGGCATAAACTCTGTAAAGGCACATTGTTAACGCAAAAATATGTACAGGGTGAAAAGCTAAGTAAAGTTGAACTTATCTTTTTTAATCAAACAGTAAAGGGATATCGAGAGCGCCTATCAAGTATTAGCTGGTTTATGCGGTTGTTAAATGAAGATATTGCTCGCAGAGCAAATAAGGAAGATAACTGTACTGGCAGGTTTTGGGAGGGGCGATTTAGCTCACAAGCATTACTAGATGAAGCCGCACTTGCCGCCTGTATGGCGTATGTAGATTTAAACCCCATTAGAGCCAAGATGGCTAAAACGGCAGAAGAGTCAGACCATACCAGCGCTCAAGTACGCTTAATATGCGCAAAAGAAGGCAAGCAGCCAAAACAACTCCTTCGCTTTGCAGGTATGCCACGTCAGATTATGCCCAAAGGGCTGCCGTTTGAGCTTAAATCGTACCTTGAACTTGTTGAATTTACAGGACGTTGTATACGAGAAGACAAGCGAGGGTATATTGAAAGTACACATTTGTCTTTACTGGAAAGGGTGAATATATCTCCAGAAAACTGGTTAAAGCTTACAAACCAATTTACGCGCGTATTTCGTGGTGCAGTGGGCAGGCCAGCCTCACAAGAAGCTTATTGTGAAAACTTAAAGCGAAAGCGGCGAGCGAATATCAGTAACTGCGAAAAGCTACTGGCATAAAACGTAAACTACTCAGTAAAACTATTCAAAGAAATAAACAAGACACCCACTCTAAATTTTGCGCTTTTCGAAGTTAAAGACTAGCCTTTATTTAGTGCAAAAAACAAGCAGGGTGTCTTATGGCAATCGCAAGAAAGCGTCAAGTAAGTTTGGTTGATACAAAGTACTACCACTGTATATCACGTTGCGTACGCCGTGCTTTTTTGTGCGGTGAAGACCATTTTACTGGTCAATCTTACGAGCACCGCAGAGGGTGGGTTGAAGACAAACTGTTTGAGTTAGCTAAGATATTTTGTATTGATGTATGTGCTTATGCCGTTATGAGTAATCATACCCATTTAGTACTGTATGTTGATGATAAGAAAGCAAATAGGCTGAATGATAAAGCGATTATTATTCGCTGGCATAAACTCTGCAAAGGCACATTGTTAACGCAAAAATATGTACAAGGTGAAAAGCTAAGTAAAGTTGAACTCATCTTTTTCAATCAAACGGTTAAGCAATACCGCGAGCGCTTAGCAAGTATCAGCTGGTTTATGCGGTTATTAAATGAAGACATTGCGCGCAGAGCAAATAAAGAAGATAACTGCACGGGTAGATTCTGGGAAGGCAGATTCAAATCGCAAGCACTTCTAGATGAAGCCGCACTTGCAGCTTGCATGGCCTATGTCGATTTAAATCCCATTAGAGCTAAAATGGCTAACACACCAGAAGAGTCAGACCATACCAGCGTACAAAAGCGTTTAACATGCGCAAAGGATAGCAAACAACCAAAACAACTACTTCGCTTTGCAGGCGTGTCACGTCAAATAATGCCAAAAGGACTCCCGTTTGAGCTTAAATCGTACCTTGAACTTGTTGAATTGACAGGACGTTGTATACGAGAAGACAAGCGAGGGTATATTGAGAGTACACACTTGCCTTTACTAGAAAGGGTGAATATATCTCCAGAAAACTGGTTAAAGCTTACAACCCAATTTACGCGCGTATTTCATGGTGCAGTGGGCAGGCCAGCCTCACAAGAAGGTTATTGTGAAAACTTAAAGCGAAAGCGGCGAGCGAATATCAGTAACTGCGAAAAGCTACTGGCATAAAACTTAAACTACTCAGTAAAAATTAAAACTGCAATTATGTAGCCATTTTCATACGTGCAATTTAGACTCATAGCTCGTAAAGAGTGGGTCTAATTTAAGCAAAGCAAAACAAACGGATAGTTATTTTTACCATGGCATTTTACATTCCTTTATTACAACCTCATTTTAAGCACATTAAAATTGGCGATACGCTTACATCACTTTGGAGTGGGTGTGGCAGTATTGTGCAGTGCCAGCTTGATAATGAGCTATGCGTTATTAAGGCGATTAAAATTCCAAGCTATATAAGTCATCCTAAAATTAAACAAAGCGAAGTTGCACTTAAAAGAAAGCAGTACTCCTATAGCGTTGAATACACTTTTTATAAGCTTTATAGCCAGCATTTACCAAAATATGCGCAAAGTATTGAATGTATAAGCGCAATTAATAAAGGCGATGAATATGCGCTGGTGTTTAAAGACTTCACCAAACATGGGTTTATTCAAGCAGGGCAGCAACATGTTAAATCTATATTAAAATGGCTTGCACACTTTCATGCGTTTAACTTAAATAAGCCCGCTGATGGGTTATGGCAGCAAGGTAATTATTGGCATTTAAGCACACGACCAGATGAGTTTAATAAACTTAAAACAGCAGATGATAAAAAGTCCGATATTAAAAATGCTGCACATAAAATAGATGAGCAACTACAACGTTGTGCGTACAAAACGCTGATTCATGGCGATGCAAAACTTGCTAATTTTGCAGCAAATGAGTGCGATGAAATACTCGGTTATGATTTTCAGTATATAGGTGCAGGTTGCGGGATAATTGATGTAATGTATTTTATGACCAGTTGCTTAAGTGATACGCCATTATACGAGTGCGCTGATGAGTATCTTGCGTATTATTTTGATAATTTAAAGGCTGCTATTGCTACTTATCACCCTTGGGCACCTGCCGATAAAATAGCTGACAATTGGCTCGCTTTATGGCCTGCTGCATGGGCTGACTTTTATCGGTTTTTAGCCGGCTGGAGCCCCGAGCATCAAAAAATAAATAGTTATATGCAACAGCAAGTAAACAGCTGGTTAGCGCGTAACATTTAATAAACACAAAGGGTTGATGGCTTGCATAAATATCAAGCAAAACAATACATTTTGGCACGATGTATGAAAATCTCTTTAAAACTACAGGTCAAATAACCTTTTTTAATATAAAATACCGCAAATTCTTCTATCACTAGGTTTACATCATGGCTATTCACGTTATTTCTCACCCTCTTGTTCAACATAAATTAGGCCTAATGCGCGCGCATGGTATTAGCACTAAAAGCTTTCGTGAATTATGTTCTGAAGTAGGTACTTTATTAACCTACGAAGCAACAAAAAACCTACAGTTAGAAGATAACGAAATTACAGGCTGGGATGGCAATAAATTAAAAGTAGAGCATATTAAAGGTAAAAAAATTACCGTAGTGCCTATTTTGCGTGCTGGTCTTGGCATGATGGACGGTGTAATGCAGTTATTACCAGCGGCTAAAGTAAGTGTTGTTGGTCTTGAACGTAACGAAGAAACATTAGAGCCAGTACCGTATTTTGAAAAGCTAGTAGGTAATATTGATGAGCGCTTAAGCTTAGTTATTGACCCTATGCTTGCAACGGGTGGCTCAATGATTGCCACAATCGATATGCTTAAAAAAGCAGGCTGTAAAGAAATCAAAGTAATTGTATTAGTAGCTGCACCAGAAGGTGTAGAGAGAACGCTTGCAGCTCATCCAGATGTAGAAATATTTACAGCCTCTGTAGATAGCCACTTAAACGAAAAGGGCTATATTATCCCTGGTTTAGGCGATGCGGGCGACAAAATATTCGGTACTGTTTAGGAGTCTTAAGTGCAAAATAATGACACCTTTTCAATAAAAACTATTTTAACGGGCGCGCAAATGCTGTTCGTAGCATTTGGTGCGCTGGTATTAGTGCCGCTTTTAACGGGCTTGGATCCTAATGTTGCGCTTTTTACCGCAGGCATTGGTACTTTGCTGTTTCAGGTAGTGACTAAAGGCCAAGTGCCTATATTTTTAGCTTCATCGTTTGCCTTTATTGCACCTATTATTGCCGCTGTGCAAATGTGGGGCGTGCCGGCCACTATGGGCGGCTTAATGGTGGCGGGCTTTGCTTATATGCTTTTAAGTTTATTAGTAAAATTTAAAGGGGTTGCAACGCTTCATAAAATTTTACCGCCTGTGGTTGTAGGCCCTGTAATTATGGTTATTGGTTTAGCGCTTGCACCTGTTGCTGTAAATATGGCGATGGGTAAAAGTGGCGACGGCAGTATTCAAATTATTGATTACACCAGCGCTATTTATATTTCGTTGTTCTCGTTAGTGGTTACGCTTATTTTTGCAGTATGGGGAAAAGGCGTATTTAAGCTTATACCTATATTAGCAGGGGTTGTAGCGGGTTATTGTTTATCGCTTGGTATGGGCGTTGTGCAATTTGACGCAGTGACTAACGCACAGTGGTTTGCTGTACCAAACTTTACTTGGCCTGAGTTTAAATGGCAGGCTATTTTGTTTATGGTACCTGTAGCAATAGCACCTGCAATTGAGCATATTGGCGATATGATGGCTATTAGCCAAGTAACCAATAAAGACTTTTTGAAAAAGCCTGGGCTTCATCGTACTTTGTTTGGTGATGGCCTTGCGACTTCTGCGGCATCATTATTTGGTGGCCCGCCTAACACTACTTACTCAGAAGTAACGGGGGCAGTTATGCTTACCAAAAACTTCAATCCTAAAGTAATGATGTGGACAGCTGTTATTGCCATTATTTTAGCGTTTGTAGCTAAAATGGGATCTGGTTTGCAAACTATTCCTGTGCCAGTAATGGGCGGAATTATGATCCTACTTTTTGGCTCTATTGCTGTAGTGGGTTTAAATACACTGGTTAAGTCGGGCGATGATTTAACCGCGCCGCGTAACTTAAGTATTGTTGCGCTTATTTTGGTGTGTGGTATTGGTGGTATGCATATTGGTGGTAGCCAATTTAGTTTAGAGGGCGTAAGCCTCTGCGCTATTTTAGGAATAGTACTTAACTTAGTATTACCAAAAGCAGAACCTGAAAAAGTTTAATTTTGCACATTAGCTAAATAGATTGCACCATAATAGCGCATTTTTAATGCGCTATTTTTTTAACTTATTAATAAATATACAAAAATAATAATGGTCTAGTATCTGCATTTAACTTCCAGAACGCATTGTATGCAAAGGAGTTACTATGTCAGAGGCCAATATTGTGGATATAACCCCGTTTTTAGCAAAACACCAACTGCCTTTAAAGTATCAATATTTGAGTGAGCAATATTTTGTTCCACTCGCGCATGACATCCTCGAATCTAAAAAAACAAATACTCCTATTTTTGTTGCCATAAATGGATGCCAAGGCTCAGGAAAAACAACACTCGCTGATTTTTTAGTTACCTGGTTTTCTAAAAACACACCACTTAACAGTGTTGCATTGTCTATTGATGACTTTTATTTAGCAAAACAAGCACGTACTGAGCTTGCCAAAGACGTACATCCTCTTTTTACTACTCGCGGAGTACCGGGTACTCACGATGTAGCGTTAATGAATAACACAATAACTAACTTACTGGCAGGAGAGGTAAACGTACCGCTTCCACGTTTTAATAAACACGAAGACGACTGCGTGCCAGCAAGTGATTGGCTAACAAATGAAAAGCCAGTTGATATTGTTATTTTAGAAGGGTGGTGTGTAGGCAGTGAGCCACAACCGTTGTTTTCATTGAGTGAGCCGCTTAACGAGTTAGAACAACAATTTGATAAAGAAGGCGTTTGGCGCCGCTGTGTAAACAGCTGTTTGGCAAACGAATATAAAGCTGTTTTTAACCTAATTGATTATACAGTTATGCTAAAAGCACCGAGTTTTAGTGATGTTTTTACATGGCGACAAGAGCAAGAACAAAAGCTAATAGCCAAAAAAGGTGAAGGCTCAGGCACCATGACTAACGAGCAATTGGTGTATTTTATTTCTCATTTTGAGCGCATTACGCGTGAGAACTTAAACACACTGAGCGCTAAAGCAAATGCTTTAATTGAACTTGATAGCAACCGCGATATTAGCGGTATGCACCTAACGAGTGATGACACTCTTCAACCTATTATTTTTACAGATTTGGACGGCACATTACTCGATCATGCCGATTACAATACCAATAATATCGGTGAGTTATTACAGCAGCTGCAAAATGCGCATATTCCTGTGGTGTTTAATACCAGTAAAACTTTTTGCGAAGTTATAGAGCTTAAAAACGATTTAAATATTCAACAACCTTTTATTGTTGAAAACGGTGCAGCGGTATTTATTCCTGAAGACTATTTTGAATTAAAGCCAATTGGTTGTAAAAAAATAGGCGCGTACTGGTGCTACGCAATGGCAAAGCCGCTATCTAGTTTATTAAAGGACTTAAATACTTTAAAGGCGGATTATAAAGCGCATTACAAATTGTTTAGTGACTTATCGAGTGAGCAAATATCAGAACTTACAGGCCTCGATGATGCGCAAGCAAGACGCGCACAAACCCGCGATTATTCAGACCCTCTTTATTGGTATGGCAACGACGAATTACTCACAGCCTTTGTAAACGATGTTGAAGCACTCGGTTACGATATAAAAATTGGTGGGCGCTTCATTCATATTGCCAAAAATACCGATAAAAGCGCTGCACAGCAGTGGTTAGTTAAACAGTTTACCCATCATTTCAGAAAGCCTCTCACGGTCATTGCATTGGGTGATAGCGATAACGATAAGCAAATGTTAGAGCATGCAAATATCGCCATTATTATCGCCAATCCGGCGAGTAAAAAGCCGGTTAAATTGTCGCACAATAAAGCACGATACTCTCAATCGCCAGCACCGCTGGGCTGGATTGAAGAAATAACATCGTTGCCGTGCATTAGCAGTATTTTAAGTATTTCTGAGGAGCAAACATCTCATGGCTGATTTTTATCAAAATGGCATTATTACAACATTACATAATATTGCCGACAGACCAATAGAAGACCTAGAAAAAGAGCTACTTACTTTTAGTAAGCAGCGCCCTATGGGGTTAATACTTCCTTCGTTATTTAGTGAACTTGAAGGCCCTGCGCTGCAAAATATAGTTAGTGAATTACGCGAAGTACCATATTTATCACAAATTACGATAGGCTTAGATAGAGCCGACGAAGCACAGTACCGTCATGCACTAGGCTTTTTTAAAGAGCTAAACCAAAACCATAAAGTATTATGGAACGACGGCCCACGCTTACAAGCACTAGATAAAGAATTACAAGAGCTAGGTGTTGCCCCACGCGAGCTGGGTAAAGGGCGTAATGTGTGGTATTGCATGGGCTATAAATTAGCAACAGCAGAAGTAGAGTCTATCGCACTGCATGATTGCGATATTTTAACCTACGACAGAAGCCTACTTGCTCGCTTAATTTACCCCGTTGCGCATCCGCGTTTTAACTATGAATTTTGTAAAGGTTTTTACCCGCGTACTGCTAATGGCAAAATTAATGGCCGTGTATCGCGCTTATTAGTAACGCCTTTGCTTCGCTCCTTTAAAACAATTTTAGGCAATACCGACTACCTTGAATATATGGATTCTTTTAGATACCCACTTGCAGGTGAGTTTTCGTTTAGACGCGATGTATTAAACGATATTCGCATTCCAAGTGACTGGGGCCTTGAAATAGGTGTACTGAGTGAAATGTATCGTAATTATTCACATAACCGCTTGTGCCAAGTAGATATTGCCGATAATTACGATCATAAACACCAAGAACTTTCACTTGATGACCAAAGTGCAGGTTTGTCTAAAATGTCGATTGATATTACCAAGGCATTATTTAGAAAGCTGGCAACACAAGGCGTTACTTTTACCAGTGAAACAATTCGTTCATTAAAAGCGACTTACTACCGTATCGGGCTAGATTTTATTGAAACCTATCATAACGACGCGCTTATGAACGGGTTAACGCTTGATGTACACCAAGAAGAAAAAGCAGTAGAAATGTTTGCACAAAATATTATGGAAGCAGGGCAACACTTTTTAGAAAACCCAATGGAAGCGCCATTTGTGCCAAGTTGGAACCGTGTTGTATCAGCAATGCCAGACGTACTTGAGCGCTTAAAAGAAGCCGTAGAGCTAGATAACGAAGAATATAGTTAACCTGCGTGCAGGTTAACTAGCCTATAAGTCTAAACAATAAATATTAGGGGCGCATGTGAGCACAGTTAGCGAATTATTTTTACAACGAGTAGAGCAACATCTTCATATTATTTATGAGGGGGTTGAGTTGCCTTTATCGGTTACTGAGCTTGCTCAGCAACTCATTAAAATTATATTAGGTAGCAATGCACTGCGCGACCCGACCCCCCATACAAACCGGTGGGATGAACAAGATATAGTATTGATTGCTTATGGCGACTCTATTATTAAACATGATGATAGTGAATTTGCTGTATCGAGCCCAATGGAGGCACCGCTTAAAACACTACACCGGTTTATAAAAGAGCAATGTGATATGCAGTTAAATGCCCTGCATATATTGCCATTTTACCCGTATAGCTCAGACGAAGGCTTTGCCGTAATGAACTACGTGCAAGTGAATGAGTCGTTAGGTGATTGGGGAGATATTCAAAATATCGCTAAAGATGTAAAGCTAATGGCAGATTTAGTTATTAACCATTGCTCAAGCAGAAGCGTATGGTTTGAGAACTTTTTAAACGATTTACACCCGGGTAAAGACTACTTTAAAACGGCCAGCTTAACGGATGATTTAAGCCAAGTTGTACGCCCGCGTACGTCATCGTTATTAAATACTGTAACAACGCCAAGCGGCGAAAAGCACGTGTGGTGTACGTTTAGTCACGATCAGGTTGATTTTGACTTTGGCAATCCTGATGTACTTAAAGAGTTTGTGGGAATAATTAGGCATTATTTAGACAATGGCGTGCGTTTATTTAGACTCGATGCGGTTGCATTTTTGTGGAAACAGCTTAATACAAGCTGCATTAACTTACCGCAAACACATGAAGCCGTAAGGCTAATGCGAACACTTATTGAGCACACAGAGCCCAGCGTAGTTATTATTACCGAAACCAATATTCCAAACCAAGAAAACCTATCGTACTTTGGTAACGCTAACGAAGCGCACAGTATTTATAACTTTGCATTGCCGCCATTGTTGCTACACACATTACTTAGCGGCGATAGCACAGCAATTAAACATTGGATGATGAGTATGCCGCCTGCGCAAAATGGTACTGCATACTTTAACTTTATAGCCTCGCACGATGGAATAGGGCTCAGACCAATTGAAGGTTTACTACAAACTAGCGAAGTGGCATCACTAGTAAGTACAACCATGCAGTTTGGTGGTCGTGTATCTATGCGTACAAGTAACGATGGCACACATACACCGTACGAGCTAAATATTGCTTTATTTGATGCACTACAAGGGACGCACAATGGCCCCGATAAGTTTGGCCTTGAGCGGTTTATGTGTGCTCACGCAATTATGTTTGCGCTTGAAGGTATCCCAGGGCTTTATATTCATAGTTTATTGGGTACAACTAACGATTACGAACGCTTTGAAAACTCTCAGCATAACCGTGCTATTAACCGCCATCGTTGGCAAGAATCAAAACTACTCGCGGCAATTGGTGAAAAGTACAGTCATCATCATAAAGTGTTTAACGGCATAAAAAGCTTATTGGCAGTACGCAAAAAGCAGAGTGCCTTTCACCCAAATGCTACACAGTTTACGCTGCATTTAGCGGGTGGGTTATTTGGTTTTTGGAGACAAAGCATTGACAGGCGCCAAAGTATATTTTGTGTTTATAACATTAGCGATAAACCACAAACACTCACATTGGCCGACTTAAACTTAATTAACACCCAAAAGTGGTTTGATTTGATGGCAGATAAAACGATTGAAGAAAGCCAATTAACCATAGAGCTAGAACCATACCAAAGCGTGTGGCTGAGTAATATTAAATAAATGTTAACTCTTTAAAAGTCTGCAAATGCAGACTTTTTTATTGCCTAAACGTTGTAGTTTTTTTATTGTAAAGCCCCTTTACAGTACTTAAAAGTTCACTATTTCTGTTGAGTTACTTTTATCAGCATAATTGATACAATTAGCCCTCTTTTATTTATAGGGTTTTTCATGAAGTATTTTTATTTAGCTATTACGTTACTATTTAGCTCGTTGGCTTTAGCCCAGCAGCCTGTCGATCTTGAAATAAATATGAAAAACACGGGCCTCGCTTACAAACAAGCAGTGCAGGCTACACAAGTTGACGAATTTAATACCGCAATTGATGAATTTATTAAGCTGGTTAAAGTGAGTAAAACAGGTAAGTTTTATAAAAAACCAGATCAATCATTGCAGGGCCTTGATAAAGTGATTGCGCAAGCTGAACTTGCAAAAAAAGCAGCAAACGAGCAGGGGCTAAGTGCGGCGAAAGAACCACTGAAAAATATAGATAATTTACGTAAAAAATATCATGAGTTACACGAGCCTCCAGGGTTCTTTGAATTACTGTTCGGTTCATAAACCTAAACTATATGTATCTTTAGTCGCTACTTTTAAGCTAATTGCGTTAAAGGTATCTGCAGCAATAAATATAAGGAAACACAATGGAAATTTCAGTTTCAATGTTAGAAGGCCAAAAGCAAAGCGCTAAATTTGGCGACCTAGAAGTAATAAGTGATCAAAGCGTAAACGCTGGTGGCAATGCAGAGTATCCAGAACCGTTTGATTATTTTTTAGTAAGTATGGTTTTATGTGCAGGTTTTTATGCGCGTAAGTTTTGTGAGCAGCGTGATATTTCAACGCAAGGTATGACGCTTACTCAAAATAACGAAAATGTAGATGACAACGGTAAAAAGCTATTTTCAATTGAGATTAACTTACCAGAAGGCTTCCCTGATAAATATAAAAAGGCGCTTATTGCAGCCGTTAATACCTGTACGGTAAAAAAAGTAATTCAGGCAGTACCAGAGTTTTCAGTAGTGGTAAAATAGTCCCCCTAAATTAGGTAGCTTAAGCAAGCTACCTAATTATATGTTGAGCATCCCCGTTTAACTTATTTCTTTTTCATTCCTTGTACTGCTTTAAAGCGTGGGTTGTTTTTACAAATTACAAATACGCGGCCTTTGCGTTTTACAATTTGACACCCCGGACGTTGCTTTGCACTTTTAAGAGAGCTTAATACTTTCATACCTTTTCCTTTTTAACAGTCGATAAACTTTTAAAACGACGATTAAACTGTGCAACGCGGCCATCTGTAGCGGCTGTTTTTTGCTTGCCTGTATAAAATGGGTGCGAGTCACTTGATACATCAATAGGTACGTATGGATATGTATTACCGTCTATTTCTACTGTGCGGCTCGTTTTTATGGTTGAGCCAAT
The DNA here is from genome assembly GCF_015864365.1 of Pseudoalteromonas sp. SWXJ133. Lineage (NCBI taxonomy): Bacteria > Pseudomonadati > Pseudomonadota > Gammaproteobacteria > Alteromonadales > Pseudoalteromonadaceae > Pseudoalteromonas > Pseudoalteromonas sp. SWXJ133. Next base: position 14,614 of record NZ_JADYXJ010000022.1, read on the forward strand.
AATAAAGTAAGAATCGGCAGCTGTATCGTGAAAAGCAACCACGTGGTAATCAGGATGAATATTTGGTTTCATAATACGCCTCAATAAATGATATGTGATAATATATCATTTCAATTTACCGTATTTATTCTCCCATTGCAAATTATTTAAATGTTCCTCAAAAAGGCCGTAATTGCTGGCTATTTGCGCAAATAAATCAAAAAATAAGCACTTGAATCAAAAATGCTGGCTATTGGCGTTTAGGCTGTTATAACTATATTTAAGAGTTAAAACGTTAACAAATACGGTTATAAAGTTATTACAGAGGTTATGTATGAGTGACGCAACACAACAACAAGAACAAATTGATCAAGGGGTGATGGAAACCCTAAGAGAGCGCGACCACAGTACCTTGGCGCAACAAGTAAATCCTTTAACCTGCAACCATAACGATATTGTAGAGTTACTTGCAAGGTATATGGCACTAAGCGAGCAAGAAGATGATGAGCTGTTTGATGATTGGTTTGATAACCTAACCAAAGAGCAACATACTGTTTTAAAAGTATTTGAAGTTTACCGTGGACAATATGAGCACCAAAATTAAAGTGTTTATTTTTGTATGTATGCCAAATCCAGTGGTTATTTAAATAAAACTAAATAGCCACTACTACTTTTTGTATTAAAGAGTAGCTACGTCAAACCAACCACTGATCCCACCTGTTTTCATCATAATTTTTTGCGGATTTAATCTTATCTTTATTTAGGTACGACTTACTGACATTCATAAGTATTTATTGCTATTTTAAGGTAATGTTCTAGTTTTAATAGGCAGACTGTTTATAGTTTAGATAAGTTTATCGGGTTATATACTCGAAAATATTCGCTCCCATCTCATAATTTATAAAACATTTAAAATAAACAGAGCTTTAATGATTAAATCTGAGATCCCAAGTAACGAAGCCGAGCGATTACACGCGCTTAGAGCATTAAAAATTCTAGATACGTCTCATGAAGAGCGCTTTGATCGTGTTACTCGTATTGCCAAGCGTATGTTTAATGTTTCTATTTCATTGGTTACTTTGATTGACGAAGACCGCCAGTGGTTTAAATCAAGGCAGGGGCTTGATGCGCCTGAGCTTCCTCGCGAAACCTCATTTTGTGGCCACACCATAAATCAAGACGAGTTATTAATAATCCCAGATACAGCCCAAGACAAAAGGTTTTTTGATAACCCCTTTGTTACAGGCGATCCTAAAGTACGCTTTTATGCAGGCTTTCCTTTAAAATTAAGGGAAGAAGTCACTATAGGCACTTTGTGCCTTGCCGATAATAAACCTAGATAACTCGATGATGAAGAAAAACAATTACTAAGAGATTTAGGCACGTTAGTCGAGCGAGAAATTCAATCAATTCAACTAGCCACAATTGACGAGTTAACAAGAATCTCTAATCGACGTGGTTTTTTAAACCTTGCTGAACATACGCTAAATGTATGTAGGCGAAATAAAGTATCAATGTCGTTTATTTTGTTTGATCTCAATAAGTTTAAACAAATTAATGATATTTATGGACACCACGAAGGCGATTTTGTATTAAATAAATTTGCACAAATTATGCTTAGTTCATTTCGTGATTGTGAAGTAATAGGTCGACTTGGCGGAGATGAATTTGTTGCGATGTTAAGCGACTCAGACGAGACAAAAGCAGAGTTTGTTTTACAAAGGTTTGCGGATGCAGTAGAGCATGCTAATAATACCTTAAACAAGCCATACAAAATTGATTACAGTGTAGGAGTAACACACTTTAAACACGATACAGGTAAATCGGTTGAAGATATGATTCAAGATGCTGATGTTGCAATGTATCAGCAAAAAAAGCAGCAATCACTTTAGTGAGCTATTTAGTTTAATTGCTGCTTGAACTTCACTTAACTTCCTCATGCTAGTACGAATTTTATAATATGCCGCTATTCGCTATTGCAGTCATTTTTTGCCGCGGGTGATGCTAAAGACACATTTGGTTGCCAAATCCTGTTCCATATTTTATGAAGATTGTTTAAGTTTGGTCTTTGACTTATTTTTTCAAAGTTACCAATGCTCACTTCTGAATCATTTTTTTGACCCACTACAAAATTAAACACATAGTTGCACTCCATGCCCATACGTAAATCAGAAAGTACAATATTGCTTTGCTGTTGGCGCACCGAATAAAACCCTTTAGTAAACCACTGCAAGCGTTTTATAGCCCATTCATCGCTAATATTATTTAACAGTGAAGGCGTTGTTTGATAAGCCGTTAATGTAACATCGCTGGGTGCGTCAAATACTGATGCATAACCTTCGTAGTATTGTCCGTCAGACATCACAACAATACGCCACAGCAAAATGGTTAGCGGAGCAGGCGTACTAACATACGCATTGACTGGTATTTGTCTGTTGTTGAGAGCCGTTTTTACTTTGTCATCAATATTTACTTTTAAAATTAAAGCGCAAAATAAATATAGACTACTTAAAACTAAAGCCGCTGCATTTATACGATAAGCCGTTGCTGCTTTTATTTTGGGTATTAGCGTACATATTACGCCAATTAATAAAGGAAGCGTGTAAGCGGGGTCAATAATAAACACACTAGAAACCGCAAAGGGGTACTCAGTAAAAGGCCAGAGTAGTTGTGTACCGTATACCGTTAGGCTGTCTAATAGGGCATGTGTAGATAAACTTAAAAATACTAGCCAAAACCAGCGCACTTTATAAATTTGCATTCCCGCGTGTACTTTTAATATTAGCCATACAATGAGCGGGCTAATTAATAAATGTATTAATAACGAATGGCTAAAGCCAAGGTGATAAGTAAATGCTTCTACAGATCCGCCATATGGCAAAAATACATCTAAATCAGGGAGCGTGCCTAAAATTGCTCCCCATAAAACGGCTTTTCGACCTATTTTATTGCCTAATACCGCATAACCTACAGCACTACCTAATGCTACCTGCGTTAAAGAATCCATTTTAATTAATACCTTTAATTACTACTTTTATTATTTATACTTTTTGATTATTAAAAAGCGTCAAAAAATCGGTTAAAACTTTTAATAAGCATATCAATATTAATACGCAGAACTTATAAACTAAGCCTAGGCTTTATGAAATCTAAAAAAGCCACAATTCGCGATGATACCGCACTGTTTCGCCGCTGCTTGCGCTAAGCGAAAACGTAAATAAAATGAGTTTTACTAACGGCCAAGTTTACGAGCATGTAAGTTCGAATCTTATAAATCACCAATACGTATGGCTAAGTCTGTTTTATGCTCGAGTAAATTAATAGTACTGCCGTGTGAGGTTATATCAAGCGTTATGTGAGGGTATTATTTAGCGAATTCACCAATTAAAGGCGTAAGTTGATGCAATACAAAAGGGTTTGCCGCATCTATTAGCTGCTTGCCATTTGGCGCTTGTTTTAAAGCTTTATGGCGTTTTCATCTGTGCATAAATATTTAGCCTTTCGCAGGCGTATTTTAAAAGTATAGCTTTCCTCGCATTTTAAATTAAGCAAAATAATACCCCGTGGCGACTTATAAGTCCTGTTCCCGTTTAAAATACGGATGGTCAATTTGTTACCATATTTGGAATGATAATTGCTTCTAATTATAAAAATAAAGTCGTCAATTTTTAGACACATGAGGCAAAAATGAATTTTGGAACTCTTTCTTCGCAGTTATACAATGACAATGGCTATTCAAGCCTAAGTAATTTAAATAAAAACACTGTAAAAACGGATGATGCCGATAAAAACGCAGAGGCTAAAGCCGATACGTCATTAAATAAAAATACTGAAAAAGCAACGATCTCATCCACAGATACTCAAGAAGCTAAGCCGGTAACCAGCAGCGAGACAGAAGAGTCGAGTGACAATTCAGCAGTTCAAATGAATAAAGCGATCGAGTCAATTAAAGATTTACAGAGTAAAATAAGAGAAATGACCAATAGTTCTGATACGCCCACAGGGGAAGCGATAGAAGAGCTAAGCGAACTTAAAAAGCAACTCGATAGTGAGCTATCGTCGATACAATTAACAGTGCGAAAAAATGTATCTACTTTAATGGATTCGCTGTTTTCATCATCTTCAGATAGTAAACACTCAGGTTTGCTTTTTAATAACAAAGCATAATCTAATTTACTTTTTAATATAGTTATAAGCTTAGTCGTGGTTTTATAAAATCTAGAAACGCTGTAATGCGAGATGATACCGCACTGTTTTTATAATACACGGCTTGTACAACCTCTCGGTTATTAGGTGAGCTAACTGCACTGGGTAACACTTCAACTAATTTACCTTTTTTTAGGTCATTGCCAATCATAAAGTGAGAAAGTAGCGCAACGCCTTGGTTTGCAATACATAGTTGGCGCACTGTTTCGCCGCTGCTTGCGCTAAGCGAAAACGTAAATAAAGCGGACTTTACTAACGGCCAAGTGTTTAATTTTGGGGAGTCACTAAAACCAATTAACTTATGATTTTGTAAGTCATCTATTTGTGTAATTGCTGCGTTGTTTTTTATATATTCTGGGCTGGCTACAATACGTAACTGACTGCTGCCGAGTTTACGAGCATGTAAATTTGAGTCTTTTAAATCACCAATGCGTATGGCTAAATCGGTTTTATGTTCAAGTAAATCAATAATGCTGTCGTGTGAGGTTATATCAAGCGTTATGTGGGGGTATTGCTTGGCAAATTCGCCAATTAAAGGCGTAAGTTGGTGCAATACAAAAGGGCTTGCCGCATCTATTCGCAGCTTGCCACTTGGCGCTTGTTTTAAAAGCTTTATGGCTTCTTCACCAGTATAAAGCGTATTTAACCCTTCGCGCGCATATTTTATAAAAGTATGGCCTTCTTCGGTAAGCTCTAATCGGCGTGTTGTTCTGTTTAGCAAAGTGCATTGCAGTGTATTTTCAAGGCGTGATACAGCTCGCGACACTTTAGCCACCTGTTGATCGAGCAAATTAGCCGCCCCCGAAAAGCTTCCGCAATCGACTACCGTTATAAACGTTTCTAAATCTTCAGTTTTTGAATGAACAGCCATAAGTATACCAACACCATCTTTGCATTATTAACAAAAGTATTTTGTCACTAATGCTATTTTTTGCAAACGATATTTTAGCCAAACTACATTCTTCAAATATTAATGAGGATATAACTATGCCATTGGCTTTGTGGGCGCTTACCTTAAGCGCATTTGCAATAGGAACAACTGAGTTTGTAATAGTGGGATTAGTACCCACCATTGCAAACGACTTAGGCGTAAGCCTACCTTCAGCGGGTTTGCTTGTAAGTTTATATGCGGTTGGCGTTGCCATTGGTGCGCCGGTGCTAACAGCTTTAACGGGTCGTTGGAATCGTAAAGTGGTACTAATAAGCTTAATGGGCTTATTTGTTTTAGGTAACTTACTTGCATGGCAAGCGCCAAGTTACGAAACATTAATACTTGCGCGCCTTTTAACGGGGCTTGCCCATGGTGTGTTTTTTTCAATCGGATCGATGATTGCCACTAGCCTAGTAAGCAAAGACAAAGAAGCCAGTGCAATAGCCATTATGTTTACCGGGCTTACTGTAGCACTAGTAACTGGTGTGCCACTAGGTACATGGATTGGACAACACTTTGGTTGGCGTGCAACGTTTTTAGTTGTGTCGGTATTAGGTTTAATTGCATTAATCGGCAGCTCTATTTTAGTGCCAAAAAATTTAAAACAATCAATACCAGCGACGTTTAAAGAGCAACTACAAGTAATCGTAAAACCGCGTTTATTACTCGTATATTTAATGACGATATTGGGCTATGGCGGCACGTTTACAGCGTTTACTTATTTAGCACCTATTTTAGAGCAACAAACAGGTTTTGCGCCTTCGGCTATTGCCTTAATAATGCTTGTTTACGGTGTATCGGTAGCGGTAGGTAATATTTGGGGTGGAAAGTTGGTCGACAAACGCGGCCCAATTAGTGCACTGAGTATCATATTCAGCGCTTTGAGTGTTATTTTACTGATATTTACCTTTACGATGGAATCAAAAATTGCCGCTGTACTTACTATTTTAGTCTGGGGCGCATTTGCTTTTGGTAATGTGCCAGGCTTGCAACTTTATGTAGTAAAGCAAGCACAAAAGCACACGCCAAATGCGGTAGATGTTGCATCAGGTTTAAACATAGCCGCATTTAATATTGGTATTGCACTTGGCTCAATTATTGGTGGTAGCGTAGTAGAGAACATGACCCTGCAAGATACAGCATGGATAGGCGCCGTTATCTCTGTTTTAGCACTTGGTGTTACACGCTACAGCGGTATGCTTGATAAACGTGAAATTCAGCAAGCATAAAGCCTTAGCTGTTAACCTTGAAACTAAAATTAATGACCTCATACCTGTTATGAGGTCATAGATTTTTAAGTGACAGTCGTAATAAGAAGTAAAAGGTGTATTTCGTAAAACTATAGGGCGTGTTGATCTTTGGTTGTTGAATTTGCAGTAGTAAGTTTGGTTTTTAGGCAAGGCAGAGCCTATGTAGTGTGGTTGTTCCCCATAAATAGGCGATAACGCAGCATAAAAACCAAACATACACTGCCCGTTGGGTTCTTTCTAGGAGCGATTAACTCTTTGTTGCCTACATGGATGTAGGTAAGGGGCGTGAGCAGGACGCGGAAGCTTTGCTCGGTTTTTACTTATTCTTACATGGATGTAAGCCAGTAGGGTAACGCAGGAGCAGTTACCGAGCCCACTAGGTTACAAACCTCGCGCCGCGATTAAATCGCCCCTAGATTGAACAAATTTCAATCCACAAAGGACAACACGCCCTAGTGAAGTTTGTATTTCAAACCGATTATTTTATAAGGATAAACCATGACAAAACGTGTAATAGAAATGCCAGAACTCGGTATGGGAACATTCCGTTTGGAGGGCAACACTGCCTATAACTCAGTAAAAATGGCACTCGAAGTTGGTTTTCGCCATATTGATACCGCACAAATTTATGGCAACGAAGAGCAAGTAGGTCAAGCCATAAAAGATAGTAATATTCCGCGCAGTGAAATATTCTTAACTACCAAAGTGTGGAATAACAAATTAAATAAAAGCGACTTTATTCCAAGCGTTAAAAAGTCACTTGAAAAGCTACAAGTTGATTCGGTCGACTTACTGCTAATTCATTGGCCATCGCCCGCTAACGACGAGCCAATGAGTGAATACCTTACTGAATTACTAAAAGCGAAGCAGCTTGGTTTAACTAAGCACATTGGTGTATCAAACTTCACCATTGCAAACTTAAATGAAGCAATGCAAACACTCGACTCGCGTGAAATATTTACCAATCAGGTTGAGGTTCACCCATATTTAACTAATACTAAATTACGCGCATTTTGTGCTCAGCACGACATTCATGTAACAGCATACATGCCATTTGTAGTAGGTAAAGTACTAAAAGATCAAACCATTATCGACATTGCTAAAAAGCACGATGCAAGTCCAGCACAAGTTGTTTTAGCATGGGTTAACGCCAGCGGCATGACGACAATTCCATCATCAACTAAGCGTAAAAACTTAGAAGATAACTTTAACGACCACGTTAAATTAGATGATGAAGACATAGCCCGCATTGATGGTCTTGATTGCGGCGACCGCCAAGCAACACCAGAATTTGCGCCGCAGTGGGATCAGTAAACTTACCTCAGACGCAAAGTTAAACTAAATATTCTAAGGTGTAGATTATCTACACCTTAACTTTTAAAAGGAATACACATGTTAACGGTTATAGCGGCACTGTCGTGCAAAAATATTGATGCAGATGTAATACTTACAGCACTTGAAAACTTACAAAAGTCATCGCGCCAAGAAGTAGGGTGCTTACGTTATGAACTATCGGTAAAAAGTGATGATGAACATACAGACTATGTAGTTAGTGAACAGTGGGTGTCTGACGAGCACTTTGAAGCGCATAAAAACGAGCCACACTTTAAAGCGTTTGGTACGCAAGTTACTGGGCTTTTAACCAATAGTAGTATTGACGTATATAAATCAATTGGTTAAGCGGTTTTATACCACTTAGCTAAACTACATAACCAAGTAAATACTCAAATAGGTGCTGTTAACTTACATCACCTTTTATTCTTACACTCCAACCTGCCTAAATACTCTACTTCCCCAATATACCAATGAAACCTATTAGGACTCTTTTTTGTTAATTCTTAGTGCGTCGAAATCAAAAGAGGTTCATAACATTATTAAAAGTCGTTTTGGTATCACAACCCACTCTAATAAATAGCCTATTTAATTTGTTGTTTACATTAAAGTTCTCTGGTGTAAATATAGAAACACTAATAGGCACTCTTAAGTGCCTTGGCGCATGGAGAGTATAGTGAATGATGTAACATCAATCACTAGTAAATTGCTAGCTGAAAAATCACAGCCAATAAAGCCTCAATAGCTTTAAGCTGTATCAATTTATATGGAAATAATAATGAAAAAATTAATCGCAATTATAGTATTGTTAGGCTTTGTCTCATTTGCACAAGCTAATGATAGTTTTGTAGTGAATGCCAAATTTTATGATAATAAAAACTTAATTGGTTCACCTATTTTAGTAGTAAATTCAAACGAAGAGGCATCAGTTTCAGTTGATAATTTGTATAGTTTTGCTCTTACAGTAACGCCAATTGATGATTCTACTGTTAGTTTAGCAACTGACCTAAAACTAGGTGAAAAACACATGGCTCCCTCTTTAGTTGTTGAACTAGGCAAAGAAGCAAGTATCAATATTGATGGTAAAGAGCTTTCAGTTTTAGTGAGCAAATCAAGCAGCTAATAAGTTAAAAATTAGGAATCTAATTAATGAGAAACTCAAGAAATGAAATAGTAAAATATGGAGTCTCTTTTGGTACAGCCTTAGCAATTGCTATTTCATGGAGTGCTAACGAGTCTGTGTTATGGGCAATTTTGCATGGTTTTTTATCTTGGTTTTATGTTATTTGGCATGTAATTACGCGATAAGTGCTTTCGCGTGTGCACTGATTGATTATGTATACTGCGGTCAATGTTAATACTCAAGCAATTACCATTTAAAACGACTAAGTTAAAAATATAAAAGGAATAATTAATAATGAAAGGTGCGGGTGGAAGCTCTGGTGGTATTGGGCATTTTTTTATTGGTTTGATTATGATGTGCGGTGGCTTTTATATGCTGCTAAACGCAATTTCGGTGACCTCTAATTTTGGACTAAGTTCTCGCATTTATAGTGTTAATGCTTTAGGTGGCTTTGGCGTTACAGGCGGCATGGTTATGATCCCATTTATTTTTGGTGTGGGTCTGATTTTTTACAATTCTAAAAATATTTTAGGCTGGGTTCTATCTCTTGGCTCGTTAACTGCGCTAATATTTGGCGTTATATCGAGTGTTCGATTTAGTATGCGAACTATGACGTCGTTTGATTTGATTGTTATTATAATTTTAGCGTTTGGCGGCTTAGGGCTATTTTTACGATCGCTTAAATCTATTGATACTTAAATAATTACCACGCTTTGTTTTAAATATAATTTTAATTATTGGCATTTAACATTATGTTCTAATGCCTAAACTAATACATTAATAATGTAACCCTTCCTATTTACTGCTTAACCAGTAACGTATTTTAAAGAGATTTATGTGAACAACTCAATACAGCTAAAACTAATTGCTACTCACTTATTAGCACAAAGAGATGAAAACCCAGCACGTTCAAACTTTCCTAAAGAGTTAGTACTAGACTCGACTGACGATGCAATAGAAGTACAAAAGTTGATGATTTATTTAAATGATCAAACTGTATATGGCTGGAAGTGTATGCTGCCTTTAGATGATGGCTCAATTATATTAGCGCCTCTTTTACATACACCTATAAAACAAGCTGAAAATTGCCCACTATATACAACAAACAATAAAGCGCTTATTGAACCAGAAATTGCATTTATTTTACAAAGCGATTTACCTAGTAATAAAACCTATACAAATGAAGACGTGGATACTGCATTTGCTAGCGCCCACTTGGCACTTGAGCTTATCCAAAAAAGGTTTGATGAAGACACTCCAAGCACTCACATTGAAAAGTTGGCCGATGGTTTATCTAATCAAGGTGTGTATTTAGGCCCACAAATAGATAAAACCAAAGCGTATAACGCAAGTACTGTAAATATTAACGTTAAGCAAACTGAGATGGAGTTAAACCTGGCGGGTGTGCATCCTGCAGAGCTTGCGCAGCTTCCACTTTATTGGGCGGTTAATTACTTATCAGCAAAGGGAATTAATTTAAAAGCAGGGCAAGTGTTTATAACTGGTTCTTACTGCGGTGTTGTTGAGCTTAATACCAATGAGCAAACATGTATTACATATGAAGATTTAAATACATTTAATGTGACATTTTTATCCCATTAAGCGTAATACTCATTTTAACGGTCATAATAAAACAACCCACTAATTAGCGGGTTGTTTTTTATTTGGCTAAATTTTAATTATTGATTTTAGAGAGTAATGCAGGATTTATTACGAGATTTCGTACGCCGTGAGCATGATCTTCATTAAAGGTGTTACTTTCACACCATTTGCCAACACTGTTTATATCAACCTTTGCTACTTTTGGTTTAACTGACCATGTTACTTGAAAAGGAGAGCCTGCCTCGTTGTAACTAGGACCAGTAGTTGAACCGCTATAAACAACAGGTTTACCCGTATTTGTAGGTGTAGCAATCGCTTGATAGTAACCATTTACAGATGACACGGCGCTTATTTCAGCAAAATCAAGTGCGTTAGCATCGTTTACTAATACATATACTTGAGCTTCAACACGTAGTTGAGGATTTTTAATTGAATCACTTAAACAGCTACCCAAGGTTGGGCCTGGTTTTACAATTGCTGACGTATGAACATTATGAACCTCAATGGTATCGCCAACTAAAAGCGCGCCGTGATCGCTTGGACAAATTTCAATTTTTGCTGGTTTACTTTCACTTTTAGTTAAAGAGCCTGAATATAAGTAGCCACTTTTAAAACCTTTTCCATTACCATTTCCGGCATATTTACTAAACTCGCCACCGGCATGTTCAGCATTTTTATGAAAGTGTATATTACATAAGTTCATGCTTGATGAAGTTGGGGCATGAGAAAAAACTGCCGTGTTTTCGCCTTTATAATTATCAATATTGCGCGGAGATTGTGGGCCAAAGCCTTTATTAGCGGTGTTTTTAGCAAGTGCAGCACGCTGCATTTTTATTATGTCGTCATTTGCTATTTCGTGTTTAGCTTTAGCTAGCGTATTAAAAGATAGGATAGTGATTACAGCAGAAATTACACTTATTTTTGTTTTGATTGTCATTGAGTCAGTGCCTTTAAATTACATTTTTCGTAACAATTAAGTTAACAGATCTTGTTTTTCGTCAAATAATCCTAAAATAATTAAACTAATGCAAAACTATTTAATAGATAAATCGTATTTTAAAATAAGTGCATCTATATAGCGGGTGCGTAATGTGTGTTGTTTTTCATGATCGGCGCCATGCCCTAATGCTTTGTTTAAAAGCTTCATGGCTGGGTGCAGTAGCGTTCTTTCGTCTTGGTTTAAGCTCGCTTTACTGCGTAGTTCTGTAATGTCGTCAACTAATAGCCTGCCAATATCTACCGAGACTATTTCGTCTATTAATCCATTTTGAGTAAGTACGCCGTACTTACTACATAAAAACTGTTGCCAAACTTGCTGCAAGTGCTCGTCTATTTCGCAGCCAAATAGCTCTTCGCTAAACGTAAATCCTTGCTGAGCGAGTTTAGTTAGGCTTACAGTATATTGCTGCGCAAAATAATTAAAAGCATGGCTTGATGATTCTATTTTTTGTTTTAAAAGACCTTGCCCCCAATTAACACAGCCGCGCGGGTAATAGTCGTCATACTCTTCGCATTCATACAAACCTGAATATGAGCTGCAGCTAAGTTGACTTTTAATACAGTAACTTGGTTTTGGGAAAACACTTCGCTCTTGCCAAGCTAAAAGTGTATCTGCATCTATATTTAATGCTTGGCACAGTTCATCGGTGTTATAAAAATGAGTTGCTAAGTAATCAGATAAACGCATAAAGCCTCTGGTATAGTTAAAATAAAATACTGTTTATATATACAGTTATTCATTTTGTATTACCAAACTTAATAACACAAGAGATTTTATAATTAAATGTGGGTTTACACCTCCAAAAGTACCGGCAATTATGTTACAAATAGCGCAAGTTTTATAAATAATGATTTTTTATGCGCACCCTAGACCAAATTAAACAAGCAAGTCTTATTACAGCTATTAAAACGCCATACTTAGCAAACGGTGAAATAGACCTAGCAAAGTACGATGAACTCGTAGAAATACAAATTGCAGCAGGCGTTGACGGCATTGTAGTTGGTGGCACAACAGGCGAAGGCCAGTTAATGAACTGGGAAGAGCATTTAATGCTTATAGCGCACAGTGCAAACAAGTATGGTGACAAACTGGTTATTGTCGGTAATACCGGTAGTAACAACACCCGTGAAGCGATTAAAGCAACTAAATATGGCTTTGCCAGTGGTATGGATGCAGCACTGCAAATTAATCCATATTACGGACGTACGTCTATTGCAGGCGTTAAAGAGCACTTTAAACGCGTACTTGATATTGGACCTGCCTTTATTTACAACGTAGCAGGGCGAACAGGTCAAGACCTAACACCTGATATTATTGAGCCACTCGCTAAGCATGAATATTTTATTGGCGTAAAAGAGTGTGGCGGTAATGAACGTATTGCCCATTATGAGCAACAAGGTATTGCATGTTGGTCGGGTAACGATGACGAAAGTCATGATGCGCGCCACACACATAAAGCGCACGGAGTTATCTCGGTTACTTCTAACTTAATACCTGGGTTATTCCGTCAGTTAATGGATACGCCAAGTAACGAGCTAAATGCGTCGTTACAACCATTGATGAACTGGTTGTTCTGTGAACCAAACCCGATTGCTATTAATACCGCATTGATGATGACTGGCGCAGTAAACCCAGTATTTAGATTACCGTATTTACCGCTTAGTGATGAGCAGCAAGCCCAAGGCGAAGTATTAATTAATGAGTTGAATAACAACGATGTTGTTGGCGGCACAGCTAAGTGTATAAAGCAGGACGATATAGCCCTCCTTTCCTAGCAATATGAGCAAGCACTGAACAAAGTGTTAGTTCAGTGCTTTTTGTTAATGATTATTTACTTCTATTGCTAAAATCGGTAAAATTCCCTCCCTTATATCTTATAAAATATGCAGAGCTGTGAAATTTGTTGTTGAAGAACTCGCTATATGGATAAAGCCCGAACAGCGACAAATAAAAGAGAGTAATTGGTTTGATTCCTCTGTATTAAATCTTAGTTGGGTGCCTGCTATGCAGCGACGCCGAATGACTTCCTTTATTAAAATGGCACTCTTTAGTGCTCATCAAGTAAGCACTCAAGGTAACTATGTTAATTTACCGAGTGTTTTTTCTTCTCGCCACGGTGATTTTCACAAAACGTCTAACCTACTTATTGATGTAGTAAATGATCAGCCACTGTCGCCCACTGGTTTTGGGTTAAGTGTGCATAATGCCGCATCGGGACTTTTTGGGATAATACAGGGTAATACAAGTGCTACAAATGCTATAGCTGCAGGAGCCGAAAGCTTTATTTATGCACTCGTAGATGGCTTTGTAAGACTTGCTGATAACGATCAGCAACACATGTTAATAGTTCATACCGACGAGACTCTCCCCGATATTTACGCTCAGTACGCCGATGAACAGCAAATAGCACACTCTATTGGTTTAATAATAAGAGCGCCGCAAAAAGTCGAACCCCATTTTAGTTTAAACAAAGTATTTAATACGGGCATGGAAAAAAGCGACTTACCAATGAGTATTCAATGCGCTAAAGCTTTGTATGAGCGAAGCAATATATTACTTGTTCATAACACGCTTGAGCACGATTGGCAGCTTACATACCATGCTTAAAAATGTACAAAGGTTATGTGGGTTGATTTGGCGGATTATTGCTACTGCATTTTGCTTTTCAGTTTTTGGGGTTGGTGGTTTAGTATTAGCCTTTATTGTTTTTCCTGCTCAGCGCCTATTTCAAAGTGACTCAGTTAAACAAAAGATTAAGGCTCGAAAAACAGTACATTACAGCTTCAAATGGTTTGTTATTTTAATGCATGTAACGGGCGTTATTCGATTTCATGTCAACGATAAAGCAAAAATTGAAGGCTTAAAAGGGCAACTGATATTAGCAAACCATCCTTCTTTAATTGATGTTGTTGTTTTAATTTCGGTAGTAAAAAATGCAGATTGCGTAGTAAAGGCGCATTTATTTAAAAATCCTTTTATGCGCGGCGTTATTAAAAGCACCGGCTATATAAGTAATGACGATCCGCAGGAGCTATTACGAGAATGCGAGCGCAGTTTGCAAAAGGGTAATAACTTAATTGTATTTCCTGAAGGGACACGGACAGAGCCTCACAAAACATTAAAGTTTAAACGAGGCGCTGCAAATATTGCAATTAGATGTCATGCGCCCATTACTACTTTTTTAATTAAAATGAAGCCAAACACTTTAACCAAAGGCACACCTTGGTATAAGGTCGCGCCATATCAGGCGCATTTTACAATGGGGCTTGCGAGCCAGCAGTTTAATTGTGCAACGTACGACAGCGATATGCCTGCGATGCAATCACGCCAATTGACTAAAGATTTACAACATTATTTTACACAAGAGCTAAAAAATATATGAGCGAATTAAAAGAACAAATAAAACAACTGATTATCTCAAGCCTTGACCTTGAAGACATGACCACTGCTGACATACAAGATGATGACGTTTTATTTGTAGATGGCCTAGGGCTAGACAGCATAGATGCATTAGAGCTTGGCCTTGCGATAAAGAAGCAATTTGATGTGAAAATAGATGCAAACTCTGATCAAACTAAAGCGCACTTTGCCTCAGTTAATTCTTTAGCAAAATTTATTGAACAAGCACGTTCTTAATATATAAAAGTAGGAAGAAAGATGAAAACCGCTGCTGAAATTTATGATGTATTACACGGCATTTTAGAAAACGAATTTGAAATAGACCCAGAAGATATTAGCTTAGAGGCTAACCTGTACCAAGATCTTGATTTAGACAGTATTGATGCAGTTGACTTAGTTGTGAAATTAAGAGAAATCACAGGTAAAAAAATTGAGCCTGATGCCTTTAAGCTTGTGCGCACAGTGCAAGACATAGTCACCGAAATAGAAAAGTTAGTTAACTAATACTATGTTAAAAGCAGTTTTAACAACGTTAATTATGATTTGCTTGGCTTGCTACCCTATTATTGTGTACGTAGGTCTTACGCGTTTTAATAGTCAGATTATTACAGTATTACTGCTATTTTTACTCGGGCTTAGACTTTGGTTAAGCAGAGCCTTGTTTGATAAAATGCCGTGGTTAAAGCCCGCTACATTTTTAGCTGCCATTACTATTTTGATTTCCAAGGTAATGGATAGCGACTTAGGGCTGCGTTTGTATCCCGTAATCATTAATTTAGTTATGTTAGTTGTGTTTGCGTATTCTTTGTATAAAGGGCCTTCTATTATTGAAACCCTTGCGCGCATTACTGAGCCCTCACTTGATGAAAACGGTGTGATTTATACAAAAAAAGTAACGCTAGTGTGGTGTGTTTTTTTTGTATTAAACGGTGGTATTGCCCTGTACACCAGTATTTTTAGTAGCCTAGAAACCTGGGCTTTTTATAATGGTTTTATTGCTTACTTAGCTATGGGCACATTGTTTGCTATAGAGTGGCTAGTCAGACAAAAAGTAAAAAGGAACGCCGGTGTTTAATGCTTTTCAAAGTAATGCGATAAGAACATGTTTTAATCATACTGATAATGATATTTCGGAGCGTCAGTTTGTTAGTGATATAAACGAAGTTTTAGCAAAGCTATCAACGTTAAATGCTAAATCATCGGTTGTTTTATACACCACAGACACCTACAAATTTGCCGTGTACTTATTTGCTTTGGCACTACACGGAAACACAGTGATTTTGCCGCCTAATGGGCAACCTGCAACGTTAAACTCCTTGCTTAAACAAACACCTTTTTTTATTGGTGAGTCTGAATTAGTAGCCGATTTAGAGGCTGATTTTTTAGATATAGGAACCTTAGTCAATCAACCTCACTTTGTATCTATTGAAACAATTAAATGGCCTCAAGAAGGCACAATTGTTTTTTACACGTCGGGCTCGTCGGGTAAAGCAAAGCCAATTGTAAAAACGTGGCAGGTAATAAATAAAGAATTAAGTACATTAATTAATAGCTACGCACTGATTGATAATACTATTTTTATAGCGAGTGTTTCGCATCAGCATATATACGGCTTATTGTTTAGATTATTGTGGCCATTACGTGCAGGAAAGGTTGTAAATACAGAGCTATTGCATTACCCAGAACATATAGCTACAAAGCTCAAGTTATTTAAAAAAGTAGTGTTTGTTTCAAGCCCAGCGCAGTTAAAACGGTTATGTATTGATAATGTTTTAGTGGATGATAAGTCTCATTTACAATGGATTTTTTCATCAGGCGGACCGCTATTAAACGAAGATGCTGTATCGTTGTTTACGCAATTAAATAAACCAGTTACACAAGTTTTTGGTAGTACCGAAACCGGTGGTATTGCATATCGACAAGTTACTTCACTTGAAAAGGTTAGCCTTTGGCAGCCATTTTCGGGTATTAAAGTACGGGCTTTGGATGATCAGCGTTTAATTTTAAACTCACCGCTCGTTCGCGACAAAAATTACCCTTTAGATGATAGAGGCGAAGTACTTAAAAATGGTCAATTTAGACTATTAGGCCGATTCGACCGAATTATAAAATTAGAAGAAAAGCGATTAAGTTTAGATGAGCTAGAACAACATTTGTGTACTAGTGAGTGGGTAAGTGAAGCTAAAGTAATCGCCTTGCCTGGTGAGCGATTAATTGTAGGCGCTATTGTTGTGCTTACGCATAAAGGGCAGATGTTTTTTAATGGTGACGGTAAGTTAGCTACAAATAATTTATTAAAAGCGCATGCATTAGCGCGCTTTGAGCGAATTTGTATCCCTAAAAAGTGGCGTTTTGTAGAGCAATTACCATACAACTCACAGGCAAAGTTAAATTTAAAAGCATTGGAGAGTCTTTTTGCAAAAGTTGACTAAAACACATCCTGATTTACTGTCTTGTGAAAAAGCAGAGCAAAAGTATAAATTAAGCTTACTAGTTCCTCATGATTTAGATTATTTCAAAGGACATTTTACGGATGGCCCAATACTCGCAGGTGTTGTGCAATTAGACTGGGCTGTGGCTGCAATTTGTAAATATTATAATGTTCAGCAACCTGTTAAAAATGTTGAAGTATTAAAATTTCAGGTAGTGATTACCCCAGGTATAACAATCGAATTATTGCTTGAGCAAAAAGCAGAGAATAAATATACCTTTTCGTATAATTCAAACAAAGGACAGCATGCATCTGGCCGTGTTGTTTTTGATAGCCTGATAAATGAATAACTTTTGTATTGTTATCCCAAATTATAATCACGTTACGGTTATTGATGATGTACTGAGCCAATTATCGTCATTTAATCTTCCTATTATTATGGTTGATGACGCAAGCAACGCCGAAGCTAAAAATGTGTTCAGTAAGCTTGATGCAAAACACGCGCAGTTGAGTGTAGTTGCCCACGACGATAATCAAGGCAAAGGCGGCGCGGTACAAACAGGCTTAAAGCAGGCACATAAGCTAGGTTTTTCGCATGCGATACAGATTGATGCAGATGGGCAGCATGACTTATCTGATATTAAAAAACTAATAGCGCTTTCAAACGCTCAGCCTAAAGCGCTTATAAGCTGTTGCCCAATATATGACGATTCAGTGCCTAAACACCGTTATTTAGCACGTTATTTAACGCATGTTTGGGTATGGATTGAAACGTTAAGTTTTACAATTGTAGATTCAATGTGTGGCTTTAGAGTGTATCCGCTTGAGCAAAGTACAAAGCTAATTGATGAGGTATCGCTTGGAAAACGCATGGATTTTGACCCCGAAATTTTAGTGCGTTTATATTGGCGCAATGTGCCTTTTGTATTTTTACCTAGCCAAGTAATTTACCCCGAAAATGGGCTTTCTCATTTTCAGCCATTACACGATAACGTGCGTATTTCGTGGTTACACACCCGCTTGTTTTTTGGAATGTTGATTCGCTCTCCTGTGTTAATTTGGCATAAATTAAAGAGGCGTTATGGCGGCTAAACACTGGTCTAAAATGCAAGAGCGCGGTAATTTCTTAGGTATTCAAATACTGTTATTTGCTCATGAATTACTGGGTAGAAAAGGGCTGTGGATTGTTTTGTTTCCTGTGGTTTTTTATCTTTTTTTAACAGGAAAAGTAGCGCGTGTAGCATCTAAAGTGTTTTTAGAGCAAGTTAATGTTTACCAAGGCTGCAAACAACCTGTTACGTTTAAAATGCAATTAACGCACTTTTGCAGTTTTGCAGATAGCGCATTAGATAAAATTGATGCTTGGCTTGGGCGAATAACTCAACGTGATATTAAATACACGAATGAGCATTTATTTGCTGAGCTAGATGAGCAAAATCAAGGGGCTATTTTTATAGGTTCCCACTTGGGTAATTTAGAGGTGTGCAGGGCACTTAGCCAGCACCGCAGCAGTAAAAAAATAAATGTACTGGTGTTTACCCATCACGCTGTTGAATTTAATAAAATGCTTAAAAAGATTAACCCAGATGTGTCGGTTAATTTAATACAAGTGACTGATATGGGGCCTGACTTAGCTATTTTACTAAAAGAAAAAGTAGAGCAGGGAGAAATAATCGTTATTGTTGGCGACAGAACAAGCACAACAACGGCTTCTCGGTCGGTACAGGTACCATTTTTAGGCAAAAATGCCCCATTTTCACAGGGGCCTTTTATATTAGCCGCGCTGCTTGATTGCCCTGTTTACTTTTTGTTTTGTTTAAAAGATAAAAAAAGCAAAAAGTATCAAGTGATATTTGAACATTACAGCCAATCATTAAAAATGCCTCGACGAGAGCGACAGCAGGCGCTAACACTTATTATTACTGACTATGCACAGCGTTTGAGTTATTACGCAGCTTTATATCCTTATCAGTGGTTTAATTTTTACGATTTTTGGAAAAGTGATCAGCAGGTAGTGCGCGATCAATCAATGGAGAACAAGTGTGACTGAACAAAATATACAGCTTTTTGGCAATCAGCGATTATCAATTGAAGATATTGTTCGAGTTGCCTTTAATGAAACACAAGTGCAATTAAATAGCTGTGAAACTTTTAGCGTTAAAATTAATAGCGCTTTGCGTTTTTTAGACACACTTTTAAAAGAAGATGGCGTAATTTACGGCGTTACTACTGGTTACGGTGATTCTGTAACGGTGGCTGTACCCCTTGATTTAGTTGATGAATTACCTCTGCATTTAACTCGCTTTCACGGCTGTGGACTCGGGGATGTATTTAATAAAGTGCAAGGGCGTGCAATTTTAGCGACCCGCTTAACATCACTTTCACAGGGCTACTCTGGTATTAGCTGGGAAATGCTGCACCTACTTAAAGATTACTTAAATAACGATATAGTGCCAGTGATCCCGCAAGAAGGGTCAGTAGGTGCCAGTGGCGATTTAACACCGTTATCTTACGTTGCAGGTGCGATGGTAGGCGAGCGTGATGTGTTTTACAAAGACCAAGTACGTAACAGTGCTGAAGTTATGAATGAAGTTGGCTTAGAACCTCTAACACTAAGGCCAAAAGAAGGTCTTGCCGTTATGAATGGCACAGCGGTAATGACTGCATTAGCGTGTTTAGCGTTTGATAGGGCTAATTACTTAGCTAAACTGGCGAGCCGTATTACTGCATTATCAAGTTTAGCGCTTAAAGGAAATAGCCATCATTTTGATGAGATATTATTTTCAGTTAAGCCACATCCTGGGCAGCAACAAATTGCACGTTGGATAAGAGAAGATTTAAACCATCACGATCACCCTCGTAATGCAGACAGACTTCAAGATAGGTATTCAATCCGTTGTGCACCCCATGTTATTGGTGTGCTGCAAGACAGTCTTCCGTTTTTTAGGCACATGATAGAAAACGAGCTTAACTCAGCAAACGATAACCCAATAATTGACGGCCAAGGTGAGCATGTATTACACGGCGGGCATTTTTACGGAGGCCACATTGCAATGGCAATGGATAGCATGAAAACAGCCGTTGCAAACCTTGCTGATTTAGCCGACAGACAAATCGCTTCTTTGGTTGATACTAAGTACAACAATGGGCTTCCTTCAAACTTGTCTGATAGTGCACCAGAGCGCCGTTATATTAATCATGGTTTTAAAGCGGTTCAAATTGGCTGTAGTGCTTACACAGCAGAGGCATTAAAACTAACCATGCCGGCCAGCGTTTTTTCTCGCTCTACGGAGTGTCATAATCAAGATAAAGTGAGTATGGGAACTATTGCGTCTCGCGATTGTTTACGTATTTTACAGCTAACAGAACAAGTGTTAGCAAGTACGTTATTAGCCAGTATTCAAGGTGTTAGATTGCGTATAAAACAAGGCGATCTTGAGTTTTCGACTTTAACGCAAGATATGCAAAACATGTATACCGATATAACTGATTACTTTGAAAACCTCACTGAGGATAGACCAATGGAAGCCGTGCTAAGGCAAACAATAGGGTATATTCAAACTAAACGTTGGGCGTTGTATGAATAGTAAAGGTGCATTATTAACGCATGTTGTAGAAATTGAAATTCCATTTCATGACTGCGATCCAATGAATGTTGTATGGCATGGTAACTACCCACGTTACTTAGAAGTAGCGCGCTGCGAGTTACTGCGTTTATTTGATTATGATTACCCACAAATGCATGAATCGGGCTACGCGTGGCCTATTGTTGATATGCAAATAAAGTATGTCGCCTCAGCAGTATTTACTCAAAAAATTAAAGTAGCGGCTTATTTAAAAGAATACGAGAATAGACTACGGATTGATTACGTAATCACTGACTCGCTAACTAATAAGCGCCTTACTAAAGCCTCAACCACGCAAGTTGCGGTTGAGGTTAGCTCCAAAGAAATGCAATTTGAATCACCCGCTATTTTATTTAATAAGTTAAAAGCGGTTTTGAATTAAATTTTTATTTTATAGGCGATTAAATGAATTTTTTAAAATGTTTTACATTGAGCATAGCCATTAGCTTTTTACTGTTTTGCTCTGTAGTAAATGCAGCAGTTATTAAAGGTGAGTTTAAGCAATATAAGCAATTTAATGGATTTGCTAAGCCTTTTATTTCGTCGGGTGTTTTTTCGTTAATTGACGAAAAGCTAATTTGGCAAGTGAAAATGCCTGTTGAGAGTATGCTCATAATAGAAAACGGCAAAGTGCTTGCACAAAATGCCAATGGTGAGTTAATACCACAACCCGGTAGCGAGCAATTTGTAGGATTACTGAGTGACTTACTTAGCGTAAATATGAGTGCGCTGGAAACACGTTTTGACATTGCTAAAATGCAAGACAGTTGCACACAGTTAATACCAAAAGAAGCGATGCTAAAGCAATTATTTAGTGATTTTATTTTATGTGAAACTGCTAAGCAAGTGAGTAGTATTACACTAAATGAGCACTCAGGAAATAACACAAAAATTGAGTTTACTTATTCCAAATAAAATTATGTTTTTAAATAAAGCAGTGGTTAATTAAGGGAATAGTGCAGTGACAAAACGAATTACCGTTATTGTAGGGTGGTTTAGCAGTTTAATTTTACTTTTTGCTGCAGCTTTTTGGCTGTCTAAACCAACGTTTAGCGCCGATATGTTTAGCTTATTGCCAAAGTCGCACTCCCAAATTGCACATGCTGAAGATGTCTTTTTTCAGCAAAATGCTAACCGTATTATGTTCTCGTTTGCAGGAAATAATAAAAATAAAGCATTTGATGATTTCCAAAAATGGCTTGACGATAATGCAATTAAAAGCACATTTAACTTTCCGTCCGTTAACGATTTAGCGCAAACATTCTCACCTTTCAAACATGCGTTATTAAGTGATACTTACAAGCAAACATTAAGCAAAAAAACAACGTTTGAACATTATTACCTTGAGCAATTAAATCAGTTAGGCAACCCATTTGTAAGTGCTACCTTAAGCAAAGATACAAGTTTGAGCCTAGCGGCATTTATAGGAGATAACTTAAAACAAAGCCAATTGTTTACGCTTGAACAAGGTCGTTTAACTCGACGTTTAAAAGGCGTTGAATACCGTGTCATTTTGGCAAACTTAGCGCCTGAAAATTTAGGGGTTAATAAATCAATTGATTTAGCTGGCGCGATAATTAAACAGATAAATATACTTAATAAAACCTACCCTGATTTAAGCATTACTTACTCTGGTGTGCTATTTCATACGGCTGAAAATGCTGAACAAGCTAAATACGAGATGAGCCTGTTTGGTGGCATTAGCTTATTAGCCCTTATTGTTATGGTATTTTGGGTGTTTAGGCGTTTAAACAGTATTTTATTAGCAAGCTTTACCGTACTGAGTGCACTTATTGGCGGCGCTATCGCTATGGTGTTGCTGTTTAAGACTATTCATTTATTAACGCTTGTTTTTGCAGTTACCTTGATTGGTATTGCCATTGATTATGCATTTCATGGTATGACTGATTTAGCCAAAAAAGAGTATGAAAAAGGCTACAGCAAAGGGACACAATCTGCGCTTTTACTCTCTCTTATTACGACTACGTTGGGTTATTGTTGCTTACTAGGTGCGCCACTAACGTTATTATCTCAAGTTGGCGTGTTTGTTATTGCGGGTTTAGTGAGTGCTTGGCTATTTACAGTTTTAGTTTTGCCATTGTGGCAATCTACACTCAGGTTATCGCCTTCGAGTTTATTGATGAGTCAAAAGCTCATTAAGGTTTTTTTATACTGCAATAGTTTAAAAAAACCGATACTCATTACATTATTAGCCCTTATAAGTGCGTTATTTTTAATAAAACCTATTAGCTTTAATGATGATGTAAAGCTATTAAATGCAAGCTCCGAACATTTAATGCTAAACGAAAAAAAGCATTTGTTATTACTTGGGCAGTGGGATAGCCAAATTGTTTTTATGTTTGCAGATAGCGACGAAGCGCTTTTACAAAAACAAGAACAATTTTTAAAACGCTTAACCCAACTAAACCCTAATTTTAAACATAATAGCATTAGCCATTGGTTGCCTAGTTTACAAAAGCAGAGGGATAACCAAGCCTTGTTTGAACAGGCTAAAAACAAAGGGACTTTGGATATTGCAGAGCGCGTTACAGGGCAAGCGTTAGTAAGTACAAAGGCACCGTTATTAACTTATGAAACACTCGCCACGAGTACATTTAAACCATTACTGCTTTCTCAAATGGTTGTTGAGTCAGAACAATCGATAACGTGGGTGTCTATTTCGGGTATTTCATCTGATCAACTAATTAATGAGGTTGAAAAAAACAATGGAATTTACCTTTATAATAAACCTAAACAAATTAGTGCTTTATTAAGTGATTACCGTGAATATTTACTATTAAGCCTAGTGCTTGCGGGTTTTATTAGTTGGCTGCTTTTTAGTTGGCGATTTACGATTAAGATAGCGCTGCTGCAGGTGACCATTTTATCTGTTGTGGTGTTGAGCATGCTTTGGGTATGTAATGCGATTCAAGGTAGCTTGTCGTTATTTAATTTACTCGGTGCGTTACTTGTTATTGCCTTAGCAATTGATTACCTCGTTTTTTATCAAATAAATAAGTTAGAGCCCAAAAATGTGTTAGCGATTAGCTTATCGGCTGCGTCATCAATGTGGGTATTTGGGATGTTGAGTGCATCTGATACACCGGCTATTTTTAGCTTTGGGCTGAGTGTAATGGTAGGGATTTTAGCTATTTACTTTTTATCACCGCTGAGTGTTTTAAAGCCTCAAAAGGAACAATAATTTGAATAACTTTGAGCAGTACGATGTTGTTGTTATTGGCGCTGGGCCTTCGGGTGCATTGGCTAGTAGTCTTTTAGTTCAAAAGGGATGGCGGGTACTGGTACTTGAACAGCAGGCGTTTCCACGTTTTTCAATTGGTGAAAGCTTACTGCCGCAATGTATGGCGTACTTAGAAGACGCGGGCTTAATCGATACATTACATGACAATGCAGCGGCTTTAGGTTTTCAGTTTAAAGATGGCGCTGCTTTTCATCGGGCAGGGCAAAATACAACTATAAATTTCACTGAAAAATTTACTAAAGGCCCAGGCACTACGTATCAAGTGAAAAGAGCCGACTTTGACAAATTATTAGCAGACAAGGCACAAGGACAAGGCGTAGAAATCAGATATAAGCACACGGTGGTTGACTACTGTGATGAGCCAAATGGTGCATCATTAGTGGTACACAATGAGCAGCAGCAAGCTTATCGCGTTAATGCCCGATTTGTATTGGACGCAAGTGGCTTTGGGCGTGTATTACCAAAATTGTTAGATTTAGAGCTTCCTTCTAACTTTCCTGTTCGAAGCGCTTATTTTAGTCACTTTAAAGACAATATTAGTGATACAAGCTTCGATCGAAATAAAATTTTGATTACCGTACACCCTCAATATTCAGACGTGTGGTATTGGCTTATTCCCTTTAGTGATGGTACTGCGAGTATTGGGGTTGTGGCGCAGTCAGAGCGTTTTAATGATGATGAATCTAGCGATTTACTGAATCAATTTATAGAGCAAGACCCTTATTTAAAAACACTGTTAGCACAGCGTGAGTTATTAACTCCAGCAAAAAATATAAAAGGCTACTCGGCAAATGTGAGTAAGTTATATGGTAAGCACTTTGCTTTATTGGGTAATGCGGGGGAATTTTTAGACCCGGTATTTTCATCAGGTGTAACAATTGCACTCAAATCTGCAAATTTAGTTGCCCCACTTGTTGATCGCTATTTAAAAAACGAAGTCGTCGATTTTGACGCTCACTACGCACAGCCATTACAAGCTGGAGTCGATTGTTTTAGAACATTTGTAACAGGGTGGTACGATACGCGTTTTCAGGATGTGATATTTTACTCTGAACAAAATACTCAGGTGCGAGAAATGATTAGTGCTATTTTAGCGGGTTACGCATGGGATACAAATAACCCATTTGTTGCACAAAGTGAACGCCGTTTAAATGTGTTGGCTCAGTTATGTCAAAATTAATTAAGTATGCGGTGTGTAGTGTATTTATATTTGCTGTATTGAGCGCATGTACGAGCTTTACAGCATCTAAAAATAGAGTGTATCTATCACCTAATATTCAATTAAATATTAATAGCGTGCCAGCACAAATGTTTGATAAGTCTTGGCAGCATGTTTTGTATATTACGAATCAGCAAAACACACACACTGTATTTGCCCAATTAGCTATAAATGACAAAGGTGCAATTAAGTTATTGTTAATGACAGTGCAAGGCTTTCCGATTATGGAGCTTGAAAAACCTTTAAATGGCCCAGTAAAAACACGAAATATGCTGGCGGTAGAAGGGATAGACCCTCATTATATTTTAGCGGATATTGCATTAGTACATTGGCCAGTAGCATTTTTACAAAAGCAGTTAGAGGGTGCTTTAATAGAGCAGGTTGGCTCTAATCGGGAAGTATTTAACGATGAGGGTACATTTATTACCATTGACTATAGTGATGAGTCGACAACGTTGAACAATATTTTACATCAGTATCAAATAACATTTAAAAAGGTAGAACAGTGACATATTGGCTGAATGATTTAGGCATTGTGAGTGCGATGGGCATAGGCCAAGATGCAACCACAACAAGCTTAAATAAATATAACCCTGCAACTCCTTTATTAACTTTAAATAAAAGTTTAAGTGCTGAGCAAACCCCGCTGTATGTCGGGCAAGTTCAGTCTATTGCTTTATCAAATAATAAACGTATCAATACATTTATTGATCTAGCTTTAGAGCAGATTAAGCCAACCTTAGATAAACTTTCGCATATTGATAAGTCGCGTATCGCAATTGTAATGGGTACTAGTACATCAGGTATTCATGATGGCGAAAGAGCACGTAAAAGCTATGAAAGTACAAAACTCTGGCCTGATGACTTTAGTTACAGTGATCAAGAGTTAGCAACACCCGCTCATTACATTGCACATAAAATAGGGGCTCTAGGGCCTTGTTACAGTATTTCTACTGCATGCACGTCGAGTAGCAAAGCGTTAATTAGCGCCCGAGCTTTGCTAAATGCTGATTTAGCCGATGTGGTAATTTGTGGTGGTGCGGATAGTTTGTGCCAATTAACAATTAATGGCTTTGACTCGCTCGCTTCTTTAAGCTCGGGTTTATGCCAGCCTTTTTCTAGCACCAGAGACGGCATTAATATTGGTGAAGGGGCCGCTTTATTTGTAATGACTAAAAATAAGCCAATAACAAATAACGGCGTTACGTTACTAGGCAGTGGCGAAAGCTCAGATGCGCATCATATGTCAGCCCCCGATCCTAATGGGATGGGCGCCCAAGCCTCAATGGAAAAAGCACTAAAAAGCGCAAAATTATCCTGTGGTGATATTGATTATATTAACGCTCACGGTACGGCTACTGTAAAAAATGACGAAATGGAAGCACTTGCAATTAATCGCGTGTTTGGCAACAATACCCCGCTTAGCTCAAGTAAGCATTTAACAGGGCATACTCTTGGTGCTGCAGGCGCCATTGAAGCCGGTATATGTTGGTTATTATTAAAAGACAGCGGCCAACATATGCTGCCGTATAACGCGATTAAAGAAGGCAGTGATTTGGCTGATATAAAAATAATAAAACAAGCGTTTAAGCCAGCTCTTAAATACTGCTTATCTAATTCATTTGCGTTTGGCGGTAATAATGCCAGCTTAATATTGGGAGTTAACGTTGACTAATTACCCTATAGAGCAAGTAGTCCCGCATGATGCGCCTATGATTTTAATAGATAGCCTTTTAACACACAGCGAAGATGAAGCTCAATGCGGCGTTACTATCACTGAGCAAAGCCCTTTTTTTAGTCCTGCAATTAATGGCGTACCTAGCTATATTGGTGTTGAGTACATGGCGCAGTCTATTGCCGCTTACGCTGGTGCGTTGGCGAATGATGAAAATAAACCTGTAAAAATTGGTTTTTTAATTGGCACGCGAAAATATCAAACTTATCAACCGTGTTTTAAAAACGGCAGTAAGCTGACTATTGAAGTGAAAAAACTATATCAAGAAGAGTCAGGTTTAAGTGTATTTGAATGTCAAATACTCGCGTGTGAAACTCTACTTTGCCAAGCAAAAATCAATGTATTTCAGCCTGAAAACCCGTTGGAATTTATAAGAGAAAATCAATGACAAAAAGAATTTTAGTTACGGGTTCAAGCCGTGGTATTGGTAAAGCTATTGCGTTAAGACTTGCTGAGCAAGGGTTTGATATTGCCGTACATTGCAGAGCCGGTATTGAGCAAGCTCAAGCAACATGCGATGAAATTAATGCATTAGGTAGAGCCACCAGTTTATTACAATTTGATGTATGTGACAGAGAGCAGGCCAAAGCACAAATAATAGAAGATATAGCTCAGTATGGTGCTTATTATGGCGTGGTGTGTAATGCAGGTATTACTAACGATATGGCATTTCCTGCTATGCAAGGGGAAGACTGGGATTGTGTAATACGTACAGGCCTTGATGGGTTTTATAATGTAGTACACCCAACTGTAATGCCTATGGTACAAAGCCGTAAAGGTGGGCGAATAATTACAATGTCATCGGTGTCAGGTATTGCAGGTAACCGAGGACAAGTAAATTATAGTGCAGCAAAAGCCGGTATTATTGGGGCCACTAAAGCACTTGCATTAGAATTGGCAAAACGCAAAATCACAGTTAATTGTGTGGCACCTGGTTTAATAGAAACCGCGATGACTGATGAATTACCTATTGATGAAATGATGAAAATGATACCCCTTAAACGCATGGGGAGCGTTAAAGAAGTTGCGGGAACAGTCGCTTTTTTAATGTCTGATGATGCAGCTTACATAACACGCCAAGTGATTTCGGTTAATGGTGGCATGGTTTGATTAAACGCGTTGTTGTAACAGGGATGTCGGTGGTCACTGCATTGGGCGATGATTGGTCTGAATTCAAACAAGCCTTAATTAAAGGCGAAAATGCCGTTGTTACTATGCCAGAGTGGGATATAGCTGACGACCTCAATACTCGTTTAGCCGCGCCAGTTAAACACTTTGAGCGACCAAGTCATTACAAACGAAAACAAATCCGTTCAATGGGGCGAGTGTCACTTATGTCAACTCGTGCTACTGAATGCGCACTTGAACAAGCCAAATTACTCGAGCACGAAAGTCTAACAGATGGCTCTACGGGCATAGCGTATGGCTCATCTACTGGCTCTACTGAACCACTACTCGCCTTTGCAAATATGATGGAAACGGGGTCGATGTCAGGTGTAACAGCCACGAGTTACATTAAAATGATGGCGCATACTGCCCCTGTAAATGTTGGTGTGTTTTTTGGTTTAAAAGGGCGTGTTATAACAACAAGCTCTGCTTGTACATCGGGATCTCAAGGAATAGGCTTCGCCTATGAAGCGATTAAGTTTGGCCGACAAAAAATAATGGTGGCTGGTGGAGCTGAAGAGTTATGTATTACTGAAGCCGCCGTATTTGATACGCTTTATGCAACATCTACAAAAAATGAAACACCAAAACAAACACCAAGACCTTTTGATAAAAATCGCGATGGCTTAGTGATAGGCGAAGGCGCGGGTACACTTATTTTAGAAGAATACGAACATGCAAAAGCGCGCGGAGCAACAATATTAGCTGAGGTGGTTGGTTTTGGTTGTAATTCTGATGGACAGCACGTTACTCAACCAACATCAAAAACAATGCAACTAGCGATAGAAATGGCACTGCAAGATGCCAATTTAGAACCAGAAAAAATTGGTTACGTTAATGCTCATGGTACATCAACAGATAAAGGTGATATTGCCGAGTCTCACGCAACGTTTAAAGCATTGGGCAGCAAACCTATTAGCTCGTTAAAAAGTTATTTGGGGCATACATTAGGTGCTTGTGGTGCAATAGAAGCATGGGCAAGCATTAATATGATGGCAGATAACTGGTTTGCACCAACAATTAATTTAGATAACGTTGATGACGAATGTGCTCAGCTTGATTACATAAGGCATCAAGGGCGTGAGATTAATACCGATTACGTGATGAGTAATAACTTTGCGTTTGGTGGTATTAACACCTCTTTAATATTTAAACGCTATAAAGTAGATTAAACACGTTAAAAGATAAGTTATGACTAACTGTTAGCTCGTTTTTACTGTATAATTTGCGACCCTTGATAATGTGGCCGTAGGTTATACAGCATGAATTTTAAATCTTTTAGTTTCGCTCCTGAAATCATCCAGGCGTTGGACGAACTTAACTATCACACCCTTACGCCCATTCAGCGCGCAGCAATTCCTGCTGTTCGTAAAGGTAAAGACGTTTTAGCCAGTGCACAAACTGGTACCGGCAAAACTGCCGCGTTTGCTTTACCTATCATCCAAAAATTGGTTGAGTCTGAACTCAGCACAACTAATGCACCTCATGCATTAGTACTTGCTCCAACGCGTGAACTTGCAGAACAAATTGCAAATAATTTTAGAGATTTTGCAAAGCATACATCACTTAAAGTCGTTAGCTTATTTGGTGGTGTTAGCACTGCCGGCCAAGCAAATGCTTTAAAAGAAGGTGTAGATATTGTTGTTGCAACGCCAGGTCGTTTATTTGATCATATTCGTTTAGGTAACTTAAGCCTTGCAAGTGTTAAGCACCTTGTTCTTGACGAAGCTGACCGTATGCTTGATATGGGCTTTATTGAAGACATGCAAAACGTTATTAAAAGCTGTGCAGAAGAGCGCCAGATTTTACTTTTCTCTGCTACATTCCCTGCAGCAATTAAACAATTTGCATCTAAAGTATTGAAACAAGCTGAAATAGTGCGTGTTGATCAAACTAACAGTACAGCAAGCACCGTTGAGCATGTTGTTTACCCAGTTGAAGAACGTCGTAAGCAAGAGCTACTTTCTGAATTGATTGGTAAGAAAAACTGGCAACAAGTGCTTGTCTTCGTAAACATGAAAGAAACAGCTGATGAGCTTGTTAAAGAGCTTAACCTTGATGGTATTCCGGCAGGCGTTTGCCACGGTGATAAATCTCAAGGTAACCGTCGTCGTGCTTTACGTGAATTTAAAGAAGGCAAGGTACGCGTATTAGTGGCTACAGAAGTCGCTGCTCGTGGTATTGATATTGATGGCTTACCTCGTGTAATTAATATTGATTTACCATGGCTTGCAGAAGATTACGTTCACCGTATTGGCCGCACAGGTCGTGCTGGTCGCCAAGGTCAAGCAATCTCATTTGTTAGCCGTGAAGAAGAAAACACTTTGTTTGAAATTGAAACGCTAATCGGCCAAAAAATCAAACGTGTATATTTAGAAGGTTATGAAGTAAGTAACCGTGAAGTACTAATTGATAAAATTGGTAAAAAACCAGCGCATTTACGCCGTACACGTTCTAACAAGTTATCAGGACAAGCAACC
Organism: Pseudoalteromonas sp. SWXJ133; assembly: GCF_015864365.1. Classification (NCBI taxonomy): domain Bacteria; kingdom Pseudomonadati; phylum Pseudomonadota; class Gammaproteobacteria; order Alteromonadales; family Pseudoalteromonadaceae; genus Pseudoalteromonas; species Pseudoalteromonas sp. SWXJ133. Next base: position 45,356 of record NZ_JADYXJ010000022.1, read on the forward strand.
GGTGAAGCGAGAGCAGTAAATCGCTCACGTATTTCAAGCGTTCGTAAAAGCTTAAAAGGCGAAAAACTGTCACTTAAAAAGTCATAGTTAACGCCGTTTAGTTTAAAAAAACCTGAGTTTACTCAGGTTTTTTTGTGCCTGGTAATAACACCTCATCAATAATGTTTGCGTATAAATAAGCCGCTTGCTCGTCCTCTTTATTTGCTATTATGGACAAACCAACCGGTAAACCACTTACTTTTCCGACCGGTAGGGTTATGTGCGTTGTGCCAGCAATAGCAGATAACGAACTACTACTGCCATTAAAATTATCACCATTAACTAAGTCAGTTTTCCAGGCGGGGGATACTGTAGGCGCTATAACAATATCAAGCTTGTTGTTTTTATATACATTAACAATGGCTGTCGTTGCTAAAGTTCGATAGCGTTCTTTAGTCTCTTGGTATTTTTGTTTGTTAGTTAAATCAATGGCCTGTGATTGGACTAGGATATCTTGCTCAAAATGGGGCATTTCTGTTTTTTTATTTTGAATATTAAAATTAATAAGTGCTTTTAGGCTTTTAACAGCCACTTGTGTTGGAGTGTTTGCGAGGTAATGATTAATTTCGGCTTTAAAGTCGTAGAGTAAAATATAGTATTCATCAGCAAATAGCGTATCTAAGTTATCAGTAATATCTACATTAATAACAGTGTGCCCAGCCTGTTTTAATGCTTGTAACTGCTTGGCATAAAGGCGCTGCGTTTCAACTGTAAATTTGTCGCTAGGCAGTGCACCAATAATAAGTGACGATTTTGATTTTATATTACCTGTTTTTAATTCAAACCCTGTAGTTGTCGCATCAAGGGAGTCTTCACCTTGCAAAACTGATAAAACCAGCAGCGCATCTTTAAGTGAATGCGCAATCGGCCCTACTGAATCTTGGCTAATTGAAAGAGGCACAACGCCTGAGCGTGATACTTGGCCCATACTCGGTTTTATTGCATAAACTCCATTTACTGAGGCAGGGCACGTAATTGAACCGTCTGTTTCAGTCCCTAATGCTATAGGCGCAAAGTTAAGTGCTACCGCAACAGCAGAACCTGCGCTAGAACCACATGGGTTACGTGTTACATCGTGCGCATTATGTGTTTGTCCGCCTACGGCACTCCAGCCTGAAGATGAATAGGATGAACGAAAATTTGCCCACTCACTTAAATTAGCTTTACCTAAAATTATAGCGCCCGCATTACGTAGTTGTTTAACAACAAAAGCATCATTATCAGTAACGTTATTTTTAAGTGCTAAAGAGCCAGCCGTTGTGGGAAGTGTGCCTTTAGTTTCTATATTATCTTTAAGAAGTACAGGTATTCCATGTAATGGCCCAGCCCAAGTTCCTTTGACGGCAAGTTCATCTAACGTTTTAGCTTGAGCAATAGCTGTAGGCTCTAAACTAATAACCGCATTATAGTGTGGATTAAGTTTATTAATTCGGTCTATATAATTTTGGGTGAGTTGCTGTGCATTAATAGAATTATTTTTATATGCACTGTGAATTTCATCGATGGTTTTTAGCTCTTGTGCTTTAGCGTTAAAAATTGCTAATACACTAAGCAACGAAAAGGTAAATGTTTTGATCATTGTTGAGGTGCTTGAGGTGTTATTATTTTCTATACATTTAGCACAAAAAAGCCTCACAAAGTGAGGCTTTTCGATAAACGGCTTAAAAAAGAGGTTTAAGCGTTTTCTAACATAGACAGTGCGACCGCTTCAGCCGCTTTAATACCATCAATACCCGCTGATAAAATACCGCCAGCGTAGCCTGCGCCTTCACCTGCAGGGTAGAGCCCTTTGGTGTTAATACTTTGGAATGTTTTATCACGCTTAATACTAATAGGCGACGAAGTACGTGTTTCAACGCCGGTTAATAAACCGTCGTTAGTTGAAAAGCCACGAATTTGTTTATTAAACGCTGGTATCGCTTCGCGAAGAGCATCAATTGCAAATTGTGGTAACACTTTACTCAAGTCGGTTAACTTAATACCGGGTGTATAAGAGGGTTGTACTTCACCTAAGTTTTCTGATGATTTACCTTTCAAAAAGTCGCCAATTAACTGGGCTGGTGCATCGTAGTTGCTACCACCAAGCTCATACGCTTGCTCTTCAAGTTTACGTTGTAAGTCTATTCCAGCAAGTGGATTACCTGGGAAATCTTGCTCCGGTGATATGCCTACCACAATAGCGCTGTTAGCGTTGCGCTCACTTCGTGAATATTGGCTCATACCGTTGGTAACAACACGGCCCTCTTCAGAGGTTGCAGCGACTACTGTGCCACCTGGGCACATACAAAAGCTGTAAACTGTGCGGCCATTGTCGCAATGATGAACAAGTTTATAATCGGCAGAGCCTAAAATTGGGTTTCCTGCATTTGTACCAAAACGACATTCATCGATCATTGATTGTTTATGTTCGATTCTAAAACCGACTGAGAATGGCTTTGCTTCAACATAAATCCCTTTTTTGTGGATCATATCAAACGTGTCGCGTGCGCTGTGCCCAACGGCTAATACAACATGGCGAGTGTTTAGTTGCTCGCCATTTGAAAGTGTTAAACCTGTTACTTGCCCGTCGTCTAAATGAATATCGTCAACACGTGTGCTAAAGCGAATTTCGCCGCCGAGTTCTATTATACGAGCGCGCATTTTTTCAATCATGGTGACAAGTTTAAACGTACCAATATGTGGCTTACTTACGTATAAAATTTCATCGGGTGCGCCAGCTTCTACAAATTCAGTAATGACTTTACGACCGTAATGTTTTGGATCCTTTACTTGGCTGTATAACTTACCGTCTGAGAATGTACCTGCGCCACCTTCACCAAATTGTACATTTGATTCGGTATTAAGTGTGCGTTTACGCCAAAAGCCGAACGTGTCTTTTGTACGTTCACGTACCTCTTTACCGCGCTCTAATATAATGGGATTAAAGCCCATTTGAGCAAGTAATAAGCCTGCAAATAAACCACAAGGGCCAAAACCAATAACAACAGGGCGCTCTGTTATATTTACGCTGGCGTGGGCTACAAATTTATAGTTTGTGTCTGGCGCTACTTTTACATGTTGGTCTTTTTCAAATGCGGCGAGTAGCTCGGCTTCGTTATCAACTTCTATATCGAGTGTATAAATCAGTAAAATAGCTGATTTTTTACGTGCATCATAACCACGCTTAAACACATTAAAGCTGTGCAATTGTTCTGGTTGGATTTTTAGTTTATTTACAATTGCTTGACCAATTGCATCTTCGTCATGATCAAGTGGCAGCTTTATTTCGGTTAAACGTATCATTTATATCTCTTTTAGGTGTCATAGCGGGGTATTATTACCGCTCACAATAAGGGGATGCAGGGCACAACGGGTGTGCAAACATAAGGCGCGTATTTTACGTTAAAATAGGGTGATATGGCACTTATTTATTGTATTTTTGGAGCGGATGGGTATGATCCACAACTGTTGTTTAAAATCTTAGGTATTAAAATAGTATGGCGTTTGTAGTCACCGAAAATTGTATAAAATGTAAGTACACCGATTGCGTATCAGTGTGCCCAGCAGATGCATTTTTTGAAGGCCCTAATTTTTTAGCTATTAGCCCGATTGATTGTATAGATTGTGGTTTATGTGTCCCTGAGTGTTCAGCTGATGCTATATACCAAGAAGATGAATTACCAGAATCTCAAAAAGAGTTTACTGAATTGAATGCTGAACTTGCACTGGTCTGGCCGCGCATTACAGAGATTAAACCTGCACCAGAGGACGCTGATGTATGGAATGGCATAGACGATAAACTTAAACTGCTCGAAACTTAATAAAGACTCATTAGTTACTCCTTTATTGTTAATTCGTTAATATTATGAAGAATAACCTTAGCAAGGTATTAACAAATGTACCTAGATAAATTACAATCCTTAGCTTAAGTTACTCCTTATGGGTAATTACAGTCTAAATGGATGTTTATGCAGTACTTTATAACTATAATAAAAAAGTTCACTTTCCTATTTTTAAGTTTCGTTTTATTACTCTCAAGCCTTGATGTATTCGCTGAAAAACAGCAAATTCCCTTGTCCCGAATTGATTCAAATATCACTATTGATGGTGTTATGGATGAAGCGCACTGGCAAAATGCGACACGTATTCCTTTAATTTACCAAGATGAGCCCAACGAAAAAGGTACTCCACCGGTAAAAACTGATGCTTTTATTTATGAAGATGGTACGAATTTGTATGTAGCTTTTGTTGCACAAGACCCAAACCCTGAGCAAATTCGTGCATCACTTCGTGACCGCGATACGCTATGGGAAGACGACGTAGTTATTCTTGTTATTGATACATTTAATGATGAACGCAGTGGTTATGAATTTCATGTAAATCCCCTTGGTGCACAAGGCGATATAAGAATGACCGATACCGATGGATGGAGCTCAGATACCTCATGGAATGCTATTTGGGATAGCGCGGGACAAATTAACGAGAAAGGTTACGTTGTTGAAATGCGTATACCCTTTAAGGCACTGCGCTTTCCTGAAAATAAAAAAGAGCTAACGTGGGGTTTTTCAGTCATGAGAAACTATCAGCGTGATGTTCTGTATCAATTATCTAACATGGGATTTGATCGCGATACAAAATGCAGTCTTTGTCAGTTTGATAAGTTAGTGGGTTTTAGCGATATAGAATCAAGTAAAAATATTCAGCTTACACCCACACTTACCACACTGCGTAATGACAATAAATCTGAGCTACCGGGTAACTGGAATAATGGCGATATAGACACCGAAGTGGGCTTAGATTTACGCTGGGGCTTAACAAAAGACGCTGTTTTAAATGCAACGATAAACCCTGATTTTTCGCAGGTAGAAACGGACTCTTTAGAGCTCGATGTAAATACAACTTTCTCTGTCTATTACGCTGAAAAACGTCCTTTCTTTTTAGATGGAGCTTCTTACTTTAAAAGCAGCTTATTTGAACTTTTATATACACGTACAATTGCAGAGCCTACTTTAGGTGCAAAGCTAACAGGTAAAACGGGCGATCATAGTTATGCGTTAATGCTAGCTGATGACGATAATAGTAATATTTTACTGCCAACGAATCAGGGCTCTAGCTTTGCAAGCTTAAACGAAAAAACGAATGCGGCCGCAGGGCGTTATCAATATGACCTAGGTCAGCAGGGTACTATTGGCCTTTCAAGCACGCACAGAGAAAGTGATGACTATCACAACACTGTATTATCAGTGGATGGGAGCTATTGGTTTAATCAATCAGATACTCTTTTATATCAAGTATCGACAGCTGACACCCGTAACTCTGAATTTTTAATTGAAAATTATAATACGTCTGAAACACAGTCAGACCAAGCGTATGCGTTGGAACTAACTCGTGATAAACGTGACTATAAATTATTTTCATATTATGAAAATATTGGTCAAGACTATCGGACTGACTTAGGCTATCAGGCTAAAGTAGATTACGAAAAAGTGGGGTTTGGTGGCGGACAAACATGGTATAGAGACGAAGCTGATTTGCTAACTTCATGGTCGTACGAAGCAGAATGGGATAAAACATGGGCACAAAATGGTGACTTACTTGAAGAAGAATACGAGGGTTTTTTAAGTTTTAAAGGTCAAAAACAATCTATTTTTGAAATTGGTTTAGTGCACCGTTATGAAAATTATAACGACAATTTTTATAATCAAAATATTGGTTATATTTACACTGGGTTTAAACCCACTAAAGATTTTAAGTTATCACTGTATGTTGAATACGCTAGCCGAATTGACTATGCAAACGAGCAGTTAGGCGACGCGTTTGACACACAAACGCAAGTAGTGTGGGATATTAACGACCATTGGCAGCTCGATGTAAAGCATAACTACAGTCAATTAGATAACCCGCAAGGGGATCGCGTATTTACTGCTAACTTGGTCGATTTTAGACTTCATTATAAATTTAGCATGCGTTCAATTCTTAAATTAATTTTACAATTTGAAGACATTGATAGAGACGAAAACGCCTACTTTTACCAAGTTAGTCAAATCAATAAAGACTATGGCAGCCAGCTTGTTTACTCATATAAAATTAATGCGCAAACACTATTTTATTTGGGTTACTCAGATAGAGGTTACCAAGACGATTCTCTTGAAAATATTGAGCGAGATCAGCGTACATTTTTTACAAAAGTTAGCTATGCATGGCAGCTTTAAATATTAAAAATAAAAAAGGAATAAATATGAATACGTTAAAAATAACAGTTGCAGCAGCAATGGTTGCCACCTTGGCCGGTTGTGCTGCAAAGCAAGACATTACTCGATTTGAAACAAACATACCTAAAACAGTATGTATTGCTGAACATAAGGCTGTTAAAGCTGGTGTTATAGATGCAATGAAAAAAGGTTTTGCAAAGCATGATGTTGAAACTCGGGTAATTCCAGCCAATTATGTATTGAAACACCAAGACTACCAGACCGAATTATCAGGTGCAGATACGACAGGATGTAATGCAGTGGCTTACTACGTAGCAAATTGGCGTTGGGATATAGCGCTCTATATGGCATACGCAAATATTTGGATTAAAGACGTTGAAACGAATGAAAAAATAGCACAAGCATCTTATCGCACCGGTGGTGGATTGGATAAGTTTATAGACGCTGAAGAAAAAATTATAGAGCTTATTGACGGTATGTATTAAATTTTAAACAATTAGAACCTTTTTACTCCCCATCTATACTGTGTTAGGTATGCTTGGTTAATCCATTATTGTTACGATTTTTTGTTATACTAATGGCTAAGGATTATATCAGTACTTGCTTAGTACTGACTGCAAACGATATAATCCGCTTTTGTTAACAGATTTAAGGGAGAAGTAAAATAAATGGATTTTTCTTATGAATAGACTTAAACCATTTGGCTTTGTTTTCCTCATTATAATTTTATTTTGTTTTTGCATAAACATAGGGTTAACGAATCAGATTAACCGTATAAATTTATTTCACACCAGTATTGATATACGAAGCTTCGAAATAACGAATACCACTCTTGATATGGCTTCTTGGTATAACCCCATTTTGAATGGCCACTACATCATCAAACAACCTAGCGCCGATTTCTTACTTATTAAAACTACTGATACTCAATTTGTAGCGGCAGATTCGAATAAGTTAATTATGATGACACTTGAATCCCCCATTAATTTTTTACTTTTATGTGTTTTAATATTCGGTTCAGGTTTGTACTTACGTAGAGAGCGAAAAAAGCGTCATTATAAAAATCAAATAGCTGAGCTTAACCATCAAGCCAATAGTTTACTCACTGCATTTAACCTACAAGTAAAATCTGCAGAAAACCCTTTGGGTGTAAGTAGTTTGAGTCAATCAATAAATAGCTTAAATACACATGTGGCTAACTATGTAAAACAAACCCAAACAAGTATCTGCCAAGATAAACTGACGTTATTGATTGACCGTCATGCATATATCGAACATATCGATAGACAGATAAATCATGCGAATCAAGAAGATCTCAAGTGTGCACTCCTTTTTATAGACCTTGATGGTTTTAAACAAGTAAACGACTCGTTTGGTCACAGTTTTGGCGATGAAATATTAGTCCAAGTTGCTAGCCGGCTTGCGAATGTTTTACGTCACCATAAATTAAGTAACATAAATAGCGCTAACCAATTAGAGCAAAACTTATCAAGATTAGGAGGAGATGAATTCTCCATTTTTATAGAACTACTTGATGATAGCGACAGGGTTGTTGAAATTGCAAAGCATGTGCTAAGTGAGCTTGAAAAAGACTTTGTGCTTGGTAACAAAATTGTAAAAATTAGTGCTAGCATTGGTATCGCTGCTTACCCAGAAAGTGCGTCAACGCCTCAAGCGCTTTTACAGTTAGCAGATGTAGCAATGTATAGAGCTAAAAGCGATGGTAAGGGAATATTTAAGGTTTACTCGCCAGAAATGGGTAACAAAATGCGCCGTTACCATTATTTACTCGAAGAGTTGCGTTTAGCGGTCGCTTGTAAAGATTTTTACTTATCTTTTCAGCCAATTGTGCATGTTGAGGATTGTATGATTGATTATTTTGAAGCGCTTACCCGATGGGACCATCCAGTTGAGGGTATGATCCCACCTTCAGAGTTTATACCAATAGCAGAGGAATCTAATTTAATATTAGAACTTGGCGATTGGATCATGCTTGAATCGTGTAGACAAATGGCTGCATGGCATAATGCAGGTATGCGTAAAGTCAAAATATCAGTTAATGTTTCGGGTATTCAACTAAAGCACCGTGACATTTATGATTGGATAATGAAAAAGCTCAAAAAAACCGGCTTACCGGCGACGTCTTTAATGCTTGAAATTACAGAATCAACATTCATTAAAGCCAGCCCTAAAATAATTAAAGAGCTAAGTAGGCTAAGAGAAGAGGGTATCACCATTGCTATTGATGACTTTGGTACAGGTTTTAGTTCTTTAAGTACGTTAGCGGATTTACCAATAGATGTTATTAAAATCGATCGCTCGTTTATAGCCCAAGCTAATAAAAGCCAAAAATATAATGATATATTAAATACTATTAGTGACCTTGGGAAAAAGCTAGGTCTTAAAATTGTAGCTGAAGGCGTTGAAGAAATAGCGCAGTTTGAACTTGTTAAAAAAATGGGTGTGAGCTCTGTTCAGGGTTACCTAGTAAGCCGCCCTGAGTCATCGGTTAATGTCGGTAATAAAGTACTACGCAATAACACCAGTAACCTTTCAGCATCGGGTACAAGTGCGTGGGATATTGTCAGTTAGTTAGTTAGTTAGTTAGTTAGTTAGTTAGTTAGTTAGTTAGTTAGTTAGTTGGTTTACAAATAAAAATGCCACTCTAAATAGAGTGGCATTTTTTGTTTAATCAGTAATTATTGTATTAAAGATCAAATGTGCGAGAAACGGCAAGTACAATACGCTCATCAGCATAATCGTAATCTAAGCTTGTGTTTTCAGCGGCCACTTCAATACCAAACCCTTCATAACTTGTTTGATATGCTAAACGGTAATGGTGGTATGATTTTTTCTCGTTTACGTCCCACGCCCATTTTTGTCCATCAAGCGAGTTTGAAATATCAAAGCTTGCACGTAGTGCATGATTTGGAGCTAGCTCATAGGTGTGTGCTACCATTGAAATTACATGACCTCCACCTTGACCAAAGTAATCCCAGCTGTACCAAAAGTTAAGCTCAGTTTGGCCGTATTCACTTGCATAACCAAATTTAGTGTAAGCTTCAGCGTAGTTACCATCGCTGTTATTACCTTGATAAGTGTAATAAGCAATGCCGTAGTCAACGCTAAATTGCTCATCAAGTTGTACATATTTACCTACATAAGCATCAAGCTCAAAATCAGTATCGTCACCAAAATCTACATTTGAAGCCCATACACCTGCGTAAACACCGCTATCAAAGGCATAGTCTAAGCTGCCTTGAATTGCAGGGTCGCTATCTGTTTGGCTTACACCATTAAAAGTGTAGTCAGACGCTGCAGTGATTGTTGTTGACCAATCAGCAGCTGCGGTTGTTGATAAAAGTGCAAATGGTAGTGCTACTACAAGTTGTTTTAATTTTCTATTCATTATTAATCCCTAGTGTACTGTGTCTATTTTTGTGTAATCAATTTCGTTTGCTTTTGGTGAGCTGTCTATGTTTGTAACTGTTTTAAACTTGCTGTATCCGATAAAACCAGCACAGATAAAGAACAATCCAATAACCAATGCGCCTACCCACTGAATTTGTAAAAATTCTAATTTAAACAATAGTGTAAGTAACGATAAAGCGACAACATTTCCGATCATGTATTTCATTTTGCCAAAACGCTTTACGGTAAAGTTTAGGTTATCTGTATATAAACGCACTAACGAATCGAGTGAGTTAATTACAAATACAATACCTACAAATACCATTGCAAAGTTTTTAATGCCTTGAGTTGGAATGCCGGCTTCATGGTAGTGATAAAGTACGCTAAACCAAATCGCAATAGGAATAGAAGGGAAAATCAACATCGCACCCAATACTTGGTATGTTTTAAGTCCACCAACAAAGCGTGATGTAAATTGACCAATCATTATGCTCCACGCAAACCACCAGAATAAGTAAAACTCATGGTAATCATTAAGCGGCAAAACAAATTCATTAATGTTTGCAAAGTAAGTACCAATAGAGCCTAAGTTATCTGTAAATGCTGACATTTGACTATCACCAATCACAAAAGCGCCAGCCCACATAAAGGCGATTAAAGCTAAGAATAACCACGTAGTAGAAATACTTAAAATGCGTACATATTTAATATCAGTACTTGAGTACACAGCAAAACAGATAGCCGCAAACACAATTAAATAAAACTCAGAAACTATGCTTGTTCCATCACCTAGTTCGGGTAAATACCACGGTAGGTTTGTAAGCAGTAAATAAGCGGTAAATGCACATGTACCAATAATTACAACATTATTGATAAATTTAACCCAAGGAATTTCGAAAAATTTCACTTTAGGTTCTATTACACAGAAATAAAAGCACGTAAGAAAGTAAAATCCCCAGATCAAAAATCCCCAGTAGCCAAACTCAATAGCCAGTGGATTTGCAAACGCGTATTCTGGGCTTGCTTTTATGTCTGCATAACCTGCAAACTCAGTTAAAGGAAACATGATAAGGCCAACATCTAGGCCAGAAGTAAATAGTATTGCTATAAACGTAAAGGTTCGAACTGGTGTTACACCTACTACGCGAACATTACCCCATTTAATTAAAATAGTGATAATGGCAAGTAAGGTAAAAATGATCCCTGCATTAAGCCAAATAGTCATTGTTACCCTCCAGTAATGAATAAAAATAATTCATAAGCACTCCGTATTTTATTGTTTTATTCTCGCATTAACACAACGTAACCTATTTACATCGTGTGCCACTGCAAGGCACGCATTGGTTTAGCCCGACGAGACTAAACCTAAGCATGTGGCTAAAGTTAGATCTTTGAACTACGTTGTGTTTCTTGCCAGTTTGTTGTTATGGCAACATTCACATCCGATTTCTGTAATGGGTCTTTACCTAAAATCATGTCAGCTGCTTTTTCGGCAACCATAATAGTAGGCGCATTCAAGTTTCCGTTAGGAACCGTTGGGAATATAGATGAGTCAACAACACGTAGTCCTTCAATACCATGTACTTGCGTATTTGAGTTAACAACGGCCATATCATCTTCACCCATTTTGCATGAGCAAGAAGGGTGGTAGGCACTTTCTACGGCTTGGCGTACAAAGGCATCTATTTCTTCATCTGTTTGAATATGTTTACCAGGTTGAATTTCTTCATCTCGGTATTCATCAAAGGCATTTTGTTCGATTATGTCGCGTGTTAAGCGAACGCACGCTCTAAAGCCTTCAATATCGTCTTGGTGTTCAAGGTAATTAAATAAAATGGTTGGTGGTTGCTCAGGATTCGCAGAAGCAATAGTCACACTACCGCGACTTTTTGGTTTGTTATGACCAACATGTACCTGAAAACCATGACCTGCAAATGCACTTCTACCATCGTAACGCATTGCCGCTGGTAAAAAGTGATACTGAATATCTGGCCATTCAACACCTGGTTTTGAGCGAATAAACGCACACGATTCAAAGTGATTCGTTGCACCTAAACCCGAACGCGTTAGTAACCAACGCGCACCAATCAAACCTTTTGAAACAATGCCTAGTTTGCCATTTAGCGTGATAGGTTGCTTACACTTGTATTGAAAGTAAAACTCAAGATGATCTTGTAAGTTTTGACCAACACCAGGTAAATGATGCTGTACTTCAACGCCTGCTTTTTCAAGCGCTTGAGTATCACCAATACCAGAGAGTTGTAAAATATGTGGAGAGCCAATTGGGCCTGCACTTAATACAACGTCTTTTGCTGCATGGGCAGTTTTAACGTCGCCATTTACTTTGTATTCAATGCCAGTGGCTTTTTTGCCGTCTAAAATCACGCGTTGTGCAAGTGCACCTGTAATAATTGTTAAATTACTACGCGATTTAACAGGGTCTAAATACTCACGAGAAGCAGAGCTGCGCACGCCGTCTTTTACGGTCATGTGCATTGGGCCAAAACCCTCTTGCTGCGAGGCGTTGTAATCATCTGTTGAGGCGTAACCAGCTTCAACACCTGCTTTTATAAACGTGCGATAAAGCGGGTTTTGCATTTCGTTGCCGTTATTAACGCCAAGCGGGCCTTTGCCACCACGGTAAGTATTTTCACCAAGGTAAAAGCTTTCTGCCTTTTGAAAATACGGTAAACACGATTGGTAATCCCAACCGTTTGCACCGTGTTGCTGCCATTCGTCAAAATCTTTTGCGTGGCCACGTACATACACCATGCCATTAATAGATGACGAGCCGCCTAATACTTTGCCTCGTGGACAATGCATTTCACGGTTATCTAAATGAGGCTCTGGCTGGGTATGAAACTGCCATGCGTATTTATCGCTATTCATAGGAATAGATAACGCAGTTGGCATTTTTATAAAAATACTTTTATCGCTACCACCAGTTTCAAGTAGTAACACGCGGTTATTTGAATCTTCAGATAAACGGTTTGCTAAAACACAACCCGCCGAACCCGCGCCAACAATAATATAGTCGAAATGATTACTCATAGTAGGGCGCCTTAAAATGGGCTTTCTATGTCGGCCATACCAACATAAATAGACTTAGTTTGCGTGTATTGATCAAGCGTTTGAATACCATTTTCACGGCCAATACCCGATTGCTTATAACCGCCAACGGGCATTTCAGCAGGTGAGTTACCGTATGCATTAATCCAACAAATACCGGCTTGTAACTTATGAATCACGCGGTGCGCACGTTTAATATCACTCGTAAATACGCCAGCTGCTAAGCCTAGGTGTGTACCGTTAGCGCGTGCAATCACATCGTCTTCGTCGTCAAAAACAAGCACGCTCATTACTGGGCCAAATATTTCTTCTTTAACGATAGTCATGTCGTCACTACAATCAATAAATACAGTCGGTGCTACAAAATAACCATTAGGTGCAGATTCTGGTGAAAGCGTTGTACCACCAGTTAAAAGTGTTGCACCTTCTTCAATACCTTTATTAACGTAGCTCATTACTAGTTCTTGATGCTTTTTAGAAATAAGTGCGCCAAAGTTAGTATTTAAATCTTGTGGGTCGCCAGCAATGATGTTTTTCTCAGTGCGCGCTTTAAGCTCATCAATAAACTGCTGATAAATATTTTTATGAACGTAAATACGAGTACAGTTAGTACAAATTTCGCCTTGCGTATAAAAGTTACCTAACATAGCAGCGCTAACCGCTTGCTCAATATTGGCGTCATCAAATACTAATAGTGGAGATTTACCACCGAGTTCCATCGTGACATCTTTTAGCGTACCGGCAGCACTTGCTACTACTTTTTTACCTGTGCCTACTTCACCCGTAAACGATACCTTATCAATGTCGCTATGCTGCGTTAGCCACTGGCCTACATCGCCAGCACCTTGAACAACATTAAACACACCTGCAGGTACGCCAGCTTCAAAAAACACTTCAGCAAGCTTAATAGCGCCAAGTGGTGTTTCCTCAGATGGTTTAAATATAAATGCATTACCAGCAGCGAGGGCAGGGCCCGACTTCCAACATGCAATTTGTAGTGGGTAGTTCCATGCACCAATACCCGCACAGATACCTAGTGGCTCTTTACGTGTGTAATAAAAGTCATCACCCACCATTTGCTGTTGGCCTACTTGTGCAGGCGCAAGGCCTGCAAAGTATTCAATTACATCAGCGCCGGTTTCAATATCAACACAATTTGCTTCTTGCATTGGTTTACCGGTGTCGAGTACTTCTACAAGTGCTAGCTCATCATTGCGCTCGCGTAAAATAGCCACTGCTTTTAATAAAATGCGGCTGCGTTCAATGGGTGTCATCGCTGACCACTGAGCAAAGCCTTGCTTTGCACTGGCAATGGCTGCGTTTTGAATAAATTCGTCGGCAATCTCTACTGCGTAAATAACCTCGCCCGTAGCTGGGTTTGTTACATCAAATGTTTTGCCGCTCTGGTTTGCAAGAAAATGGCCGTTAATAAAATTTTGATAGACAGGTGTAGTCACGCTAGGCTCCATATTGCTTGATAAGTGAAAGTACGTAGCTTTTTGCTAACTTTTCACTGTGTTTAAACTGATTATTGTCTGATTTACTCAGTACTGCTCTTAACCATAGGCCATCGATCATTGCGGCGCTAAGTTCTGCAGCTTGCTTTGCTTGCTCAATAGGCATTAATTGCTTAAAAGAAAATGCTAAATTACTGTGCAAGCGTCTACTGTTTACATTTTGTAGTCTGTGTAATTCTTTATCGTGCATCGATTGTGCCCAAAAACTCAACCACGTTCGGGTTGTATCATTGCGTTGTTGTACAAGCGCAAAGTTGGCTTCGACAATATACATTAAACGTTCAGTCGCATTTGTTTGATGGTTTACTTTACCTATCAAGTCTTGCTTTAAGCTTGTTAGTAAGTATCGAACAGTGGCTTCAATCAGCCCCTGCTTACCACCAAAATAATGACTAATAATACCCGACGATAAACCTGCATTTTTACTAATGCTGTTTATAGTCGTTCCTTGCAGACCTTTGCTTGCAACAGATTCTATAGTTGCGTCAATTAACTGCTGACGCCTGACAGGTTCCATTCCAACTTTAGGCATAATTTTTATTAATTGAACGTTCAATAAAGATAAGCTTAAGGTAATAGCTCTAACAATTCAAGGCTGAGGTAAACATCTAGATGCCAAAATGTAGATTAATCATTAATAAAAGTGCAACTAATGCGATAAAGAAGATAAGGTTTTACTTTATTTAACTGTATATAAAACATTGGCTTGTGAGGTTTGTTTTGAAATTAAATTATAGTAATGATTTGTTTACAGCAATAAATGAATAAAATGTGTAAAAATCGTTAGTGCAGTAATAGTTAGAGTACTAATAGTATTATTTTAATACAAAAGTACACTAAACCTGCAATTGCTTAGTGCTCTAATAAATTTATATCAAGAGTAAGCTTTGCGGTTTTATCGTTTTAAAGCGCTTGGTTTGAAAGGTTAAGTTTTGAAAGGTCAGGCATTATTGATAACGCCTTTAAAAAGGAGGGGGTAACGTCTTAGTCTATTGCCAATATAGTCATCAGCTAAAATTTGCTGGCAAATAAAGTCTATATCTTTGCTTGCTTCAAAAACCCAATCAAAGCGCTCTATAGCCAGTAAAAAACCACGCTTTAAATGAGTTTGAGCACGGTACTGTTCTAAATTTTCTTGAATAATTGAGACTTTGCTTGGATCAGCTTTAAGCTCTTCTACTACTTGGTTTATAAAAGTAGTATTGAGCTTACTGGTAGGGCGGTGTCTGCGTTTTCGTGGTTGCATTAGCTCTCGTTTGCAATGTTATATAATTTTTTCAAAAAGTCGTCTTTATGCTTTTCATGTTCGTAGTCAAGGTGGTAAGTATTATGAAAACCAAAGCGCAGTTCAACGCCGCTACCTTGTAGGTATACTGTATAGCCATCTACGTCTGAATAAGCTGTAACACCCTGATAATATTTACCTTCATTAGTCATTTCACCTTTTTGAATTATACGTTCATATACGGCTAAAATCTGTTTGTTGTCGATTTCGTTTTTCATGTTTTATGCCCTTCGTTTAGTAACTCATACGATACAGATATGAGGGTCGATCATCTTAAAAACAATAGCTAAAAAAGTGTGATATTGCTTTGTAATTTCGCTTTTTTAAATTATGCTCAAAACTCATTTATTGTTGAGCTTGCACCATGATAGACAAGGCGTTACTACTAAAAACTCGTGAGTTATCGGATCAATTAATTGCATTGCAAACGCCAATTAGGATACTCGATGCTATTAATTGGGACAAACAAACTAAAGAGGAGTTTTTTAGACAGAAATGTCAAAAAAATCCACTCATCGATCGTGCATATTATCAACAGCGCGACCTTGGTTTTGTACCTAGCGAGCTGCGCCAAGCATTTTCTACTTTGCACCGTAACATTATTAACCAATTGGGACAGTTAAATCCGATTGCTCAATATATGGGAAAAATGTGCACCGAGTATAAAACGGTATTAAGTATGCTTGAGTATCGTGGAACGCCAGAGTTTCATGACTTATCAGTGGAGTTATTTGGACACCCTAAAGATTTATTCCATGCTGGTGAGCCCTCACTTTCTGAGCTAGCTAATATGCTAGATAAACCGCTGCAAAATTTACTTATAGCCGACATACTGCCTGACGACCCTAAAAATATTGATGCTGTTGATGCTGTGCGTATTTTGTCTGAGCAAGTAAATGCCAGTATGGCAGGCATAAACGTAGAGGTAATGCTTAGCGATGGTATTGTCAGTGATGCAGCCGCAGGTGCTAATAATATAAAGCTTAATCAAGATGTTAAGTTTTCTCAGCGTGAACTTGATATATTGGAAGTTCACGAAGGGTGGATACACGTAGGTACCACTCAAAATGGTTTAGCTCAGCCTTATTTAACGTGTTTGAGTAAAGGCACGCCTAGCTCTACTATTACCCAAGAAGGCCTAGCGGTATTAACCGAAATTATTACTTTAAAATCGACTCCAAGGCGTTTATCTAAATTAGTGAATCGTATTCAAGCCGTTACAAAGGTAATAGATGGCGCTGAATTTGTAGATATTTACCGTGACTATGTAGCGCAAGGTTTATCAAAAGATGACAGCTACACACTCGCGCAGCGTGTATTTAGAGGCAGTACGCCAACAGGTTTGCCTTTTACAAAAGATATTGCTTACATTAAAGGCTTTGTATTGGTTTATAACTTAATACGCGTTGCAATACAGCTTGGTCGAATAGATAGACTACCTTTATTACTGGTAGGTAAAATATCAATAGATGACTTTAGATTAATTTCGCAGCTTCATGATTTAGGTGTAATAGAGAGCCCACAATTTGTGCCTCCACACTTTAAAGACTTACGCGGTTTGGCAACTTGGTTGAGCTTTGGCCGCTTTATTGGCGATTTATCGTTTGAAAAGTTAGAAAACGATTATAAACCGTTATTTTTATAATTAATCAACATAACCTACCGACATAAAAAAAGCCCATAACGGGCTTTTTAAATAAAGTACTTTAGGTTTTGCTATCGAGCATTGGTGCTTTCAAATATTTTGTCAGCTGAGGCTGCAACAAAACCAGTATAAAGCTCACCGTCGGCTTTAGGGTAACGAATAGCAAACTCATAAAAACAGCTAGGGATGCTCATATCACCGTCACTAAAGGTAACAGAGTATTCATCAGCAAGTGTTGACGATTGCTCTAGTAACACCTCTGGTGAGCCTTTAACTTCACCGCCTGACGTATTAAGCGAAAAGCCGGCGTCTTTTAGGGCTTGGTTAACATCATGAATGTTATCAAACTTAGCAAGCGTATTAATATTTACTGTAAAGTGATTGGCGCGGTAACCCCACGCCGACATCCACGCTGCATACTCGCTTTCAGCTAGCAGCTGCTTATAAGTATCGGTGCTTACTTGCCAATGCGTGCCTGAATACAAAAAGTTATCAGCTGTTACTGCGCTTTCATCAATTTTGTCAACCATGTCGGTTACGATGGCTTGTAACTCAGGCGAGCATTTTTCAACTAATAGCTCAGAAATAAACACTTTTGGCTGATTAGGATCGCTATGCTCGTAGTGCTTTGCATAGAGTTTTTTAGCTTCAAAATGGTACTCACCACATTCTTTGTAACCAATCGCTAAAAAGTGAGCCGCGAGTTTTTCAAGGCCGACCTTTTCAATATTAAATGTACGCAGTGCAATATGATCGTTAATAATGTCATCTTTTTGCGTTGACCCTAAAAGGTCATGAATTTTGTCTGCCGATGGTGTTACGTTTAAGTAGTTTTTCCAAAGGCTCTCAAATAATGTGTTTACATCAGTATGCATGTTAAATCCTTAAATCTAAAATTTTGGTTTTATTGCTTATTCAATTACCAAGCCTGGCGCTAGGGTTTGCGGTAAGCTCACTTTGTCTGACTCAACAGATGCCACAGGGTATGCACAATAATCGGCGGCATAATAGGCACTTGCTCTGTGATTACCACTGGCGCCTATGCCGCCAAATGGAGCCGCGCTAGAGGCACCCGTAATAGGGCGGTTCCAGTTAACAATACCTGCACGAATGCGCTTTAAGAAGTGAGTGTAATCATCTTCACTGTCGCTAAGTAAACCTGCAGATAAGCCAAAGCTTGTGTTGTTAGCTTCAATAATTGCGCTGTCAAAGTCGTTGTAACGATACACTTTAATAAGCGGTCCAAAATGCTCTTCATCTGGCATGTCGGTAATGTTTGTTACATCAATAATACCTGGGCTTACAAAACCGGTGCCTGATTTTAATTGCTTAAGTTCAACAAGGATTTGCGCGCCTTTTGACACTAATTCACTTTGCGCAGCGACCATACCCAGTGCTGCTTTTTCGCTTATCATTGCACCCATAAAAGGCTGCTCTGTAGCAAAACTGTCGTCTACAACTATGTTTTTAGTCGCGCTTATTAGCTTTTCTAAAATAGCATCGCCATTGAGCGATTTTTCAATAAATAAGCGGCGTGCACACGTACAGCGCTGACCTGAGGTAATAAAGCCTGATTGAATAATATCGTGCACAGCAGCGCTTACATCACTCACGTCTTTTACAATAAGAGGATTATTACCGCCCATTTCAAGTGCTAAAATTTTGCCAGGGTGCCCTGCAAATTGCTTATGTAGTAAGTGACCTGTGTTTGAGCTACCGGTAAAAAACAATCCATCTATATCTTTATGAGAAGCAAGCGCTTTGCCTGTTTCAATTTCACCTTGGACAAGGTTAATAACACCCGCTGGTAAGCCCGCTTTTAACCAAAGTGAGAGGGTGAATTCTGCAACGTGCGGTGTTAGTTCTGATGGCTTAAATACTACGGTGTTGCCTGCTAAAATTGCAGGAACAATATGCCCGTTTGGTAAATGCCCCGGAAAGTTATACGGGCCAAAAATAGCCACAACGCCATGCGGTTTGTGTCTAATAAACGCTTTAGCACCGGGCATTGGGTTTTCGGTTGTACCGGTACGCTCATGGTACGCTTTTACAGATATAGCTACTTTGCCTGTCATTGCGCCCACTTCGGTACGGGTTTCCCATAATGGCTTACCTGTTTCGCGTGCAATTATGGTCGCAAATTCTTCACTGTGTTCTTTTAATTGAGCTGCGAAGTTTTCAAGAATGGCTATACGCTCTTCAAGCGGCTTATCTGCCCATTGTACCTGTGCTGCTCTGGCTGCTTTTATAGCTGAGTTTACTTGCTGGGCGTTTGCGCCATTACCTTGCCATACCACATCGCCATTACTTGGATTGATTGACTCAAATGCTGGACCAAGGCCCACATGCCACTGGTTATTAATTAGGTGTGTATTCATAAATAATTTACAGGCGGAAAAATCGCGCTGCATCTCCTTGACTTAAATTAAGTGCTTTAGCCACATCTTGGCTAATGACGAGAGTATGTTTTGCATGATTGTAATGTGCGTCTTTGGTAAATGTTGCTCTAAAGCCACTTACGCCTTGATTACATACAGCCAGCGTATCAGAGCTATTTTGTGATATGTGATCAAGCTCACCAATAGTAATAGGGCAAACTTGAGAGTCGCGAATGCTGCGAATATTACCAAGCTTTGCTTCAACCGTTGGGCCTGCGTCAAATAAGTCAACGTAGCCTCTGTGCTCAAAACCTTCTTTTTCTAATAATTTTAGCGCAGGTTTTGTTTTTTCATGCACATGCCCAATAACTGCTTGGGCTTTCTTGCTAAGCAAGTTCACATAAATAGGGTATTTAGGCATTAACTCGCTAATAAATACCTTATCGCCTAAGCCAACTAAGTGATCAGCTTCTGGAAATTCAATACTAAAAAAGTGCTCTTGCAGCCATTGCCAAAAAGGAGAATGGCCGTCTTCGTCGCTAACACCGCGCATTTCTGCGATAACAGTATCGGCAAAACGCTCGCTATGCTGAGCCATAAACAAAAAGCGTGAACGCGATAAAAATCGACCCGTTAAACCTTTACGGCTATTTTCGCGCAAAAATAATGTGCATATTTCAGAGCAACCTGTGTAGTCGTTACACATGCTTAAAATATCAACGGTGTTATATACATTTAAAGTAGGAGAGTGGTGTACTGTTTTACCTAAATGATAATGATATAAAGGCACCGATAAACCTACTGCGGCTTCTATAGCGGTTGTGCCAATAACGTCACCTGTTTCACTGTCCTCTAAAACAAATAAATAGCTTTCATCAAGTGGCTGGTTAATGTTTTTGGCAAAGCTTTTTTCAGCACGTTCAATTTTTTCTTTAAGCTGTGCATCGTCCACAGGTAAAGAGGTGAACCCATGACCGGACTCAATCGCTATTTGTTTAAGCGCGTCAAAATCATTGGCAGTAATAGGACGTAATACTTGCATTTATTGCTTGCTCCAATAGCACGCCAGTAGGCGTGCTAATTTAAACTATATTAACCGTTTACTACATCGCTAACGGCTTTTTCAAAGCGTGCTAAGCCTTCTTTAATATCTTCAAACGGGATAACTAAAGACGGTGTAAAGCGAATTACATTCATGCCAGCTACAAGGTTCATTAAACCATTATTAGCACTTGCTACTAAAAAGTCGCGTGCACGTCCTTCAAATTTGTCATTTAGTACTGCGCCAATTAATAAGCCTTTACCACGTACTTCGCTAAATACGTTGTATTTTTCGTTAATTGCGTTTAATCCGTCACGGAATAATTGCTCGCGCTCTTTAACACCGTTTAGTACGTCTGGTGTATTTACTGTATCAAATGCCGCTTCGGCTACAGCACAAGCAAGTGCGTTTCCGCCATAAGTAGAACCGTGAGTACCAATTTTTAAATGCTCAGCAATTGGTGTACGAGTGATCATAGCGCCAATTGGAAAACCACCACCCAATGCTTTTGCCGTTGTTAAAATGTCAGGAACAACACCTAAACCTTCATAAGCGTATAAATCGCCTGTGCGACCAACACCCGTTTGTACTTCATCAAAAATAAGTAACGCGTTATGTTTAGTACAAAGTTCCCGTACTTTTTTAGCAAATTCATCTGTTGGTGAAATAATACCGCCTTCACCTTGTAATGGTTCCATCATAACAGCACATGTTTTATCGCTGATCAGCGCTTCAAATGCTGCTATATCGTTAAAATCACAATGTACTATGTCAGCAGGTTTAGGACCAAAGCCGTCAGAATATGCAGCTTGCCCGCCCACAGTTACTGTAAAGAATGTGCGACCATGAAAACCTTTATTAAATGCAATAATTTGCGTTTTTTCAGCGCCATATACATCCAGTGCATAACGACGCGCTAGCTTAAGGGCTGCTTCGTTTGCTTCTGCGCCTGAGTTTGCAAAGTAAACTTTATCAGCGAATGTTGCTTCAACCATTTTTTGAGCTAAACGAAGTGCTGGCTCATTAGTCATAACATTCGATAAATGCCAAATTTTTTCACCTTGCTCTTTTAATGCTTTAACTAATGCAGGATGACAGTGACCCAAACAGTTAACGGCAATACCACCAGCAAAATCGATAAACTCGTTATCATTTTGATCCCAAACGCGTGAACCTTCACCACGAACTGGAATGATTGCTGATGGATTATAGTTTGGTACCATTACGTCGTTAAATAAGTCTCTTGTTACTTGCATTTTTACACCTAAATTTAATGGGCTTAGATAAAAGATTAGTTGCTAACTCAAAGAAGAATATAGCCTTTATTCTTCAGCAAACACGTTATTATTTCTTGTAGAGGTCATTATCGAAGGTTAGCTATTAAAATTGCAGTGCTATTTTGTGAAAAATGATTAAAATAAAAGACAAAATAACGAAGAAAATAACCATTATGATAACTCCACAAGATGAAAAGCTACTTTCTGTACTAAAAACAAACGCTAGAGCGAGTATTTCTGATCTTGCTCGCATGCTTGACTTATCTCGTTCAACGGTACAAAGCCGTATGCTCAAACTAGAAGAAACGGGCGTAATTAAAGGCTATAGCGTTGATTATGGAGATGACTACCTCAGTAAAATGGTATCAGCTCATGTGTCTATAAAAGTAAGACAAAAATTAACAACTAAAACAAATATCGAGCTTAAGCAAATTGATGCAATTTCGCAGCTCTATGCCATAAGTGGTGAGTTTGATTTAATTGCTGTAGTACAGGCTCAAAATTTAGAGCAACTGAGCCATTTACTAGATGATATAGGTAATCTTGATGGAGTAGAGCGCACCACGTCATCGGTTATTTTAGAAACTAAATTTAAGCGATGAGCCAGAGTATGTATTATGTCAATGCAGCAAATTATTTTGTTGCTGCATTGATTGTTGCCGGTGTCGCTTTTGCTCTTTTAATAACTTCTTTTGTTGCTTCATTTAATTTAATAAAATAAGCATTACCGCCAATACCTTTAAACTCTTCATCGGTAAATACAATGGTGTTGTCATCAAAAAAGGTGACTGCCTCTTTTTGGGTAACAATCCCTAAATCTATTTTTGATACATCACCAGAGAAAAACTTATCACCTTTAAAGTTTTCAAATAACCAAAGACTCGTTGAATCAAGTAATACTAATTTTTTACGATCGGGGCTAAGGGCTGCAGAGGTTATCCAGCATAGCTTTTCAAGCGTGGTACACGTTTTGAATGAGTCAACTAGCTCTGCATCAAAATTAGCAGCATGATCGCCTACCTTATATACATTTGTGATTCCATCAAATGGCTCAGTCCTGTTTTTAGTAAATAGGTATAAGTGACGCCCCAGTGCAACAAAAGCTTCTAAATCATAGTTGCGTTTATCGGGCTCTACAGGTGAGCCATCGAGATCAGGATACGTAAATTTTATAATTTCCGCTTCGGTGGTGTCGCCTTTAATATCAATAGGGTTTTCGATTTTATAAATAGTCAGCCATTTGCGCTCGTTTTTATTATTACCAAAGTCGCCTAAAAAGAAGTGCCCAAACTTATTTTGAGTCATGTCTTCCCAGTCAATATTTTTAGCGTTAGTCACTAAAATTTCTTTAGCAATAGAGCCATCTTTGTTTAGCCGGTATAGTTTTGGATCGTCACCACTGTCGTTAATAGCCCATAGACGTTTTTGTTTATCAAATTCGATGCCTGAGATTTCTTTTAATTTGGGATCAACTGAGATTTCTTTTTTACTATAAAGGGTATAGATTGAAGAACCAACAAGTGTGGCTATTATTAAAAAGGCGATGGTTATAGTTATTAGAATGCTTTTTTTCAACATGAAAATTATTATATTTCAGAGTATTAAGATACTGCGCATTATCGCTGATGAAAGTACATAACAAAAGAATTTTATAAAATTAGTATTATAGTTAAGGCTGGCTGTGTCTTTAATTAATAAGTGTCGGTTTTATGTTTAGTTGGTTTAAAAATTGCTCTATATAATCGTGGTTTTTAAAACACACGATTGAGGTTTAAATTGCACTTAATGAGTGCGTTAAAAGAAACTACTGCACTGTAATAATACGTAAATAAAGTTTTGGTTAACTTAGAACGTGTTTAATGATTTTTTATGTAATCCACATCGCCTTTTTGTTTAGTTGTATGGCCTGTGGCAAAGATTAAGTACCCTTTTTGGTTTAATTGGAGCCTGCTATGTTGAATAAACGTTTTTTCAAAACAAAAGATGAAGCTGAAGTAACCTTTGAATTTTCTCATCCAGAGGCAGAAGAAGTTTGCTTATTAGGCGAATTTAATGATTGGCAACCTGTGCCAATGAAGCTTAATAAAAAACAAGGTGTGTTTAAATTTAAACAACGCTTACCTATCGATCAACAATTTCACTTTCGTTATTTAATAAATGGAGACATTTGGGATAACGACCACCAAGCTGATGGTTATATTGGCAATACATTTGGCACAGAAAACAGCATAGTAAATACTCAACGCATTAATTAAGGCGATTCAATGGATGCTCTTTCGCAGTTGTTTTACCTGCATGGTATTGGCTTTGAATTCACTAAGTATACAGGTGAACAGGTGTTCTTTAGCGAAGACACGCGTAAACGTGCTTTGCAATGTTGCGGTGTTGATACAAATAACGAAGCCGAAATAACTCAACTAACTTATGATTTAGATGCATCGCTTTGGCTGGATTTAGTACCCAGTGTGAGTTTGGTTGACCAAAAAAAATGCGCTTTAAAGCTTCGTATAGACGAACGTCAGCAGTATTTAGCCGCCAACATTAATGTCCCTTCTCTTGGGATTAACATAGCGGTTGAGAACCTTTATAATTTGGCAGTTACAGGTGAATATTACTTACATGGCGTTCGCTATATTGAGCTGGCACTACCCATAGATAATATTCCAATTGGCTATCATGACGCCAATGTTCAGGTAGGTGAGCAACACGCTATTACACAAATTTGGTGCGTGCCTGAGCAAGTCTATCAAGTTGAAGACACAAAGCGCACAGGGTTATCTATTCAGCTTTACACATTAAAAAATAAAGCGCATTTAGGTATTGGCGACTTTGACGATTTACTAACGCTTACAAAATTATGCAGCTCGCAAAATATGGATTACATATTACTTAACCCACTGCATTTGTTATTTGCTGATATGCCAGAGCGTGCAAGCCCTTATAGCCCTAGTAGTCGGGCTTTATTAAACCCTCTTTATATTTCTATAGTATTAAGCGAAGACGCACAAAATAACGCAGTTCTACATGACCTCATGCAACGAGACGATGTAATTACACTTATAAAAAGTAATGATCAATTTATAGATTATGAAAATGTAAGCCGTATAAAGTATGCGTTATTTGAAGCGCTTTATAATCAGTTTGAATTAACGGCAAGTGATGAGCGTCGCCAAGCGTTTACTGATTTTTGTAATACTCATTCAACTACGTTAAATACCCTCGAATCAGACAACTTAACATTTGATTATTACCTGCAGTGGCAAGCGCATATGCAATTGGCACTGTGTCAAAAAAGTTGTGCAGAGCGAGGTATGGCTATTGGCTTAATAAACGACTTAGCTGTTGGTTGTGCTGGCGATGGGGCCGAGTTTAAAAATCAGCAGTCGTTGTTTAGCCAAGGTGCAAGTGTAGGCGCTCCACCTGATCCATGGGCCGAAGCTGGCCAAAACTGGGGGCTTCCAGCACTAAATCCTCAAAGTCTTAGTAATAATCACTACCAATTCTATCGCTCGCTCATTCGCGCAAACATGCAAAATGTAGGTGGACTTAGAATTGACCACGTAATGGCTATTAGGCGCCTATGGTGGTGCTTTGAAAGCAATAGTGAACAAGATGGCTGTTATGTTTACTACCCGTTTGAGCACTTACTCGCCATTTTAAAAATTGAATCACATATTAATCAGAGTATTGTTATTGGAGAAGATTTAGGCGTTGTGCCGCCAGAGGTAAGGCAGGCTTTGGCATCTAGCGGTATTTTTTCTAACAGCTTATTTTATTTTGAAAAACAACACAGTGGTGAGTTTTTATCGACTGATGAGCTAGCAACACAGTGTTTGTTAATGATAGCCAATCATGATGTACCGCCTTTTACAGGTTGGTGGCAGCATGCTGATTTAAATATTAAGCAACAATACAAGCTTATTACTTGCAATGAATACGAGCAATTAAAGCAACAACGAATAGAAGAGCAACATAGGATACTACGATTTATTAATCGCCATACCAATACAACCGAGCTTCTATTACATAGTAATTCAGTCGAAGTATATAACGCACTAGCATTATGTTTGGCGGGTTCTCAATCGCGTTTATTTGCAATACAAATAGATGATTTAGATGAGCAGAAGTATCCGGTTAATATCCCCGGGACAGACAAAGAATATCCTAATTGGCGACGTGTATTAACGCATACCAGTGAAGAAATTTTTACCAAAAATGCCTCACTTTTAGCTGCAATCGATTCAATAAGGAAAGGTTAAATGAGCAGTACAATTAATAAAAAATCTTCAGCCCAGGACAGCTCAGAGCTTGCTAATTCATTACAGGACAGCTCAGTACATGAAAATAGTTACGATGCACAAGTACATGCATTAAATACCGGACGATTTAAAGACCCATTTAGCTTTTTAGGGGCACATAAAACGGATGCTGAGGTTGAAATTCGTTTTTACTTACCTTGTGCAATAAGTGTGAGTGTTACATTAAATAATAAAAGTATTAAGGCGCAGCGCTACCAACAAAGTGACTTATTTATAGTCAAAGTTGATGCGCTGCCCACTGCGCCTTATCAATGCATTGCTCAGTACACAAATAGCAGCACTACCTTTTATGATGAATACAGCTTTGAAAGCACACTTGATGCAGAGGCAATGTATTTATTTAACGAAGGCAGCCTTGAACATGCTTACTCTCATTTTGGTGCACATTTTAGCACTCAACAAAATGTAGAGGGTGTGCGCTTTTGTGTATGGGCGCCTAATGCTGCAAGTGTCTCTATTATTGGTGAGTTTAATTTTTGGCAAGCTAATCGCCACTTTATGCGTTTCCATCCTGCAAGTGGTGTATGGGAGTTATTCGTACCAGGTCTTAAAGCCGACATGTGCTACAAATTTGCAATTACCGCCCAAAGTGGAGAAGTACTCGAAAAAGCTGACCCCTATGCATTTAAAATGCAACAAGCACCAGGTACTGCAAGTGTACTGCAGTATAAACCAGAACCTATAACGCTCGGCGCTCAGGCACTTCAAAACCGACAAAAGCGTAATCATATTGATGCGCCAATTAGTATTTATGAAGTGCATTTAGGCTCATGGCAACGCGCTGAAAACAACCGCTATTTAAGTTACACAGAGCTTGCTGACAAACTCGTTAGCTACGCCCTTGAAATGAATTTTACCCACCTTCAACTTATGCCAATAAGTGAATACCCGTTTGATGGTTCGTGGGGGTATCAGCCTGTTGGTTTATTTGCACCTACCAGTCGTTTTGGCGATTACAACAGCTTTAAATACTTTGTAGAGCAATGCCACAAGGCTAATTTAGGTATTTTACTTGATTGGGTGCCTGGGCATTTTCCTAGCGATCCGCATGGCTTACATCGATTCGATGGCACCCATTTATATGAACATGCCGATAAGCGTCAAGGTTTTCACCCTGATTGGAATACCTACATTTATAACTACGACCGCCCTGAAGTTAAAAGCTTTTTGATTTCAAATGCTATGTATTGGTTACATCAATTTGGTTTAGATGGTCTGCGTGTAGATGCCGTAGCCTCTATGTTGTATTTAGATTACAGCCGAAAAGAAGGCGAGTGGATTGCTAACTGTTACGGCGGGCGCGAAAACTTAGGTGCAATTGAGTGCCTAAAGCAAGTCAATATGCGCAGCTATAAAAACAACCCAGGCATTATGATGGTGGCTGAGGAGTCAACAGCGTGGCCGGGTGTCACCCAAAGTGTTGAGCACAACGGCTTAGGTTTTGGCTATAAGTGGAATATGGGTTGGATGAACGATAGTTTGCATTACATGCAGCACGACCCTTTATACCGTCAGCATCATCATCATGAAATGACATTTTCGATGGTATACGCTTTTAGCGAAAACTATATATTGCCATTAAGCCACGATGAAGTAGTACACGGTAAAGGATCGTTAATTGAAAAAATGCCAGGCGATGATTGGCAGAAATTTGCTAATTTACGCGCTTACTACGCATTTATGTGGGCACATCCGGGTAAAAAACTCTTGTTTATGGGCGGTGAAATTGCACAGCGAAAAGAGTGGGGACACGATCATTCTATCGATTGGCATTTACTTGAGCACCAAAGCCATAACGGTATAAAGCACACCGTAAAAGTGCTCAATACCGTTTATAAAAACCAACCCGCGTTGTATGAGTTAGATTCGAGCGCGGCTGGTTTTACCTGGATAGATAACAATAATAATCAGCAGAGCATTTTAAGCTTTGTTCGCTATGCTAAAAACGCAAAAGACTTTGTGGTTGTTATTGCTAATTTTACCCCCGCGTCATATGAAAACTACACTATTGGCGTACCGAGTAAAGGGCGTTATAAAGTTGTTTTAAATACAGACGATACTCAGTTTTTTGGCTCTGGCGTTGAAGTAACTAAAGATTCATCGCAGATAGTTCAGGCAATAAATGAATCAAATCATGGCTTTAAACACAGTATTTCAATTGCCATTGGTGGCTTAACAACTATTTACTTACAAAAGGTTGATGATGAGTAACCGATTTGATGTAGCCCCCGGTAATGTAGAACCACTTGGCTCTAGTGTTATTAATAATGGGGTTAACTTCGCGCTTTATGCGCCAGGTGCAAGCCAAGCTTATGTATGCCTGTTTGATAAAAGTGGCCATTCAGAAATCCTAAAAATGGCGATGAATATTAACGAAGGGGGTATTTGGAGTATTCATATTTCGCCATTAAGCGCCGGCGCACTTTATGGCTTTAGAGTTGAGGGTGAATATAACCCTAAAAATGGTCAACTATTTAACGAAAATAAACTACTGATAGACCCATACGCAAAAGACTTGTTTGGTGAGTTTACATGGAGCGAACGCCATTATGGGCAAATGCCAATTGGCACTAAAAGCACCGTAAATAATGCGATTGATATACCTAAGTCAAAAGTAGCCCCCCCTACGTTGTATGCGCATAAAAAGCCAAACCACCGTTGGTCAAACACGGTTATTTACGAGTGCCATATTAAAGGCACAACGTGTCGTCATCCTAAAATACCTAAATCTCTACAAGGAAAGTTTTTAGGGTTAAGCCACCCAAGCTTTATTGAGCATTTACAAAGTTTTGGCATTACAGCAGTTGAGCTTTTACCTGTTCATTCTTTTATTAGTGAGCAATTTTTAACAGGAAAAGGGCTGCAAAACTATTGGGGTTATAACACGCTTAACTTTTTTACCCCCCATAAAGACTATTTAGTAAACGACGATATAAACGAGTTTAAGCAAATGGTGCGCGAGCTTCATGCTGCTGACATAGAAGTTATTTTAGACGTTGTTTATAACCATACAGCAGAGGCGGGGGCCGATGGCCCAATATTATCGCTAAGAGGCTTTGATAACTTAGCGTATTACCGCACAGTAGAGGGTCAGCCTAATGTATATATAAACGATACCGGCTGTGGAAATACCATAAATATTGATCACCCTAAAACACTGCAACTTGTACTTGATAGCCTTCGTTATTGGGTTGAGGTAATGGGTGTTGATGGCTTTAGGTTTGATTTAGCGACCATCTTAGGGCGCTCAAAAGCAGGCTTTGGCTCTGCACATACTTTTTTACAAGCAGTAGCCCAAGACCCTGTGCTTAATAAGGTTAAGCTAATAAGTGAACCTTGGGATATAGGTCCTGGTGGCTATCAGCTTGGGGCATTTCCGCCGCCATGGCGAGAATGGAACGATCAATACCGCGATGTAATTAGACGTTTTTGGCAAAGTGAAACGGGCATAATTGCCAACGTTGCAAAACGTTTGCATGGATCGTTTGATATTTTTGAGCACAGCCAACGTGGACCACTTAATAGCATTAACTTTATAACGAGTCATGATGGTTTCACGCTTGCCGATTTAGTGAGTTATGAAGAAAAGCATAACGAAGCTAATGGTGAGCAAAACAGAGATGGGCACAGTGCAAATCACTCGTTCAACTGTGGAGTAGAAGGCTTTACCAGTGACTCAAAAATAAACGCACTGCGTTTGCAACAACAAAAGAACTTTTTACTTACTTTAATACTCTCAAAAGGTGTACCCATGATTGCCGCTGGCAGCGAAATGGCGCACTCTCAAGGGGGTAATAACAATGCTTATTGCCAAAATAATCGCACTAGCTGGCTTGCCTGGAAAGATTCTCAACTTAATCATTCGCTAACACGATTTATTGATGATGCTTTAAAAATTAGACGCGCGCACAGTGCGTTCAAACACAGTGTATTTTTAGATGATATAGACGAGCGTTTTACCGTTAAGTGGTTTACTGAACAAGGTAAAACCATGACCGACGCTCATTGGCATGAAGATACCAGACAGTTTTTAATGTATAGCTTACTTGATAAGCAAAACAATCATGCATTATTGATGGTATTTAATGCCAGTAAAAAAACAGTTTTTTGCCAAATGCCGCCTTCGCCTATTAATGCGCCGTGGCAAATGGTTTTATCAAGTGTAAATAATGCATCTGTGAGTAGTAATGAAGATGCGATGGTTGAAATTTCAGCACAAAGTAGTTGGGTTTTTAGTGCTAATTTAGAGGATGTAAGTCATGGCTAAACAAAGTGAACAAGTGTGTGTAGTAAAGGGCTGGCAAGAAGGTCCTGTTATAGATGAAAGTACGCTTAAAGATGACTTGACACGGCATTTTTATTATACACTAGGTCGCGATAAGGTCGGCGAATCAAGACTGTATTTATACCATGCTTTAGCGCTGACTATTCGCGACAGACTTGTTGCCCGCTGCAGAGAAACGAATCAACAAATTAAGCAAGAGAAACGCCGCAAAACGGCTTACCTTTCTCTTGAATTTTTAATGGGACGTGCGCTGGGTAATGCAATACTAAACCTAGATTTAGACGACCAAGTTGCTGCTGCATTACAAGAATACTGTACAACAGTAGAAACGCTTGAAGATGCCGAGCACGACGCAGGTTTAGGTAACGGTGGTTTAGGCCGCCTAGCTGCTTGCTTTTTAGATAGCTGTGCAAGTCTAGCGTTACCTGTCATTGGTTATGGCCTTCGTTACGAATACGGGATGTTTAACCAATCAATTAAAGATGGTAACCAAATTGAGCAACCAGATAACTGGCTGCGCGAAGGGCATCCATGGGAGCTAAGCGCGCCAGAGCATGCAAAACGTGTGAAATTTGGCGGCTACGTGCAAAGTTACACAGATAAATTCGGCCGAGAACATCGTCAATGGATGAGTTCACAAGATGTATTAGCGGTACCTTACGATGTACCTGTCCCAGGTTATAAAAACAATATTGTAAATACGCTACGCTTATGGAAATCAGAAGCGACAGATGAATTTAATTTGACCGAATTTAATGCAGGCAGTTACTCAGAAGCCGTCGCACAAAAAAACCTAGCTGAACAAATTACCATGGTGCTGTATCCAAACGACAGCAGCGAAAATGGTAAAGAGCTTAGATTGCGCCAACAATACTTTTTATCATCTGCGAGTATTCAAGACGTAGTTGATCAGTGGGTTTCCCAACATGGCGAGAACTTTAGCGACTTTGCTGATTTTCATGTTTTTCAGTTAAACGATACGCACCCAAGTATTGCAGTTGCAGAGCTGATGCGTATTTTAATTGATGATTACGAACTTGATTGGAACGATGCTTGGCAAATCACTACTAAAACAATGGCCTACACAAATCATACGCTACTTCCTGAAGCGCTTGAAAAGTGGTCTGTTTCGTTGTTTTCAAAACTATTACCACGCATTTTAGAAATAGTTTACGAGATAAACGCACGCTTTTTAGCACAAGTAGCACAGCAATGGCCGGGTGATGTTAATAAACAACGTGCCTTATCGCTAATTGAAGAGGGTGACGAGCCGCAAATTCGTATGGCTTACCTAGCCATTGTAGGTAGTTACTCTGTAAACGGCGTAGCGGCACTGCATACCGAACTTTTAAAAGCGGGCTTATTTAAAGAGTTTTACGCGCTGTGGCCTGATAAATTTAATAACAAAACAAATGGTGTTACACCAAGACGTTGGCTTGCGCATTGTAATCCTATTTTAAGTGAATTAATCAGCGAAAAAATTGGTCATGGCTGGGTTAAAGACTTTTCAACAATTAGTGACCTACGCCGCTTTTATGACGACAAAGCATTTCATGGGCAATGGCAAAATGCTAAACGTGAAAACAAACAACGTTTAGTTGATTTAGTTAAGGCGCGCTGCGATGTTGATTTTGACGTATCGATGATGTTTGACGTACAAGTAAAACGTATTCACGAATACAAACGTCAGCTATTAAACATACTTCATGTGATTCATTTATATGACCGTATTCGCCGTGGTGATACCCAAGGGCTTGTTCCTCGCTGTGTTTTATTAGGTGGTAAAGCAGCACCGGGTTATTACATGGCTAAAAAAATTATTAAGCTTATTAATAACGTGGCAGAGGTTATAAATAAAGACCCGTTAGCAGCCCCGTATTTACGCGTCGCCTTTTTACCTAATTACAACGTAACCGCGATGGAAGTTATTTGTCCTGCAACCGATTTGTCAGAGCAAGTATCTACCGCAGGCAAAGAAGCGTCTGGTACTGGCAACATGAAGTTTATGATGAATGGTGCATTGACGATCGGCACGCTGGATGGTGCAAACATTGAAATTAGAGACGCCGTTGGTGCAGACAACTTCTTTTTGTTTGGGGCACAAGCTCATCAAATTGATGATATTAAGTCATGTTACAATCCTGAGCATTTAATCGCGCAAAATAGCGATTTAAATAATGTAATGCAACTACTCGAAAGCGGCCATTTTAACTTGTTTGAACCATGCTTATTTGACGATATTACAAATGCAATTAAGAGCCCGCACGATCCATGGCTTGTTGCGCACGATTTTGAAAGTTATGTAGCAGCTCAAAAAGAAGTTGATAAAGCTTACGCAGATCAAACCTACTGGACACAAATGAGTATTTTAAATACGGCAGCCAGTGGAATGTTTTCAAGTGATAGAACCATAAGCCAATACAGTGAAGACATTTGGCATTTAGAACCCCTCAATATTAGTGAAACAGACTTAACGACAACTAAAAGCCATGCCACTAACAGCCTAGACTAAATGGAGAGAGTATTATGCCCAATTATGCAAATCGCTACATAAGTAGCCTTACCAGAGAAACTTACGCGTTAATACTGGCAGGGGGTCGCGGTTCTCGCCTGTATGAGCTAACCGATTGGCGAGCAAAGCCAGCAGTTTACTTTGGTGGTAAACATCGAATTATCGATTTTCCACTATCAAACTGCATTAACTCGGGTGTGAGACGCGTTGGTATTGCCACACAATATAAATCGCATTCATTAATTCGCCATGTAAACCGCGCGTGGGGCCACTTTAAAAAAGAGCTGGGTGAGTCGGTTGAAATACTACCTGCATCTCAGCGCCAAGGTGATGATTGGTACTGTGGGACCGCAGATGCTGTTTTTCAAAACATAGATATTATTCGCCACGAACTGCCTAAATATGTGATGATTTTGTCTGGAGATCATGTGTACCGTATGGACTATGGTGCTTTATTGGCTGAACATGTGCAAAAGGGCGCAGATATGACAGTGTGTTGTATTGAAGTGCCCGTAGAGGAAGCCGCAGACACGTTTGGTGTAATGACCGTTGATGAAGAAAACAGAGTGTGTCGTTTTGATGAAAAACCAGCAATGCCGAGCTCTGTACCCGGCAAGCCAGGTACATGTTTAGCATCAATGGGTAATTACATTTTTAATACTGAATTTTTGTTTGAGCAACTTAAAAAAGATTCTGAAAACGAAGGCTCTGGCCGAGATTTTGGTCACGATATTATTCCAGCAATTATAGAAGAGCATAATGTATTTGCTTTCCCATTTAGAGATCCAAACCAAGAGGGGCAACCTTATTGGCGCGATGTAGGTACACTAGATTCGTTCTGGGAGGCTAATATGGAATTAGTAATGCCAGAACCACAACTCGATTTATACGACCCAACGTGGCCAATA
Source organism: Pseudoalteromonas sp. SWXJ133 (assembly GCF_015864365.1). Taxonomy (NCBI): domain Bacteria; kingdom Pseudomonadati; phylum Pseudomonadota; class Gammaproteobacteria; order Alteromonadales; family Pseudoalteromonadaceae; genus Pseudoalteromonas; species Pseudoalteromonas sp. SWXJ133. The sequence continues at coordinate 79,234 of NZ_JADYXJ010000022.1, forward strand.
TGGACATATCAAGAGCAGCTACCACCTGCTAAGTTTATTTTTGATGACGAAGATAGACGCGGTATGGCCTTGGACTCAACCGTGTCGGGTGGGTGTATTATTTCGGGCTCTGCGGTTAGAAAGTCACTCTTGTTTTCTAATGTCCACGTTCGCTCATTTTGTACCATTGAGCAGTCGGTAATTTTACCCGGTGCGGTTATAAATCGAGGTTGTAAAATTAAGCGTGCGATTATAGATAGGAGCTGTGAAATACCGGCAGGTCTCGAAATCGGTTATGACCATAAAACAGATGAAGAAAACGGCTTTAGAGTATCTAAAAAAGGCATCGTTCTTGTTACCCGTGATATGCTCACTGAGCTTGCAAAAAAGTTAGAGCGCCAAGCGCGTGAGAATAAAAAGCTAGCGTAAAACACGTTAAATATTAAGCACGACAACAAAGCTTGCTCATTTATGAGCAAGCCCACACAGGTTAAAGGAAGTAGTAGATTAATGCATGTATTAATGGTTGCAGCAGAAAATGACGCGTTACCAGGCGCAAAAGTAGGCGGTGTGGCAGATGTAGTACGCGATGCCCCAAGGGCGCTCGCAAAGCAAGGTATAACGGTTGACGTTGTTATTCCTGACTACGGGTTTGAGCCTCTTGAGCGTATTTATATAGGTGAAGTAACCGTTGCATTTAATGCTCAACCCCATGTATTAACCTTTTTTAAAGTACAACAAGCCCAAAATAATGTAAGCCAAATTTTTATTAGCCACCCGCTATTTAGTGAATCAGGAAGTGTATATTGTAACGATGCACCGGGGAGACCTTTTGCAACCGATGCGACTAAATTTGCTTTATTTAACGCAGCCGTCTGCGAAGCATTATTACAAGGTGTATTAAAGCGCCCTACAGCGCTACATTTACATGATTGGCACAGTGCCTGCGTTGCAGTTTTACTTAAGTTTGAGCCCCGTTATAGCTCACTTAACACATTACATATTGCCTACACAGTGCATAATATTGCACTGCAAGGTATAAGACCTTTTAAACACGACGACTCAAGCTTAGAGGCATGGTTTCCGTCACTTAGTTATAATGGCCAGCAACTATGCGACCCGCGTTACCCTCATTGCTTTAATCCTATGCGCAGTGCAATAAATCTTTGCGATAAAATACATGTTGTATCACCAACCTACAGCCAAGAGGTTCTTGAACCTAGTAATTACGAGCATGGTTTTTTTGGTGGCGAAGGGCTTGAGCAAGATCTGCAAAATGCAGCAAGCCAAGGTAAGCTTGTCGGTATTTTAAATGGCTGCGAATATCCAAGCAATGCACTTGAAGGAGCAACTCTCGCTGATTTTTATAGCCAAGCAGAGAACACTTTATTTACTTGGATGGCAAATAGCGAGCAGTTACAAAGCGGCTACTATATTGCCCACCAACGACTACAGCAATTTAAAGCAACGGTTAATAATGGCCCATTAATCACAAGCGTTGGCCGACTTACAGAGCAAAAAGTGTTGTTATTGTGCCAGCAGGTTAATGAGGCTTTAGCTATTGATAAAGTGTGCCAAGTCATTAATGAACATAACGGCAGACTTATTATTCTAGGCTCGGGTGATAAAGAGCTCGAAAGCATATTTACCAAAGCAATGGCGCGTAATTCTAATCTTTTATTTTTGAAGGGCTATGGTCAAGGTGTTGGCGATTTAATGTATCAGCTAGGTGACTTGTTTTTAATGCCGAGTTCATTTGAGCCTTGTGGTATTAGTCAAATGTTAGCCATGCGTGCGGGACAACCGTGTTTAGTACATAGCGTTGGCGGATTAAAAGACACGGTAAAACATCATGAAAATGGTTTTAGTTTTAATGCTGCATCTTTAAATGAACAAGTGCATGCGTTATTAACATGTCTGCGTGAAACGCTGATACTGCAAAAGGAAAACCCTAAAAAATGGCGAAAAATTAAAACTAATGCTAAGAAAGCACGTTTTTCGTGGACCCAAGTTGCAACTGATTATATATCGAACTTATATAGTTAAATGGTAACTATTTCATCGCAGTAAAGTGACATCATAGTCTATTTAAGTTATTAGTTACATAGTCTGATGTAAATTTAAAGAAGTAGGTAATGTGCCTGTATTTGTTGCAAGACAAGCAATATTTAATCGTCGTCAAAACGTAGTCGCCTACGAGTTGCTATTTAGAGATAGTCCGAAAAATTACTTTCCTGGAATTGCCGAAGGTAAGGCAACAGCTCGCCTTATCATGGAGAACCAACTTAATCTTGGTACTCGCCATATTACTTCAGGAAAAAAAGCGCTTATAAATGTAGGTCCTGAGTCTTTGGAACTCGATTTGTGTGCTTTTTTACCTTGCCAAGATGTCGTTATTGAATTGCTAGAGACGATTGAGCCAAATGACTGTAATTATAAGTTATGCCGAGATTTATTCCATCGTAATTATAAGTTAGCACTTGATGATTTTGTCTATAAGCCGCAATGGGATCGTTTTTTAAAGCTAATTAAACTGGTCAAATTTGATATTACAATCACACCGCTTAATGAAATAGCACCTATAATAAAAAAGCTACAGAAACATAGCAAAATTAAGTTGTTAGCTGAAAAACTCGAAACACAGGAAGACTTTGAATTAGCTCATAAAATGGGATTTGATTATTTTCAAGGTTATTTTTTTGCTAAGCCAACTATGATCAAACAAAATGATATTGATTATAATTATGCTCTAGTCGTTGCTGTATACGCAGAAATAATGAAACAAAGCCCAAGCATCGAAACGATTGCAAGCCTGTTTAAACAAGATGCTGCATTAGCTTATAAGTTACTAAGATTAATAAACAGCGACGTATTTCCTATACAAAGCCAAATATCCTCATTAAAGCAGGCACTTGTGTATTTAGGGCATGAACGTCTTAAAAAGTTTGTGAGTCTGATAGTTACCGCTCATACCGCAGGTAAAAAGCCTTCAGAACTTATGCAAATGTGCGTTGTAAGAGCCCGTTTTTGTGAGTTGGTAGCTAAAAAAGTAGCAAAGCAACAAGTAGGTGAAGCATTTTTAACAGGGTTATTTTCACTGCTTGATGCAATACTTGATCAACCAATGAGTTTACTTGTTGAAAAATTACCTTTCCCTAATGACATAAAAGCAGCACTTTTAGAAGAAAAAAACACCCTCTATTATATCGTTAATATTGTAAAAAATTACGAAACAGGAAGCTGGTGGGCGCTCGAGCAAGCAGTTCTTTTACTAAATATTGATAGTAAAGAATTACCAGCTATATATCAGCAAGCAGTTGATTGGGCAGATAACTACAAAAATAATATTAAAGGATATTAATCCCTGTTTATGCGCAATTATAATATGGACTTTATTCGCGGTGTTGCCGTGCTTGGCCTAGTTTACATGAATGCTTATGCCTTCGGCCTTTTTGAATACGGGTATACCTCTTTAACTAATCCTCCTGTTAGCGACTCAATTATTCACACCTTTAGCAGTTTGTTTGTAGACGGGCGTTTTAGAACACTGTTTAGTTTGCTTTTTGGTGCTGGGCTTTACATTCAGTGGCAACGTTACAAATCTGAGGTGCAGTTAAAAAGTAGGCTTTATTGGTTAATCCTCTTTGGTTTAGCACATGGCTTTTTACTTTGGGCAGGTGATATTTTATTTGTTTACGGTGTATCTGGCTGGTTTGTTATTAAATATTTAGAGAGTGATAACACTGTTCTTTTAAAAAGAGGACTTGAGTTTATTTTGTTATCGGGTGTAGCTACTGTGCTTATTGTATCTAGCATACCCGATGAAGTGATTTACCGTGATTCAGCACAGTTTATAGATTTATATAACCCACACTATATTGATTACTTTATTAGTAACCTCGCCATGAACACATTGATGCTTGTTATGGTGCCAATAATGACAATGTGGATGTGCGTGGGTCTTATGCTCATTGGCATTTATTTATATAAACAAGATGTTTTTAGTAAAGGCTTAACGACTCAGCAATTAATAGTTTGCGGTACAGTGACCCTAGTTTTTTGTGGTGTTAGGCTTTATGCATCACAGCTTAGTGGCAGCTTAGGATATGGGGTGCAAGAATTTGTAAATATGTTTGCGGCCCTAGGTATGGCTACGCTGTATATTCATTTAATTGTTAAATTTTGCAATAACAGCGCACACGTTGGCACGCTTATTCAACAAGCGGGGCGCTTAGCATTTACTTTATATATTGGCCAAACACTCATACAACTATTGTTATATAAAGTGCTATTTACACACTGGGTGCTCAGTTTTAATCGTATTGATTACTGGTTAGTAGCAACGGGTTTAGTTGCACTGCAGCTCATATTTACCTTTATATACAGCCGCTATTTTAACCAAGGCCCGCTTGAATTTGTATGGCGTAAATTAACGAAAGCAAAAATTACTGCTTAAACGTCTATAAATAGTAAATTAGGGGCGAAAAAATAGTGTGGGTGGTTTACACTACTCGCCTTAAAAATTACTACGCTATAAGTGCCATGACCGAATTAAAACGTTTAAATAAATTTATTAGTGAAACAGGATTTTGTTCACGCCGCGAAGCCGATAAATATATTGAGCAAGGTCGTGTCAGCGTTAATGGCTACTCACCAGAAATGGGCGTAAAAGTAGCCGCTACCGATGTTGTATTAATTGATGGTAAGCCTCTTAAAGCGACGCCAAAGCGCGTTTACATTGCCTACAATAAACCTGTTGGCATAACGTGTACTACCGAAAGTAAAATTCAAAGTAACATTATACGAGCGGTAAATTATCCTACGCGTATATTCCCAATAGGGCGCTTAGATAGACCGTCTGAAGGGCTTATATTTTTAACTAACGAAGGCGATATCGTTAATAAAATTTTGCGTGCGGGTAATAATCACGAAAAAGAATACGTAGTTACGGTAGATAAACCGCTTAATCGTCAGTTTGTTACAAAAATGGCGAATGGCGTGCCTATTTTAGATACCGTCACTAAAGAATGTAAAGTAACGCAAAGTGGCCCAAAAGAATTTAAAATAGTACTTACTCAAGGTTTAAACCGTCAAATACGCCGTATGTGTGAGTATTTAGGCTACGAAGTTGTAACGCTAAAACGTACGCGCATAATGAACGTAACACTTAAAGGTTTAAAAGTAGGGCAGTGGCGTCATTTGTCAGATATTGAAATGGCGCAAATAAACGATTCAATTTCTGATTCTGGTAAAACCCAAGAGCACTCGCTTGATACTAATAAACAATCAGAAAATAATACACCTTTAGCGCCTAAAAAACGCGATTTTCAGGGCGAAAACCCACGCCGATTTAACAACGGTGATCTAAATGCTGAGCGCAGTACTGAACGCAATAAAAATCGTAACTCTCAACGTACTAATACTAGCGACGAACGTAAAAATGAGCGTAGTAACACGCCATATCAAAAGCGTTCTACTACATATGTGGGTAAGCCAAAAAGCATTAAAGAAAACAAATCGTCTAATGCTAAATCAGACGCAAAACCAAGTTCGGACCGTATTCTCAGTCTAAAAAAATAATGTGCAGCTAAGTGGTATTCTACTACCACTGTATTTCTTGTACTATATTGCCCAGTGGGCTTTTAACGCCCACTAAGTTTACGTTGTTATTTTGCAAACTCACCAGCTTACTCTTATCTAAATACCACCTAAAACTGTGTTTTCTGTAGCTTTTTAAGTCAAGCACAGTCAGCTTTGAGCAACTGTATTCATAATCAGTTGGGCAAGTACCTACTTCGAGTAACTGATATTCTTGCTGCCATATATTATCGCTGTATTTATTGGCCAGTAACTTTACTGAAATACATACCGACGTCCACAACCATAAGTAAATTAAAATAGGTAAACCGATTGGTAGAAATACCGAGCGAAACTTTCCGTGTACATCAATATAATCTTTAACTGTATGTTTAAATTCAAAGTTATTATTATATTTTTTATATAAGTGCCTAAAAAAAATTACCGACAACACTATCGTCATTATAGGAAATAGCGTAAATGTTAAAGTGTCGTATATACCGTTGGAAATAAAAGCGGGATCGGTTTGTTCATCCCATGTAAGCAAAAACAGTGGGGGAGCCGTTGTTAAAAATAACAGGGCGCTATTGAATAGTTGTTTAAAGGTCACAGGTTATCCGCTTATAAAATATTGCTGTGTATAAAGATCAAATTAGCGCTTAATGTTTAGCTTTAAAATGTTAAAGCCAATATAAAATAAGAGTATACCTAAATAAATTGCAATGGCCGATAATGCGTTTTTAGAGCGCAGGTGTTTAGCTATGTCGCGTGTACAATCAACCATGCCTGAAATCATAAACAGTAAACCACCTGTAAATCGGTAGTTGTTTAAGTTCACGTTACCATTATTGTCAGTTATAAAGCGTAAATAAACAAAAAGTATAAAAAGACTGCCCGCTATTAGTACTGCAATTTTAAAGTTTTCCAAGGCTTTTCCATAATATTGAGTTAGATACTAAAACGCCACTAAGTCTAGCCAACATAATTTTACTATATTTCGAATTCAAATTTTGCCTAAATCCATTAAATGGCCTCTTTATGTCGCTATATTGGGCGTATATACAGTAAAGCCTGATTTATATTGTGCATTAGCAAGTACACCCAGGGCAAGAGCATGAAAAAACACTATAAATTCAATACCTTTTCAAGATAAGCTGTACTGCGCATCGCTTTCTTCTGCTTTGCTGGCATACCTTTACTAAAACTGGTTTCAGCCTTTA
>NZ_JADYXJ010000023.1:0-85489 GCF_015864365.1 Pseudoalteromonas sp. SWXJ133
ATTGGTGCTGCAATGAGAAAGCTGACACATATCTGTTTTGGTGTTGTGAAGAATCAAACTGAATATCAGCCCCAAGCTATTTAAAGAAAGCTTGAGGCTGGTTAGAAGAGATGGTATCTACTTAATTATTTTGTTGGTGGTAGTTGGTAGTTACTTACTTTTTAGGGAGTAGGGTGATTTTGCCAAATACGTCAGCATCTATAAAACCACGGTTTCTGTCGCCATTTACTGGTTGTACTTCGTGTGAGCCCATAAAGTGCTCGCGCACGTCACTGCCGTCGTTATCGCAATACGCTAGCATAAATCCGATTACCTGCTTTTCGCTAAGTGTAATTGGGGTATTTTTAGCACCTTCTTTATAATCATTCGGGTAGAGTTTTATCGCTACTTCCCAGGTGATGTTAAAGGGCGCGGTGGTGTTGCGCTTCCAGTTGCTGACTAGGTGGTCGGTATACAAATGGGCTTTTTTATCAGGTCCGTAATCGGCGGCTTGGTTATCAAGGCCAATATGGTACGCCAAAGCGGTGTGATTAAATTGATGATTACCACCGGATGCATCGCTATCAATAAATACTTCAAGCGCGTCGTCATCCCAATATTTATAGGTTGGATCGGCGTGTGTATCTATTAAAACGTCATCCACAATATCGGCTTGTAGGTATAAATAGTTTTGATCCCACAGTAAGCGATAACGCCCTTTAAAGTCGGCATCGCTTGATGGCAGTGTGCCATCCATTAAATAAGGCATATCGTGCCAAGCGGCTTTATCCCACGCACTTTCTGATACGCCATCAATAGTAATTGGAGTTGATGTATGTTCAACATCAATAGCCATTGCAGGCGTGCTTAATAAAAAGCTTAAGGCGAGTGCTAATTTTTTCATTAATTTCTCAATTTTATTGTGTGCTTGTCTTAATGTAATAACAATCTTAAAACAGCTAAGTAAATAGTTACAGTGAAATACTTTCGCCTTCGTTTAAAATATACAGCGGTGTTTTAGCATCCATTTTTTTAACCATGTGTAATAAACGTAGCAAAGCAGAGTGGCTAGTATGGTCGCCCATTTTCCAACTTGAGTTACCATACCCCCACGGTATCATTACTTTACAGTTAAGCTCTTGTGCTGCGTTGAGCGCATCCTCTGGTGTAGTGTGAACGTAGCGGTAAAATTTGCCACTTTCTTTACTGTAGTAAGATGCGATTGGTATTAAGCACACATCTATATCGCCATATTTTTGCTGTATATCTTTAAAGTGTTTTGAGTAGCCCGTATCGCCTGCAAAAAATAAGGTACTGCCGTTTTGTTCAAGTAGCCAGCCATTCCATAAGTCTTTATTGTTATCTTCGTAAATAAAGGGCACCAATACTCGAGCGCTAAAATGATGAGCTGGCACGGCATTAATAACTAAGTCGTCAATGTTGGTTGTTGAGTACCATGGCATTTCGCTAATATTAAAACCGCCGGTGGGGAAGTTGTCGGCCATACCGAGTGGTGTTAAATAACGAGGTTTATTGCCAATGCTTTGTATGTCGGCTTTATTAAAGTGATCGTAATGAATATGTGAATACATTACCGCATCAATATTTTCCAGTTCTTGTTCACTAGGCCAAGCGCCTGCTTTACGATAAATACCACCGCCGAGTTTAAAGCCAAGTGCTACTGGAGAATCAAACTGATTTTTTACCGGATCAAACAGCACACTTTGACCATTTGGGGTGTTAATTACAAAACTAGCGTGGCCAAGCCAGCGTACGGTATAGCCGGTGCTAAGTTGTGGCTTAGTTTGCAGACCTTGGTACTGGCAGTTTTCGCTGCCGGTTTTGCATAGTAAGTCTGGGTGGGCTGGGTAGCAGTTTTCAGTACAGGTAGTGGGATATGTTTTTTCACCTGTGTATAAATTTTTATAACGACCGTTCTTATCATTAATAACAACAACTGAGTCGGGACTGGTAATACGATTAATATTATTAGGTGCACCGCAGGCCGTTAATATACATAAGAGCGTTGTTGCGATTAAAAAGCGTTTCATTGTAAATCCCTTTTAGCATTCCCTTTAACATAAAAAAGCCTGCAATTAAGCAGGCTTGTTAAAGTAACAAATAATTAGCCAGCGCTATTCATTTGTTCAATAAATTTGTTTGAATCGGCAATCGATTTGTTCATGTCGTTCATCAACAATTGAATATCGCGCTTAAGGTTAGTGAATTCACCTTTAATAGCCGATACCGCTTGTGCATTTAAGTTATGCTTTAGGTATAAAACGTTATCATGAAGCGAGGTTAATACTGGCTCCATTTTACTCTCTGCGCTGCGCATTGAGCGTAATAGCTGATCAAATTGACGCTTAGTCGCAGTTAGCTTTTTGCTGCTTTCACGCTTAAGTGATGCACTTTTGTACTGCTCTAACTCATCGGCCCACTCATCAAATAGCGCTTCTGCCACGTCTTCTACTTTATTGATGTTAGTTGATACTTCGTTAGCGGCATTTAAGCTCGACTCGTAATCGTCGTTTAATTGATTGTAAGTGTCTTGTAGTTCGCCACCATTAAAATCGATTAGAGTAGTTAAGCGCTCTAGTGCCGATTTAAATTCTTCTTGTGACTCTTGTTGCGAGTCTTTGGTTTCTTCTACGCGGTCAATAAGAATATCGCGTTTGTGAACACCGACTTTTTCCATTGCAGAATAATAAGCTGATTGGCAGCCAGTTAAAGTAAGTGTTACTACAAGCATTGAAACACTGAGTAATGTTTGTTTTTTCATTTGAATTCCTGTTTACGAGCGTTAGTGCTGTAAATTATGGCGCTGATTGTTATTATAATCAAAACTATATAAGCACAAGTCAATTGTATGAATGATAAGCTCTCACATTACAAACAGCAAGTTAAGTCCTTTATACGCCAGCAGCCTGGTTGGTGGATGCAGTATTTTAATCGGTGTATAGACGATCAAATAACGGTTAATGCAGGTTACCTTGCTTACGTAACCCTTCTGTCGTTAGTGCCATTAATTGCGGTGGGTGTTGCTATATTTTCAGCTTTTCCGGGCTTTGAATCTACTCGCATGGAAATTGAGAGCTTTTTGTTTACCAACTTTGTCCCTACCTCTACCGATGTTATTAGAGAGCACATTAGCTCCTTTGCGGGCAATGCCAACCAAATGACGGCGGTAGGTATTGGCTTTTTAGCTGCAATAGCCTTGCTGTTAATACGTAATGTAGATGCCACATTGAACCGAATTTGGCGCATAAAGAAAAAGCGCCCAATGATGATCTCATTTGCTGTGTACTGGATGGTTTTGAGCTTAGGGCCTATGTTGCTCGGTGCCAGTATTGGTGTTACCTCTTATATTGTATCTTTGGTGTCGTTTGCTGATCAGGGAATTCCGGGGTTTAGCGGGTTTTTGTTAAAGTTATTGCCGTATGGGATTTCGATGGTGGGCTTTATTATGCTCTACACCTTAGTGCCTAATACGCGGGTGTCGTTCAGAGCGGCAATACCTGGCGCTTTTTTTGCGGCACTTTTATTTGAGCTGACTAAAAAAGGGTTTGCACTTTATATTAGCCATTTTCCGTCATACGAAGTTATTTACGGCGCAGTAGCAACCATTCCTATTTTGTTTGTATGGGTGTATTTGTCGTGGGTCGTTGTTTTGCTTGGTGCTGAATTTACTGCGTGCATTAGCCCAAATGATATTCCAGAAACACCAGAGCTTGAACTAGAAGATGATGAACCAGCAATAAAGGACACAGTTTAAATGCAAGGTTTAATACAACGTGTAAAGCATGCCAAAGTAGAAATTAACAACCAAGTGGTAGGCGAAATTAGCCAAGGTATACTGTTGTTGCTGGGCGTTGAAAAACACGACGACAAACAAACGGCCGATAAGCTTTTACACAAGGTAAGTAATTATCGTATTTTTACTGACGAAAACGACAAAATGAACTTAAGCCTTAAAGATATTAAAGGTGAGTTACTGGTGGTTTCGCAATTTACGCTAGCGGCTGATACTAGAAAGGGTATGCGCCCTAGTTTTTCATCTGCGGCAACGCCAAGCCAAGCTAACGAGCTTTACGAATACTTTGTAGCTCAAGCTAAAGAGTTGGGGCTTACAATAGCCACAGGTGAGTTTGGTGCCGATATGCAAGTAAGCTTGTGTAACGATGGGCCCGTTACGTTTAACTTATCTGTTTAAGTTTTTGGTTACCACGACAATATGATTTACATAGCCCGTAATTTTTTGCGGGCTAACATTACAACCAAATACATCGAGTAATAGCTGCTGAAGTTGCTTTAATTGCGACTCATGCTGCGATAAAAAGTTAATAAATAGCACGCCGTTGTTATTTAAAGCCGAGTAGATTTTTTTATAAAATGCCTCTTCAAATAAAAATCGAGGTGCATCTATCTGGCTAAACAAATCTAAAATAATCCAATCAATATTTTGCACACTTTCTAAAATCTGTTGCGCATCGGCGCACAGCAGTTGCTCATTCTTATTTGACGAAAAAAACTGGGTATAGCAATCAATAATATCGGCGTTTTTTTCAACCGATGTTATTTGTGCTTTAGGGTATTTGTGTTGTAAATAGTTACGAATTGCACCGCCGCCAAGGCCGAGTTCTAACACTTTTTGTGGCGCGCTAAGAGCTTGCCAGTGCTTATCTAGGTACAATAAGTGTGGAAAAAGTAATAAATCCGGGTTATTTAAATCAATAACAGATTGAAGAGTGTCGTTAATAAGTAACCAGCGTAACTGCTCGTGCTCACGTACTTGAATGTGATCGCCACTGCATTTATGCCAATAGATTAACTGACCAATGCTGTGGCTATTTTCAATAAATTGATCGCTCAGCAAACCCGTCAGTGAATTTATATAATTGATTTTTTCAGTCATATTCTCAGCATAAACTAGCAACGTTAAAGCGCAATGGCCTTTGTCATTATTTTTTTACGTTATTTTACAGCCATCACCAAAGTCGTATTTGCAGTTTTTTTAAGATGGAGTATGGTATTTGCCATAATAATGCCAATCAATTTAATTATTTTATTTTTTTAGCTTGGTAGATAACCAATACTATTAGTATAGCGCCGTAGCCTTTTTTTTGACTTTTATTTACGGCTTATATAACAACAGGAGTATGTATGTTTCAGGTAAGCACCCCACAAAGTAGCGAAGATTGGCAAGCGTATTACCAATTGCGTTGGCAGGTATTACGCGCGCCTTGGGGCGAGCCTCGTGGCTCTGAACAAGACGATATGGAACAAGACTCTGAGCACCGCTTTATAAAAAATAAAGAAGGCGAAGTGCTAGGTGTAGCACGTTTGCACTTTAACAGTCATGAGCAAGCACAAGTGCGCTACATGGCAGTTGCAGAGGGGAACCGTAATCAGCATATTGGTAGTCGTTTGCTTCATGAGCTTGAAAAAATAGCATGGACACAAAATGCCGATGAACTGGTTTTGTTTGCACGCGAACGAGCGCTTGAGTTTTATAAACGCCACGGTTACGAATTAAAAGAAAAAGCGCACTTAGCGTATGGCGATGTACAACACTTTAAAATGGTAAAGCAAAAACCGTGTGAGCCAGGCTGGTTCCGTCATCCAAATTGGACGCAAGTACTACAAAATACGTGGCGTGAGTCTATTCCAATTAGTGACGCGATGGGTATTAAGGTAGAAAGCTATACCGATTGGCAATTTACAACCAGCGCCGACCTAGACGCTAACTTAAACCTACATAACACCATGTTTGCAGGCTCTATTTATAGCTTGGCCACGCTAACAGGTTGGGGCGCTACGTACTTAGCACTTAAAGAAGCTGGGCTTGAAGGTAATATTGTATTAGCCGATGCTAACATTAAGTACTTAAAGCCGCTTACTACCGACCCACGTGGTTGTGTTGATATACAAACCTGTAAGGGCAAGTTAAGCGATTTAGAAACCGACGGTAAAGCAAGTTACGTAGTGCCTGTAACTATTTACGATGGTGATAACGTGGTTGCAGAATTTGAAGGGCAGTTTGTAGTAAAAAAATAACTGTTTAGCTGTTCAAAACACAAAAAAGCCAAGCGATGCTTGGCTTTTTTGTGCGTAAAACTTAGAGAAGTATCACAGCAGGTCGGTTAATAATATACCTACACCAATACGTTCTACATCCGCGTTGTAATCAATTAAGCTTTCGCCATAACCGTTAAAGTATTGTGCATAACCACGAACTCGGCCCCATAAAGGAAACGACCAGTCGAGTTGAATTGCACCACGATTATCTGAATTTAAATTGTTACGTGTCATAAAGCTAAATTCATGGTCATGAAAACGATACGCGCCGCTAAATTCAAAGTAACCCATGTATTTGTATATGTCTGGGTTGTCATCGCCCTTAGCTTCTAAAATATCTTCTTTTTCGTCCTCAGCTATTCGGTACCAAGGTTTAAAGCTAAAAACAAAGCCTCTGTTTTCCCAGATAAAATCTGCATAAATACGGTTCCACGAACGTGAGTTTGGTTGGCTTCGACCATTTGACTGATGCGAAATACCTAAAGCAATTGCCATTTCGTCGCCCCATAATACGTTTTCTGGGTCGAGGTAATTTATCCAAAATATCTCTGGTTCGTAGTTGGTCTCACGAAATGGAGAAGAAATTTCTGAGTTATAAAGCTGCCAATACGATTGCAGTGTAAAGCCAAAAAATATAGCTTGGTCTTTATCCGAAAAATCATCGTAAAGAGGCACTTTTATCGATAGCTGGTATTTTGCTTCTAAGTTGTCGAGCGGTTCACCGTCGTTATCGTCTGTTAGTGCATCAAAGCCATCAAATGGGCGATCGTTTGGGTGTGATACGTACGAAAGCGGTAAAATATAGTTACGCTTATGTGGCGTAATTACATTTCTATTTTTTTTACCTACTTCTTCACGAGCTTGGCGTTTATCAAGCGCGGTAAGTTGTTTGTTTTCTTCAAGAGCTGAACACTTTTTACGAAGATCGTCTAATGTTTGTTTACCATCTCCGCCAATTACCTCATTTAAAATACACTGCTTTACAAGTTCGATGTCGTTGTCTTGCTCATTTGTAGCAACTTCTTCTTGTGCGAAGGTAGCTGTACTTATTAAGGCAGAAAGTGTGATCCAGTGGCGCCAGCTCATTGTAATTCCTTGTGGGTTCGGGTTGTGTTGTATGCGTTAATTTAATTATAACGTCTTTTTACATATGTAACGGTGAACTTTTACTGAATTTGTATTTATAACAAAGTCTATACGTATACAAAGTAAATATAGATCAAAAAAAAAGCGGCCTAAGCCGCTTTTCTAATGCAAATTAACAACATAGTTAATTTACTCTCACGCAATGAGAAGGGTGAGCTAAAGCTCAAATACGTTAGTAAAAAATTTATAAAGTTCAGTGCCTTGGTTAACACTTGCAGATGCAAAGTGCAGAATAGCTATTGCATCACAATCTAGGGTGAGCGTTTGCAGTGGTTGCTCGCTTAAGTAGCGTTCCATTCGCAAAATATTAGCAATAGGCTCACCGGCTTTAATGTGTCCGCCAAGTGGTGCTATGTATTCAACCATACCGCCAATGGGGGCGTAATAAGCAAAGTAGTCATCTAAATTACACGCATAGCGGGTTATATCAGCTGGAGTGTGCGTTGCATTTTGTAAAACACCTTTGTGATTTAAGTAACTTAAAATGCTGTTAGCATCGTTTAGTGCTTCTTTTAAATCTATTTTTTCTTGGCTGCCGAGCTCTACCGTAAATGCTTCTACAGGTATTGATAATTCACGGCCTTGCTCGCTAAGTGCATCACTTAAATACCACCATGGGCAAAAGTTAGCTTCGTCCATAGCGCCGTCAAAATCACTAGGGATAAGCAATACATGTTCAATATTAAAATAACGCGCGCTGTCGGTTGCATAGGTTGGGCAGTACAAATGCTTGCTTGAAATAGGACCTGTGTGTAAATCGAGTACTATATCAGCCTGATGAGCGAGCTTTTGTAAGTTAAGCGCAATGCGTTTACCCGTATTAAGTAAATAAGCAGGACCGTTGAGCTTGCTGTCTACTTCGTCAATAAGCGCCTGTTTGAAGTTACTTTTTAATGTAGCGTCGTCATACTGAGTATGATTTTGTGCAAACTGTGTCACTAAATTTTTATTGTAGTGATACATGCGATTCCAATTAGTACCCGTAATCGGATCGAACCTGCCAAGGGTAAACTCGCCAGATTTTTGATTACAACCAATTGGGTTAGCATAAGGTACTAATGTAATATCGCCATTAAGGTTTAAGTTTTTTAGCTGCTCAAGTAGCTGAAAAATAACCGCGTTACCTTGCACTTCAGCGCCATGCATATTGGCCTGAACATAAACACTAGGTCCTGTGCCATCACCTTTTAAACGATAGACCGGAATTGTAAGCGGTAAGCCGTTTGCAACTTCCCCTACTACAATGTTCTCTTGGCTGATGTGTGTTGTATTACTCATGCTTATTACCTTAAGTAGTGGCTGGCATTTTCGGCTTGGCGAACGCAGGTAAGTTTACCGTTTTGTAATGTGTACTCGGCGGCTAGCTCATGGCATAAAAAATACGGCATACTTTCGGTAAAGCCGTAAGCACCGCATTGGCTAAACACTAGCCAGTCGTGCTCATTTAAATCGCTTGGTAGGTTATGTTCACCTAAGCAATCAAGCGCTGTACAAAGCGGGCCGTATAAAGTGACCGCTTGAGTTTTTGCACTGGATTCACGCAGTAACGCAGCTGGAAAGTCTTGGCTGGTAACAGCAGGGCGTAATAAGTGATTTATACCGCCGCTTAAAATTACTTGCTGTTGATTATAGTTTTGTTTGCGCTCTATTACTGGGTTTGCGTAATGACCACATTCGCCCACGGCATAACGACCAAGTTCCATCCATAACTCATCTACACCCGCATCATTTTTAATTTTAGCGAGCGCAGCTATTAAGTCATCCCAATCAAGTGTTGTTTCGCTTTGTGTGTAGGGAATACCTAAACCACCACCTAAATCGAGAATTTTAAGGCTGATATTTAAATCGCCGGCAAGTTGGCTAAGTGGTGCAATCATTTGTGACCACAATTCGCTTAGCTTTTGCGTGCTAAGCATGTTGCCCCACTGAAAAATATGTAAGCCGTCAAACTTAAGTGCAGGGTAGTCGGTTACATTGAGCGCTTGCCACTCATCACAACCCAAACCAAATGGTGTGAGGCTGTCGCCGCCCAGTGGGTTTTTTTCACCTTCAGGCCAGCGTAATTGCACTCGCAGTAATACTTGTAACTGCGTATTTTGTAATTGTGCTTGTTGGTTTAACCAATGTACTTGATTGAGGCTTTCGGCTACGAATATACGCACGCCGCGCTCAATAAAGTGTTTAATTTGTTTAGGGCTTTTTGCAGGCCCTGTGTTGAGCACGCGCTGTGAGCTAATACCTTGTGCTAGTACTTGCTCAAGCTCACCTTTACTTGCTACGTCAAAATTAAAACCAGCGTTGTCTAAGCTTTGAATAATTTTAGACAATGGATTTGCTTTAACGGCGTACCATAGTTTTACGTCGGTTTGCGCAACTAAACGCGCAAGATGCGTGTTTAGTTTATCTAAGTCGTAAACAAAAAAAGGTGTATCAAGTTGTTGTGTAATTGTATTTACAGCGGCTTTGATAGGCGTGCTCAAAAAACTCATTATCGTAAAACCTCTTCAAGCAATAACGATGCATCGCTTTTCTCGTCGCGGTATTTAACAATTAACGCACACGACATACTTAAGCCTTGCTCGCGCGCCCATTCGTTTGAAGCAGGGCGAGAGCCTGGTATTACAATAGCGTACTCAGGGATTGGCTCGCCTTTATCAAGTTGGCGCTCGTTTACGCAGTCGTATACCGGAATAGTCGCTGATAAACGCACGCCAGGGGCAAGTACTGCGCCTTTTTTAATGACTACGCCTTCAACAATAATACAGCCTGCACCAATAAAAGCATCGTCTTCTACAACGACTGGGCTTGCACCAATTGGCTCAAGTACACCACCAAGCTGCACTGCAGCACTTAAATGTACGTTTTTACCTACTTGCGCACACGAACCAACTAATGCATGGCTATCAACCATTGTGCCTTCGTCGATGTATGCACCAATGTTTACATACGCTGGTGGCATAATAATGGTGCCTTTAGCAACATAAGCACCACGGCGAACACTAGAGCCACCTGGCACCATACGTACGCCATCTTCAGTACTAAATTCTTGCGGAGCTAGGTTATGCTTATCAACAAAGCCACCTGCAAACTCAGTATTAGTGCCATTTTTAAAGGCTTCTAAAATGCCTTGTTTTACTTCTACGTTAGCTTGCCATTGGCCGCTTTCGTTTTGTGATGCTGCGCGTACTGCGCCCGATTCTAAATTATTTAATAGTTCTAACCAGCTCATTATAAAAACCTGTGTTTAATGCCAAGATAAAATGGTGTTGTTTGCAGTTGTGATGCAATCGGTTTGAGTTAACTCAAGGTGTGTTAAAGGTGGACGCAATTGCGGGCTTGTTAATCGCCCTTGCAAATGCATTAATACCTTTACGGGAATAGGGTTTGCGACAGCAAATAGGCTATTAATAGCGCTTGACCACTGAGCAAATAAATTAGGGTATTGACCGCTTAAACTACGCTTTACAAATTCATGCGTTTGCACCGGCCATGCGTTTGCAGCTACTGACACTAAACCTTTTGCACCAGCTTGAGCAAAATAAGGCATTAGCGCATCGTCGCCACTAAAAATAGCTAAATTAGGCGCTGCTTGTCGATAAGCCTCAAACTGAGCAATGCTGCCGCTCGCTTCTTTTAACGCCCATAAATTTTTATTGTTTTGTAGGTTTTGAATTGTTGCCGTTGGAATGCTAATAGCACTTCGACCCGGTACGTTATAAAGCATACACGGGTGAGCGCTTGCATTAAGTAGGCTTTCAAACCAATGGGTTTGACCTATAGCACCGGGTTTTGCATAAAGCGGCGAGCCAAGTAAAAAGCTATGAATAGGTAGTTTATTACAGTAGTTAACCCACTCAATTTGTTGCTTTAGATTACTACCGCCAACAGCAACCATTAATGGTACCGCTGGTTTTAGTTGGCACACGTGTTCAACAATGGCTTGTTGCTCTTTTAGCGTTAGTGCTAAACCTTCGCCTGTACTGCCAAGTAGTAAAATACCGTTATGTGCCGCTTCTTGATCGCTAACCAGCTTGGTTAACGTGTTGTAGTCAACATCGCCGTGTTGATCAAATGGCGTAACGAGCGCGGTCCACAATGAGTAGTCGTTTAAATTGAAGTTGTTGATCATCTCTCACGAACTTATAATTTGTACCAATTTTATTAAAAACGTGATCATTTTAGCGATAACTAATTTAATGCAATTGGTATTATTCGAAGAGTTAAAAAAGCTTTATGGAAGGAGCCGCATTAACGTCGTTCGAACTAATAATTCGAAGAGCGAATGGGCTTAAAATAATAGGGCGCACGGCCTTAATATTTAAGACCAGAAGCTCTCCACCAAACTAATAAGCTGCTTTTTATAAGCAGCTATTGGTGACAGTCGCTAGGGTTCAACCTAGTCGCCCGAAATAAACACCTCGCAAAAGTGATTACTTCTCGGCGTTAATTCCCCTCACGTATGTTCACTGGAGTTTGCGCTCCTAACATACACTACCTGAATAACGCACCTCTTCTAGCCCTTTGCACCTGTTTGTAGAGTAAAAACTTACAAGCCTGTGCAATTTAAATAGGGTAATTGCAGCGATTAAAGCATTTTAGCCATCTGGATGTCAAGCTACTAAATACAGATTAATTCATCGAAAAGAGGGGTGGTTACGTATTGGGTGCTTTTCTCGTACACTAGCCCCATAGTAGAAGTAAGGCATTAATCAGATGGAAAAATTTAGCGATATTTATAAGCGAGCGGTAGAGCGAAAAGGCTCTGAAAAAATGCTTAAGTTATTACTTGCAAAACCGCTATCTAAAAAACAACTAAGCACGTTAAGTGACGACGATTGGCTTGAAGAATTTACTCGAAAAGTATTTCAAAGCGGCTTTTATTGGTCAGTAATTAATAATAAGTGGCCGGGCTTTAGAGAGGTTTTTTGGGATTTTAGCGTTGATAAATTATTAATGATGCCACCCGATATGCTAGAACAAAAAGCAACGGATGAGCGTATTGTTCGTAACTACAAAAAAGTAAAAACAATTACCGAAAATGCTTACATGATCCACGAAATAGCACAAGAGCATGGCAGTTTTAGCCAGTTTGTCGCTAATTGGCCAACAGACGATATTATTGGTTTATGGGCGTATTTAAAAAAGCATGGTTCGCGTTTAGGCGGAAATACAGGACCTTATGCGCTGCGAGCACTTGGTAAAGATACCTTTTTATTATCACGCGATGTAGAGAATTACTTACGTGCTCATAAAATTATAGACGGTGGCTTACAAACTAAAAAGTCACTGAGTGCAGCCCAAGCTTTTTTTAATGAAATGCAAAAGCAAAGTGGTTTAAGCATGCAAGAACTAAGCTTAATTGTGGCCTATGGTGTAGGCGATAACCGTGTTGGTATAAGCCAGCAATAATAGGAACTATCATGAAATTAGTGCCAAGATACACAGACATTACGGAAAACTTTGCCATTGAAGATTTTCCTGCAAGTGTTGCCTCTCCTCAGTTATTGCTGTGGAACGATGGTTTAGCAAAACAATTTAATATTAATGTTGCTGACGACTTACGTGCCAATATTTTTAGTGGTAACGAAAAACAGGCTATTCCTGCAGTAGCACTTGGTTACTCTGGGCACCAATTTGGGCATTTTTCACCACGTTTAGGTGATGGACGAGCGCATTTACTGGGCGCTATTAATGATGATAAAAACCAGTTGTGGGATATTCAATTAAAAGGCTCTGGTGCTACTCCTTACTCAAGAGGGGGAGATGGACGTTGCGCACTTGGTCCTGCTATTCGTGAATACGTAATGAGCGAGGCAATGCATGCACTAGGCATTAAAACCACACGTTGCTTAGCGGTCGTTGGTAGTGGTGAAACGGTTTATCGTAATCCACCACAAGCAGGCGCAATAGTTACTCGTTTAGCAACCAGTCATATTCGTGTTGGCTCGTTTCAATATTTAGCGACGCAAGGCGATGTTGAAGGGCTTAAAAATTTAGCCGATTTAGCTATAGAGCGACACTACCCAGAAATAACCGATACAGGATCGCAGCGTTATTTAGCATTTTTAGGGGCTGTCATTAAAAACCAAGTTAAATTAGTTATCAGTTGGATGCGTGTTGGTTTTATTCATGGAGTAATGAATACCGATAATACGCTAGTGAGCGGGGAAACCATTGATTACGGTCCGTGTGCGATGATGAACAGCTTTGACTTTGATACTGTATTTAGCTCTATTGATAAACAAGGGCGTTATGCATTTGGTAATCAGCCTAATATGGCAAATTGGAACTGTGCTCGCTTAGCTGAAAGTTTAATACCTCTTATTAGTGATGATGACGAGCAAGCTGTTTCGCTAATGACGCCATTTATTAATAGTTTTGCTGAGCAATTTAATACTGAGTTTACGGCTATGTGGGCACAAAAACTGGGTTTAAATGAATCTTGTAATAGTAGCGGCGAGTTAATCGCAGAGTTGTTAACACTATTAAAAGATAACCAGCTCGACTACACCAATACTTTCGATGCGCTTACTGAATCCTTAAAAGAAGAAGTAGTAATACCAGAGTCGCTAATTGAATGGAGAGCTAAGTGGGTAAGCTTAACCGACGATAATAGTTATGAAGTAATGAGAGCGGCAAATCCTCGTGTAATACCGCGTAATCATGTGATCGAAAAAATAATTGCAGAGTATAATGCTGCAGGGTCTAGTGAGTTACTACAACGTTTTATAAAAATAGCGGGTAATCCGTATTCTGACAGTGAGCAACTACCGGAATTTCAAGCTACACCGATAAATGATAATGACTACCAGACTTTTTGTGGTACTTAATTATTATATTGTGATGTAACCATATGATTAAAAAGAGTCATTTTTAATCATATGTGAGCACACATGTTGGGGAATATAAACACTGGTGTTATTATGCGCCGAATTAAGATCCAACAATCTTCTATGATTTATGAGTATTTTTAATTTAATTGCTCTACATCTCTTACTGAGTACTAATTTACAATAGCTACTATACTTATTTTTATATCAAGACTTTAATTTCGTCTATAGTAAGTGATCATGTGTTGTTACTACGTATTGAAGAAAGTTATAAACTTTATTTTTCGTTAAGTATCGATTAACAAAAGCTCAGGTAATCTGTACAAAACTGGTTGAGCTAGAGTTCATTAGCTACAATTTATTAGTTGTTAAAAATGGGAAGAAAACAATGAAATTAAAATCACTTACAATCGCAATCGCGTTGGCTGCAACTAGCGCATCTACATTTGCTGCAGATAAAGAAGAAGGTTTCTACATTGGTGTGTTTGGTGATTACTACGACGCATCTTGGAAAAATTTAAACATGTACCAAGACCTAGAAGTTAATGAGTCTGCAAGTTGGGGTGCTGAAGTTGGTTACCGTTTCAGTGATTACTGGAGCGCACGCCTTGAGTATGCTGATATGGATTTTAACGCATTTTTAGCAGCTCCGATCCCAAATGGTAATCGTGACGATGTTGATGGTGAACGTTACGGTATTGATGCTCTTTACCACTTTGGCGGTGGCCCTTTCTACGGTTTATTCGGTGTTAAGGAAATGCAAGTAGCTACAGATAATACGTTCTTAAATGCAGGTATTGGTTACCAACATTTCATTACAGATGGCTTATTTGTTAACGCTGAAACATCTGTATACCAAGGTCTTGACCGTGGTTACACTGACGTAGGTGCTAAATTAGGTATTAACTACTTATTTGGTCAGAACTCTTCGCCAGCAGAGCCAGTTCAGGCTGCTCCAGAACCTGTTGCTGCAGCTCCGTTAGACAGTGATAACGATGGTGTTATTGACGCTAACGACGAGTGTGCTAACACACCAATGGTAGATGCTGTTGATGCTAAAGGTTGTACTGTATACGAAGATAAAGAAGTAACTGTAAAGTTATTAGTAACTTTCCCTCATGACGCTGCTAATGTACCAAATGAATTTTTTGGTGATATTAAGCAAGTTGCTGATTTCATGAAAGAGAACAGTGAAGTAACTGTAGTATTAGAAGGCCATGCTTCTGCTCCTGGTGATGCAACTTATAATCAATCGCTTTCTGAAAAGCGTGCTAAAGATGTAGCTTCTGAATTAACGAAAGACGGTATTGAGAAATCACGTATTTCTACTGTGGGTTACGGCGAAACACGCCTTAAAAACTCAGCCAACACACGCGCTGCAAACGCAGAAAATCGTCGTGTTGAAGCGCAATTAACTACAGTAGAGAAAGTAAAAGTTAAGCGTTAATAGTTATTTATATGTAAAAACCCAGCTTAGGCTGGGTTTTTTTATGCGTGTATTAAAGTGGTTATGCTTATAAATAGTAATGATTCTTACTTAACAAGTATTCATGAAAATAGTTTTTACTACAACCACTATTCATAGTATTTATAATCGGTATAATCAGTTGCGTAACTGGATGGATTTTCATCTATCCATAAAAGCTTTATAATTACGCGTTAGAATACTATGAGTATTGGGTAACTTATTTGCGCTTGAAGCGCTACCGGATACTTTCACGTCACCAAGAGGGCAATATTGTGCTACAAGAATATCGTAAACACGTAGAAGAACGTGCCGCGTTAGGTATCGTACCAGCGCCATTAGATGCTCAGCAAACTGCTGATCTTATTGAATTAATCAAAACTCCACCTGCAGGTGAAGAAGAATTCATTTTAGATTTGTTCATTCAGCGTATACCAGCAGGTGTTGATGATGCTGCTTATATTAAAGCGGGCTTCTTAGCAGCTGTAGCTAAAGGTGAAACTAATTCTCCACTTGTTTCTAAAGAAAAAGCGGCAGAATTATTAGGTACAATGTTGGGCGGTTACAATATCGCACCAATGATTGACCTACTTGATGACGAAACACTTGCACCAATCGTAGTTAAAGGCCTTTCAAATACATTACTTATGTTTGATGCGTTCTACGATGTAGAAGAAAAAGCAAAAGCAGGTAATACATTCGCTAAGCAAATTATTGAGTCTTGGGCAAATGCAGAATGGTTTACTAATAAGCCAGCTGTTGCTGAAAAGATCTCAGTTACTGTATTCAAAGTAACTGGCGAAACAAATACTGATGACTTGTCTCCTGCACCAGATGCATGGTCTCGTCCAGATATCCCACTTCATGCTTTAGCAATGCTAAAAATTGAACGCGATGGTATTACACCTGATAAAGCGGGCGAAGTTGGTCCAATTACTCAGATTGAAGAATTAAAAACTAAAGGTTTACCACTTGCTTACGTAGGTGATGTTGTTGGTACGGGTTCTTCTCGTAAGTCTGCAACTAACTCTGTACTTTGGTTTATGGGCGATGATATCCCGTTTGTACCAAACAAGCGTGTTGGCGGTGTATGTTTAGGTAATAAAATTGCTCCAATCTTCTTCAATACAATGGAAGATTCAGGCGCATTACCAATCGAATTAAATGTTGATGAACTCAACATGGGCGAGCAAATCGACATTTATCCGTACGAAGGTGTTGTTAAGCAACATGGTACTGATAAAGTGATTTCTACTTTTGAGCTTAAATCTGATGTGATTTTAGATGAAGTTCGTGCTGGTGGTCGTATTCCACTAATTATCGGTCGTGGTTTAACTGATAAAGCGCGTACATCTCTTGGCTTAGGTGCAACTGATACATTTAAAGTACCAACAGCAACAGAAGTTTCTGATAAAGGCTTCACACTAGCGCAAAAAATGGTTGGTAAAGCATGTAACGTTGCAGGTATTCGCCCAGGTCAGTACTGTGAGCCTAAAATGACAACTGTTGGTTCGCAAGATACAACAGGTCCTATGACACGTGATGAACTTAAAGATCTAGCATGTTTAGGTTTCTCTGCAGATTTAACAATGCAGTCATTCTGTCATACATCAGCTTATCCTAAGCCTATCGATGTAAGCACTCACCATACGCTTCCTGATTTCATCATGAACCGTGGCGGTGTTTCACTTCGTCCAGGTGATGGTATTATTCACTCGTGGTTAAACCGTATGTTATTACCAGATACCGTAGGTACTGGTGGTGATTCACATACACGTTTCCCATTAGGTATTTCATTCCCAGCAGGTTCGGGTGCAGTAGCATTCGCAGCAGCAACTGGTGTTATGCCGCTTGATATGCCTGAATCTATTTTGGTTCGTTTTAAAGGCGAAATGCAACCAGGTATCACTCTACGTGACCTTGTTCATGCAATCCCTTACTACGGTATCAAACAAGGTTTATTAACAGTTGAGAAAAAAGGTAAAATTAACGAATTCTCTGGTCGCGTACTAGAAATTGAAGGCGTTGAACACCTAACTGTTGAGCAAGCGTTTGAATTATCAGATGCATCTGCAGAGCGTTCGGCAGCAGGTTGTACTGTTAAGTTATCTAAAGAGTCTATCTCTGAATACCTAGAATCAAACATTGTTATGCTTAAGTGGATGATTTCTGAAGGTTACGGTGATGTACGTACGATTGAACGTCGTATTACTGCAATGCAAGATTGGTTAGCTAACCCAGAACTAATGGAAGCTGACGCTGATGCAGAGTACAAGCATATCGTTGAAATTGATTTAGCTGAGATTAAAGAACCTGTTCTTTGTGCTCCAAATGACCCTGATGATGCGCGTCTTCTTTCTGATGTTGCTGGCGAGAAAATTGATGAAGTATTCATCGGTTCTTGTATGACTAACATTGGTCACTTCCGTGCTGCTGGTAAGTTGCTTGATGGCTTTAAAGGTCAACTTCCGACTCAGCTTTGGGTTGCTCCACCTACTAAGATGGACAAAGACCAACTTACAGAAGAAGGTTACTATGGTATTTTTGGTCGTGTTGGCGCACGTATCGAAACTCCAGGTTGTTCACTATGTATGGGTAACCAAGCACGTGTTGCAGATAAAGCAACGGTTGTGTCTACCTCTACACGTAACTTCCCTAACCGTTTAGGTAATGGCGCAAACGTATTCTTAGCATCATCTGAGCTTGCTGCAATTGCTGCAATCATTGGTAAATTACCAACAGTCGCTGAGTACCAAGAATATGCTGCGAAGATCAATGCAACGGCGTCAGATACATACCGTTACTTGAACTTCCACCGCATGCCTGCTTACACTAAAAAAGCAGACAACGTGATTATTCAACAAGCTGTATAATTTTTAGAGTTTGTTTAAAAACCCGCTTAGGCGGGTTTTTTATTGGCTAAAATAAATATTAGATAGTTCATGCTTCTTTTTTTATATTATTGTATTAAATCTAGTCTTAAGTTGCTTTTAAAGTAAGTAATCGCGCAAAAAATCCTATCAAAATGCATTAAAATCCTCATCAATATTCTCATTATTTTAGGCGAGATTTTATGACAGCATTAAACAACCAGAATTTACTGCAACTACGTTTTGTTAACCAAGCAAATATTGATTTGGTTAAGCCTTCTTTTGATAACCTGCCTGCAAATCCTTATGCAGATGGCGCCTTTCGTAAACGTCGTTACTCAGTAGTTAAAATGCAAGATGGTGAAATAAAGCTACAGCAAGCCAAAGCATTTGTTCAAGACGATTCAATTAATACTTTTCAAGGTAATGTAGAGCGTACTTACGAAAACTTAGAGCAAAGTTTACTTGAGTCAGAAGGCATGAAAAGCATTGTAAATGAGTTTCGCCAACTTACCGGTATTGATGAGCAGCGTGATATTGAAATACATCAGTTCCGTATGCTTGCAATTAACAGCGATACGCCGGCAGCGCCAGAAGGCGTGCATCAAGATGGTTTTGACCATGTATGTATATGCGGCGTTTCTCACGAGAACTTAGAAGGCGGCGAGCTACTTGTATACGAAAACAAGCAAGCTGAGCCTTGTTTTAAAATGGAAATAAAAGACGGCATGTTTGCATTAATAAACGACCGTCAAGTGTGGCACAACGCAACACCTATGAACAAAATTGATGCTAGCAAACCAGGTTACCTGGATTGTTTTGTATTAACGTCTTAAGGAATAAGCATGAACATAACGCAATTACGTGAGCAGTTTCCTGCATTAATGCAAAACGTTGATGGTAAATCGCCAATATTCTTAGATGGACCGGGTGGCTCGCAGGTACCAACATCGGTGCTTAATGCGATGACAGCTTATTTAGGTCGTTATAATTCGAACCTAGGTGGCGCGTTTTTTTCTAGTGATAAAACGGTTGAGTTGATGGCTAATGCGCGCCAAGCCGCCGCTGACTTACTTAATGCACCTAGCTCACAACAAATTGTGTTTGGTCCAAACATGACCAGCCTAACATTTAGCTTTAGCCGTGCAATTTCACGTGACTGGCAGGCTGGCGATGAAATAATTGTAACCAATGCCGATCATTTCTCAAATGTATCGTCGTGGCAACAAGCCGCAGAAGATAAAGGCGTAAAGGTAAATACAGCGCTTATTAACGAAGCAGATTGCAGCTTAGATATGGCGCAGTTTGAAAGCTTATTAAACAGCAACACTAAGCTTGTAGCGGTAACTTACGCTTCAAATACCACAGGTTCAATTAATAATATTAAACGTATTGTAGAGCTTGCTCACGCTGTAGGCGCACTTGTTTATGTTGATGCCGTACATTACGCACCGCACGAACTTGTAGACGTGCAAGCGCTTGATTGCGACTTTTTAGCCTGCTCTGCATATAAGTTTTTTGGCCCGCATTTAGGTATGGTTTACGGTAAAAAAGAACATTTAGACGGGTTTACACCTTATAAAGTTGAGCCAGCTAAAGACGTAGCACCAGGCCGCTGGGAAACCGGCACACAAAGCTTTGAAGCCATGGCGGGTTTTATCGCAGCTGTTGATTACATTGCAGCAATTAGCGAACTTGACGATAGCCATTCACGCCGCGAAAAGCTAAGCATAGCTTTTGCTAAAACTAAACAACACGAAATGGCGCTTAGTGAGCACTTTTTAACGCGCTTGGTAAACTACCCACGCATTAAGTTGTTTGGTATTGATGACTTTGATCGCTTAAATGAGCGTACACCTACTTTTGCTTTAATTTTTGAAGGGCTTGAGCCACGCGCCGTTTCAGAATTTTTAGGTAAGCAGCATATTTGTGTGTGGGATGGTAATTTTTACGCGCAAGGTTTGTGCAAGCAATTAGATGTGCTTGATAAAGGCGGTGTAGTGCGCATTGGTTGTATGCACTACAACACCATTGAAGAACTAGATCAGTTGTTTAATTTATTTGATGAACTGCTAGGTTAATCATATCGTTTTGGTGCGCTAACTCTTTGGCGCACCATATATTTGTTCTGCACGATTAAACAACACCCACGATGTTAAAATATACTTATCGTTTGATACTGGCTTATTGCCTCTATGAGTATGCGTAAAGTAGCCAGGCGCTATTACCATAGTGCCTTTTTTAGGGCTGATTTTACGGTTTTGATAATAAAACTCCGTTTCACCGCCTTCATCAACATCGTTTAAGTAAAACATAAATAACAACACGCGATGCAAAGCTTCGTTGTGCTGTAGCTGCGGATAAACTTCACTGTGCCAGTAAGGGTAGCCACCTTTGTTTACTTCGTATTTTTGCGCTTGAATGTTACCGAGTCTAAAAATTTGCTGAACTAAAACGGGTAATTGCGGTTTACCCACTTCTTCGAAATTCTCTTGGGTTAAATCGACTACTTCACCTGTTTTTGGATGATAAACCTTTAAGCTAAATGCCCCAATCATCATAAAAATATGCTCTTCAACATACTTAAAAACATGCTGTGCAGTCGTTTGTTGTATATGTTTTAATTGTTGTGCATATTCAGGGTGACTATTTAAGTGTAGGTCGTGGCTGTCTTTTTTCTTTAAGTCGACACCGCCCGATGTTACCCCTTGTTTTACATGCGGGCTTTGCGCGAATGTGGTAATAAATTCATCGCAAAACTCATCGCTTAATGCGTTATCAACAACGCGTATAAAGTCCGTCATGGTTTACCTTTATATAATTATTATTGGATTTTTATGTTTATTGAAAAAGTGATGCCGCGCTTTAGCGAAACAGATGCACTCGGACACATTAACAATACCGTACTCCCTGTATGGTTTGAAGTCGCACGTGGACCTATTTTTAAGTTTTTTACACCGGACTTAAACCCGCATGATTGGAAATTGATTATTGCCAAAGTTGAAGTGTCGTTTGTAGGCGAATTATTTTATGGCCACGAAGTGACAGTTAAAACCTCTGTAGAGCATATAGGCACTAGCTCTTTCACACTTCGACAAGAAGCATGGCAACATGATAAATGCTGTGCGATAGGTAAGGCCGTTATGGTGAGGTATGATTTTATTGCTAAATCAAAACAAGCGCTTAGCATTGACGAAAAAGCAGCGCTTAACGAGCACATTACTGCTGAGTCATAACTTAGCTAATAAATGACCTTTTAGTGACAAACGCTTGGTTTGTCATATTCTTAGCATAATTGAATGCTAGATTAATCCTCTTAAATACAACAACTAATACAGTTGTTTTTACTTTTTAATTAAGAGGTTGTTAAAGCCATTTTATGATTGTCGAATCATTTTTTGAAAAATTATATACCGAGCACAACAGTGAACTAAACCGTAGAGTCCGTGATTTTTTTGGGGCAAGCCTTAGCGACCATGAGGATTTAGTGCAGGAGGCATTTAGTAATATGTTGTCGCACCAGCATATTGATAAAATAGAGTTTCCGAAAGCTTATCTGCTTCGTTCAGCTATTAACATTGGTTTAAATTATCGTTCTCGTTTTAAAAATACCCAATATTTGTCAGACGACACCCTCGATAATATTGATGAACTACTATGTACACAAGGTAGCCCTGAGGATCTATGTAGCATGAATTTACGAATTGAATATATTTCCGATGCGATGAATACGCTTACAGATAAGCAGCGAGACCTTATAGTACGTAGTCGTATTCATGGTGAAACATATCAACAAATTAAAGTGGCAACAGGGTTTAGCCTAGGTGATATAAGCCGCCAAATGCAAAGTGCTATTGAGCAATTGCATAGCTACATAAGTGCCAAAAATGCGTGACTAAGTTCCCTAGTCACGCTAATCCTCTCCTTGTACGCGTTATTATATAGAGCCATAGGTTATCTTAGTTTTATTGCGGTTATTTAATGGGAAGAACCATTGAAGGCTGCCTCCCTTGACCATTAATTTTAAGTTGGGTTGGCGAAAATTCAAGAGTGCTAAATGCAGTTGTATCGGTATCAAGCATCGCATGAAAAGTTACAAAGTGAATGCCGTCTTTTTTTGCGTAATTACCTACATGGTTATGACCATTAAACCATGCTTTTACGGTTGAATACTGGCTAATAAGGGTTAGCACTTCTTGCGCGTTCCATAGGTTATGGTTGTTCTCAGGAAAAATAGGGAAGTGACTCAGTAGTACAACAGGTTGTTCTTTTACTTGCGCTACTTTTAGCTTTTCTTCTAACCACTTAAGCTGTTTTATACCAATTGCGCCATTCCAATCTTCGTGCCCTTTATATTGAGAGTTAAACAAGGTCATATTTTGTTGATGTTTTTCACTATTTTTAGGCCATGCGTAAGTGCTCACATCGTTGCCATCTAATGCGATAAAGAGCCAGTTGTTTATTTCAAAACTGTAGTAGCGCGATGGCATATTTAAAGTGTTAGTTATGCGCATTTTAAACTTATCATCTACCGAGAATTCATGGTTTCCTAATACATGATAAAGGGGAGCGTTAAGCGATGACGATATTGTATTTAACGGAGTAAAACTTTTAAATTCACGGTCGATAAAGTCGCCTAAATGTAATACACCCGATAAAGGCAGTTGATTAAATTGCTCAACGGCAGTGCTGAACTTTTGAGGGCAAGATGTGTAGTGTCGAGTACCTTTATTGGCTTGTTCTGCATATTGGCAATCGGCAATAACACCTAAAGTAAATGTGTCATTTGCAGCAATTGATGGGCAGCAAACTAAAAGCAATAATAAATTAATGAGGAATGAAACAGTGTATTTTTGCATAACTTTTATCTTTTTATTTAAGTGGCTAGGCAACTAAAGATAGTGACCTAGCTGTTAATTTATTTACTTGAGCGACATTCACGCAAAGCAGATTTCCAATTAAAAAGAGACGAATAAGCATATTGCGCACCTAGATATGCAATTAACTGCCCGCCCTCATTTACTCTAAATCCGCTCGCACCATCAGCGCCAGGATCTGTTGGACCATTGGCACGGCCTAATATGGTTTTCACAGCAGGAGCTGACGTAGATACGCTGAAAGCTGTGTTGTTATTAAAACTTACCGGATAAGCATTCACATGATTATCGCCAATGTTAGCGCCGCAAACAGTACCACCGGTATAAGAATGAACGACAAACCAATTATTGTTACTGTCTTGGACTAGCTGTGCATTTTGACCAACACTGTTACAGTAAGTATTTTTTGCTGTGTTATAGGTGTTTACTCGCTCAAAAGCAGTTATATCTATAATGCCCTCTTGTGGCGTGTTGTATTGAAATAAGCGCTCAGAATCAGCTTTATAAGCGACCCCTTTAGCTTCTCCCATATGATGGAGTATTAACCATGTTGTGTTATCTATTTGAGCAAGCCATACATCGGTAATTTTATTTAACTCTGTTTGTTGTAATTCAGCGGCTTGCCCTAAATCAGTTGTCGCATTAAATTTTCTGACACGTAC
The DNA here is from genome assembly GCF_015864365.1 of Pseudoalteromonas sp. SWXJ133. Lineage (NCBI taxonomy): Bacteria > Pseudomonadati > Pseudomonadota > Gammaproteobacteria > Alteromonadales > Pseudoalteromonadaceae > Pseudoalteromonas > Pseudoalteromonas sp. SWXJ133. Next base: position 23,908 of record NZ_JADYXJ010000023.1, read on the forward strand.
TTTTATTTCGTTTTCAGAGGCAATAAATAAATAGCCCTCATCTTCATTGTTTGGAGCGGGAAGCCAGGCTATACCAGATGGATGTTGCTCAGAAATACGTATTTTATCGCGTAGAGCTAATGTGCTATTGCTACTAATCTCATCATTGCTGTTGAATGCATTACTGCTTGCATTAAATGTTAATATTTGACCTAAATCACCACTACTTGTTTCTGAATGTGCAATAAAAGCAGTATGGGAGCCATTACTCCATTTATGAGATAGTTCGAATGCTTGGTGATGATCACTAATTTCAAATACGTGATCACTTTGTGTATCTACTTTAAAATCTTGGCAATTACTACCCAAAGAATTAAGCACTTGTGAAATGGGGTTATTTAGCTTCGGTTGCGTATGAAAATCATTGGCTACACAGTATTTTGCAGTTGTTAAGCTGCATATTATTGACACCGCTATAATTGTTTTATTCATCGTTATACCTTTCCTTATGGAATTACTGGCTGCAAAAGCAGCCAGTTTAGAGGTGAGAGCTAAAATTTATACGACATACCTAACGCAAAATTACGGCCACTTTGTGAGTAGGATTGGGTTCTGTGATCGAGGAATTGTCGAATCGCTTCGTCGGTTAAGTTCGTTGCTTCAAAGGTTATTTTTACTTGTTCTGTAATATTCATGAACGATTTAAAATCAACAAACGTTGTTTCATCGTATCCTGCAACAATGTTTTGCTCTGAGCCTTCGCCTGTAATGTACTCATCACGATAAGAGCTCGATACACGCATGCCCCAACGCGGTGTTTCATAATAAAGGGTAAAATTGTGAGACAATTCAGATAAGCCAGGAGGAGTAACGCTGATGCGCTCACCTTCGTTAAATAAAATAGTTTCGCCATCAGCAATGGTTACATTACCGAGCATTCCTAAGTAATTAAATGGTTCTGGTAAAAAATAAAAGTCCATTTGAAACGCAATTTCTAAACCAGTGACATCTGTAGAATCACCATTTATAGGTTGTGAAACGGTAAACTCAGATTGCGCATTTACGCGCGGGTCAAAATCTAAAAACTCTAGAGGGTAACCCGTTTGCTCATAAGGTAGGGTCACTGATTGCTGGACAATAAATGACTCCATATCTTTATGGAATAATGCAATAGCCAAGCTTGACGAATCACCATAAAACTCAAATGATGTTTCGAATGAATCAGCGACAAAACGCTCTAAATTAGGGTTACCAGCACTGATAAATTGATCTGCAACACCCACTTGTCCTGCGGCTTTTAGTTGATCTAAGTTTGGTCGAGAAATATTGCGATTTGCACCAAAGCGTACTAACCAATTATCAGAAATATCAGTAACAACATTTAAGCTTGGTAGTAAATCGGAATAGGTTTTACTAAATTCAATTTGCTCAAAACCTACTCCAGTATTAACTTCCCCGCTCGATGTTTGTTCGGTTTCGTACCAACGTAAGCCTAAGTTACCTCTAATTGGGAAGTTACTTATTTCGGTGTTCCATAAATACTGTGCATAAACCCCAATAGTATCTTCTTCAATTTGATATACAGTACCAGGGCGATTATGAGAGGCATCTAACTCGCGAGAAATTAAACCTGTTGCAACAACACGCTCAAAAGTTGCTTGGTTATTTGCAATAACATAGTCATGTAAAATTGGGATATTTGTTATTTGAAAAACAGCTTCAGGTGAATTTGGGTCATTTTCCCAATCAACACGGTCTCTGCGTTCAAAGCCATCTGATTGATAGTTTTTAGACTGAAGACCAAACTTAAATGAATGAACATCACTAAGTTCGTAATTAAAATCAACTTGATACGTGTTGTATTCATTGCTTATTTCATCTTCACGGACATCAGTTCGCATTAATGCCCACTGGTCAATGTCGGTAATATCGAAGTCGTAAGTATTTTGACCATATTTAGCATTGCGCCAATCAACAGAAAACGCATGGTCGACAGATTCACTAAAAACTTTATCGTTTATAGGTTGCTCAAAAGTAGATTTTGATAAACCAAACATGGTTGTCATGTATAGTTTATCGGTTAGTTCAAAATTACCACTGAGTGATATTTGGTGAAAATCAGTTTCGCCAAAACTTACTTTTGACTCGGTACGTAAATCAAGACCTTCAAATGAGGCGTATACTAAATCGTCACCTTCAATAGCTGCATCAACGAGTAACTGATTTGCCGTCACATCGCCAGTAAATGCGTGTGTGCCCGCTGTTGATAATTGGTTTTCAATGCGATCGTTAGATAGCTTTCCGTATAAAATATCTAAATCAAAAGACATTGCATCAGAAGGTTGCCACTGAAATGCAGCGGTAATACCGGTACGTTTACGTGTATTAGCCCAAGATGCAATGTTATTAGCGCGAGATACAAACACACGGTCATTACCCGTGGCATTGACCAAACGGTTTTTGATATCGGCATCAACTGAATCTGCAACATTATCATCACCAAAGCTCGCTTGTTTCCAAGACCACACATGATAGCCTTCTTCAATTGTATCTACTTCAGAATAAGCAACCGATACGAGCGCACCAAAATTCCCCCAAGTATTTGATAACAAACCAGCAAAGCGAGGGTCTGAATGCTCTGTTCTATCATTATAAATACCTTTTACACTTACAGCACCTTGTAGCCCTTCTTCAGAATTATCAAAAGGTTTTGCAGTATGTAAATCAACAGTACCGGCAATACCCCCTTCATCTAGTGACGCATCATACGATTTATAAACATCTACGCGATTAAATAGTTCTGAGGCAAAAATACTGAAATCAAAATCTCGAGAGCGAGATGCACCACCACGTTGGTCAATACCTGAATCGCTTGTAAAAAGTGCTTCCATGCCATTTAAGCGTGTGCGTGTAAAATTAGGGCCTAAGCCACGTAGCGATATTTGACGACCTTCACCTGAGTCACGCGAAATAGATACACCCGGTACACGCTGTAATGACTCTGCTAAGTTGGCATCAGGGAATTCGCCAATGTCTTCAGCTAATATGCTGTCTTGCGAGCCAATTGCATTTTTTTTGAGTTCCTTACTACGGGCTAGGTTAGAACGGTAGCCTGTTACCGTGATCGCTTCCATTTCCTGCTGAACTTTATCACTTTGAGCTGCATGTATAGGGCTGCTTGCTAATATGAATGTGCCAGATACAGCGCCAACTAATATACTCAGTTTATTAAGTCTAAATGGGATCATAATTCCTTTCTTCTCTCAGTTAATGTTTATAAATACTAAAAACAAAGTGCACACGCAGCGATTAAGCTGGATTAAATGGTGCAGACATCAACTAAACAAAGTAAGGCTGAAAATTTTCCAAATAAAAGAGTGGTTTAATAAAACTTTAACATATGTCGATTGGTTGGATTTTCTTAAGATTATGATTGTATTTATCTTTTTATTTATTTTGATGTGTTAGTTAATTAGGTGTGATTTTTTGGGGGGGGTAAAAACAATAAGTATTTAATTTACTCGCCTTATGTAAATAATAATGGCAGCTGTAAATTTTTGTCGTGATTTTTTAACGCATTTAGATTGAGTTACAAGCGCTAGTTATATACTATTTATATTATATATTGTTGCGCCGTTATAACAGGAAATGTTAATTCGGTAATTTGATTGGAGAATGCGTGTGACATCTATTGCCAATAACCAACCTTTACAAGTTATTCAGCTCAGTGATGGTCAAAATTTAACAGCTGAAATTTTGCCATTTGGCGCGATAATAAAAAGCATTAAATTTAAAGAACAAGAAATGACGCTTAGCGTCGATGATCCTCAATACTATCTTGAAAACCCATTTTATCTTGGCGCTACAGTAGGTCGATACGCTAATCGCATTGCAAAGGGGCGTTTTAACTTATCTGGTACGCAGTATCAACTAGAAGCAAATAACGGCCCTAATAGCCTGCACGGCGGCGTTAAAGGCTTTAATAAAGTACTTTGGCAAGTAACCAAACAAACTGAAAGTGAAGTTGAACTTTATTATTGCTCGCCCGACGGCGAACAAGGTTTCCCCGGTGAGTTGCAGGTTTGGCAAACGATTAGCGCTAAAAACGGCGAGCTTACTCTGCACTTTAAAGCGCTAACTAATAAAGAAACGCTCGTTAACTTTACTAACCATTGCTATTTTAATCTTGATGGTAGCGAATCAATTAATGAACACCTTGTTCAAGTTAATGCCAATTACTATCTTCCTATTGATACAACTAGTATTCCACTTAATGAATCTGCATCAGTCACCGGTACCTGCTTTGACTTTACTAAGCCAGCTCAAGTTGGTGAGGCCTTAAGCGCCGTTCATCCTCAACTAGAAGCTGGAAATGGCTTTGATCACTGCTATATTTTTAATGATGACAGCAGTTTAAAGACGATGGCTACATTAACTTCGCCACACACGAACGTTAGTTTAACCCTTAAAAGTACGCAGCCAGGCATGCAGCTTTATACCGCAAACTTTGTTGGTTCGCCTTTTAAAGCACGGCAAGCTTTGTGTTTTGAAGCGCAAAATTGGCCAGATGCGCCAAATCGTGAAAATTTTCCAAAAGCTAATTTATTACCGGAAGAGGATTATGAACAGGTTATTATTTACTCTTTTTCTGAGTGAATACAGCATTGAAATGTTAATTTAAAGAAAATTAAAAGCAAAAATACGGTGATTAAATGCTATCCATAATTCAGGAAAAGGTTGCACTTTTTGCTGGTTTAAAGTATTTATAATATAAATAGTATTTGAAACTATATGCACTACCACAACGACACAACGACTACACACAATCAGGAGTTTTTAAAAAATGATAATTAACAATAAGTTATCGTTCAACAAGAAAACCGCGATCAGTATTGCTATTACTGGCATATTGGCAAGCGGAAACGTTGCAGCTCAAGGCGCTGAAGGCAATACGCCTACAGTAGTAAATGAAGATGTTGAAGTTATCGCAGTAACGGGTATCCGCAGCAGCTTACGTTCATCAATGTTAGATAAAAAAGCATCTAATGTTGTTACAGACGGGATTAAAGCAGAAGATCTTGGTAAATTTCCTGATTTAAACGTAGCAGAATCTCTGCAACGTATTACAGGTGTAGCAATTGACCGTAGTGGTGGTGAAGGCCAAGCGGTAACTATTCGTGGTTTTGGTCCACAATTTAATACTGTACTTGTTAATGGTCGTCAAATTGCGACAGACAGTGCAGGGCGTGAATTCAACTTTGATGTATTAGCTGCAGATCAAATCACCGGTGCTGATATTTATAAAAGTAATACAGCAACGCTTCAAGAAGGCGGCATTGGTGGTACGGTTAACGTAACTACAGCACGTCCTTTTGATTTTGGCGGTTTACATATTTTAGGTTCAGTTAAAGGTATGTACGAAAGCCTTTCTGAAGAAGTATCTCCATCAACATCATTCTTAATAAGTAATACGTTTAACGATGACAAGCTAGGTGTGCTTTTTGCCATCACTAATCAACAACGTAAACTTCAGAATAACCAAATTTTAACGGCTGGTTGGCGCGGTGGCCAAACAATCTCTAATCCAACGGATGGTGTATTGTTTGAAAATGCCTACATTCCACGTAACTGGGATCAAGTTGTTGATGAGCAAGACCGTGAGCGAACAAACGCAAGTTTAGTACTACAATATGCACCGTCTGACGATGTTACGATTACTGTTGATGGCATGATTTCAAAATTTGAAGTTGATTCAACAGTACGCGATTTAGCATCGTGGTTTGAACCAGACCGCGTAGGTAGCGCAACAATTGATCCTGAAACAGGCACGCTTTTAACTTTCTCCCAAGAAGTGGGTTTGGGCGCACCAAGTGGCGATCCGGCAAGTGACTTTGTATCTCACACACGTAACTCACGTGATGTAACTAATAAAGCATTTGGTATTAACGTTGACTGGCAAGTCAACGAGTCATTAAAAGCAAAATTTGACGTATCTCGCTCAACAGCCGAAAACGACCGTGCGGGTAGAGATCGCTTTAACGTTGTAGGTGTTATCAATAGCTATACTTTTGACGGTACAGGCAGCATTCCTACTGTACAGCATGATGGTTTTGAAAATGGTTCGTTGCCAGCTCCAAGCCTAGCGCGACTTCATTACAACGAAATTGGTAATCAATTTACAGATGAAGATGAAATTACTGAAGTAAAAGCCGATTTTGAATATGTGCCAGATAAAGGCCCCGTTGATCGCATTAACTTTGGTGCTTATCGCCAAGAACGTGAAAAATCAAGCTTTCAAATCTTTGGTAGTCAATGTCAGTTCTGTGGTTATGGTACACAAGCACCACTTGATGCAATTGATTTTGAAGCTTATACAGCGAGTAACTACTTCCCTGGTTTAATCGATACATTTTATAGCTACGATGGCGATAAAATGCTTGATTACTTAGCCGATCAAGGTTTCCCAGTAGAGCCAACACTACAAAATAACCGTTACACAATTAACGAAGACATCACTAGCTTATACATGGACTTTACGCTTGGTTTTGACCTTTCAGATATGCCTGTAACAGTTAACTTTGGCGCGCGTTACTCAGAAACTGATATTGAAGTTGCTGCAATACAAAGCTTTATTAGCGATGTAATACCAACATCTGACGCAACATTGTTTCAGAATGTTTTTGGGCCTGCAACGAACATCGAGCAAGGCACTAGCTACTCAAACTTATTACCGTCTTTCAATGTTAAGTTAGAGCTGCAAGACAACATGATTTTACGCTTTGCAGCGTACGACAGTATCACTCGCCCAACTATGTCTCAGCTATCTCCTGCGACAAACTTTAACGAGCCACGTCGTCAAAATTTAACGGCAAGTGGTGGTAACCCAGCACTTAAACCATTCCAGTCTGAAAACTGGGATATTTCTTACGAGTGGTACTACAACGATGCTAACTTATTTAGCTTTGCAGTATTTAGTAAAGAAGTAGATGACTTTATTGTTACCCTAACAGGTGCAGAAACATACGAAATGTCTGACCGTTCAGGTCCTGATTTTGCGTGTACTACATGTACAGACCAAACAGATGACGAACTTATTGGTAGCTCAGAAGTTTACACTGCAAGTCGTCCTCAAAATGGTGAGTCTGCAACTGTAACCGGTTTTGAAGTCGGTGTTACTCACATGTTTGAAAATGGCTTTGGTTTTATTGCCAATGCAACTGTTGTGAATAGCGACATTAGTGTGGGTGACGATACTACACAAACATTTGCACTTGAAGGTTTAGGGGATTCACAAAACTTAATATTTTTCTATGAGCAAGAAAACTGGCAAGCACGTGTTGCATTTAACAACCGTGAAGGCTTTTTACGCTTAGTTGATAACGGCTTTAACGGTGAACCAGTTAACGTAGAAACTTACGGTCAGTGGGATATTAGTGCAAGTTACGATATTAACGAAAACTTCACTATTTTTGCGGAAGGCATCAATATTACTGAAGAAGAGCTAGTACAAACAGGTCGTTTTGCTAACCAAATCTATTCAGTAGAAGATAATGGCTCACGTTACGCGTTTGGTATTCGCGGATCGTTTTAATTAATGATGGAGGCGTATTTTTCGCCTATTAGTTTTCATTACAGCACCAAGGTGCTAATACCAATTAGGTTAATTTAGCAGTAATGTATATTAGTTAACCTAATTGGCTAAAATGAATACACATTAAATCAAAATGCCCTAACGGGCATTTGTTGTATAAAACGTTATCAAAAATACTCAAAGAGTAGTCCATTATGAATAAAGCAATAAAAACAGTAGCGGTAGTTGGCGGTGGTACAGCAGGATGGCTGAGCGCTGCAATTATAGCTTCGTATCACCAAGGTCAAAATGGTGACGGCTTAAAAGTGATGTTGGTTGAATCGTCAGACATTCCAACTATTGGCGTAGGTGAAGGTACCTGGCCCACGATGAAAAACACACTTCAGCAAATAGGCTTGCGTGAAGTCGATGTGTTTAAAGCCTGTAATGCTACCTTCAAACAAGGCGGGAAGTTTGTAAATTGGACTCATGGCAATAATGACTTTTACTACCATCCATTTACTGTACCGCTAGGCTACGGCCGTATAGATTTAGCCCCATATTTAGATAATGTTGCAGACTTTGCACAGCAAACTAATTTTCAACATGATATTTGCGAAGCAAGCTTAGCCCCAAGAGGTATAGCGCAAGGTGAATATCAAGGTAATTGTAATTACGCTTATCACTTAGATGCCGGCGCTTTTGCAGAAATGCTTAAACAGCATTGTAAAAGTAAGCTTGGCGTAGAGCATATTATTGGTACTGTTGATCAAGTAAAGCTTGATGACGAGGGTGCAATAAATGAGCTTACTCTAAAAGATCAAACCCGCACTATAAACGCCGACTTATTTATAGACTGTACTGGTTTTTCATCATTGTTATTAGGCCAAGCGCTCAACGTACCGTTTAAAAAAATGGACCACGTGCTATTTAACGACAGCGCATTGGCTATGCAAGTCCCTTACAATGAAAACGAGCAGCTTCTTGCCAGCCATACCATAGCAACAGCGCAAAACGCTGGATGGATTTGGGATATAGGTTTAACGCACCGCCGAGGTGTAGGGCATGTTTATTCAAGCAAATTTTTATCAGACGATGAAGCAGAGCAAAACCTAAGAGACTATTTAGGCGATGCAGCAAACGGTTTAACTGCCCGTAAAATTAGTTTTGAATCAGGATACCGTGAGAAGTTTTGGCATAAAAATTGTGTTGCCATTGGTATGTCGGCAGGGTTTGTAGAGCCGCTTGAAGCAACCGCTATTATGCTTGTTGAAATTTCAGCACGCTTTGTAGCAGAGCACATGCCAGCAGACACACAAGTAATGCCTATTGTAGCTAAACGCTTTAACGAGCAGATGGATTACCGCTGGCAGCGTATTATCGACTTTTTAAAGCTGCATTACATGCTAACCAAGCGCCCAGAACCTTACTGGCAAGCACATGTACAGCCCGATACTATCCCACAAACCCTGCAAGAAGATTTACTTCTTTGGGGAAGCCGTGGCCCGCTTATTCAAGATTTTCATGGCGCATTAGAGTTATTCCCTGCCGCCAGTTATCAGTATGTTTTGTACGGTATGGGCTTTAAGCCTGACTTTACTAAACAAGCATATTTGTATTCACAGCATGTGCAAGCCAAACAAATAATTGAACGTAACAGCCAGCTTACACAGCAGATGTTGCAAACTTTGCCGCCTCACCGTGCTTTTATAGAGCAGTGGTTAGCAGCTAACCCAGTTTAAGGATGTGTAACTATGGCTATTAGTGGACTAGTAAACACCAAACACCAAACATTAAAAATTAACCCCAATGCAGCCGTTGAATATGCAAAAACGCAGCATTTAGTTAATTTAAGAGCAAATGAAATAGCAAAAGCAGCCTGCGACTTACCTATTTTTTTAGCACGTAATACACAAAATGGTAGTTATACCGTATCAGCGTTAACCAGCTTTAGTGCAGGTCAAAGTTTATTGGTTAATAACAACCAATGGCAGGCACTTTACACGCCGGTATGTATGCAAACCCAGCCTCTTTATTTAATGACCCGAGAAGCAAATAGTAGCGATTATTTTATCGCGATTGATGATCAAAGCTCAGCCGTAAACACGCAGCAAGGTGAGGCACTATTTGATGCTAAAGGTAACCCGAGTTTATTTTTAAGTGCACAGCAAAAACTGTTAGAAAGCGACTTAAAAAATGACTATCAAACGTATCAATTTACCCAAGAAATTACTCGGTTAGGGCTCATTAAAAACATAGATATTGTATTGCAGTTTGAACAAGGCGAAACCCAAACTATTCAAGGTTTGAGCACCGTTGATGAAGACAAACTGCAAACATTAAATAGCAATACCGTTGCAGAACTACAAAAGCAGGGTTACTTGAGTGTGCTTAACAGCATGCTTATTTCACTGTTTCAGTTAAATGCATTGGTAAAGCTGCATAACCAACGTCCCGAACTTATGCCTTTAAAGCAGATTAAGTTAGAACTAAGTCGAGATGCGCACGCGCTGTAGCGTGCATTTTTTATTACACAGACATTGCGCATAACGCGCAGGAGACACACACATGTCAGATAACATTTTACAGCTGGTGGTTTTTGTTTTTGTCACCGCTTTAATTGGTGGCCTTACTTATTGGAAATGCCGAGGCCAAAATCGCAATAACGGACAAAGCCAAACCAAAGAGTATTTTTTAGCAGGCGGTGGTCTTACTTGGATGTTTGTTGCAGGTTCAATAACACTTACTAATTTAAGTACTGATCAGCTTGTAGGCATGAATGGTAACCAAATGGCTTTACTGGTTTGGTGGGAGCTTGCAGCAATTATAGGTTTGATTATTTTAGCCAAAGTGTTCATTCCTGTTTATTACAAATACAACTGTACAACGACCACAGAGCTTTTAGAAAAACGCTATAACAACAAACATATTCGCGCTGTTATTGGTGGTTTATTCTTTTTAGGTAATGCACTTATTTATATGCCAGCGGTTATTTATTCTGGCGCGCTATTTATGCAAACCATGTTTAAGGTTGATATTCCGCTAATGTATATCGCCACCGCATTTGCTATTATTGGTGCTGTTTATGCGTTTTTTGGCGGTCTGCGAGCAGTTGCTGTATCGGATACCTACAATGGCATACTTGTACTAGGCATGGCTGTTTTAGTCGTATTTTTAGCACTTAATGCTATTGATTATGACTTTACGGGTATTCCTGAGGAGCGCTTAACACTCATAGGCGATGCTGACTCACCTATTCCGTGGCCGACACTTTTAACCGGTATGATCTTTATTCAAATGTATTACTGGGGTACTAACCAAACAATCACACAGCGAGCAATGGCAGCACCTAATGTTAAAGAAGCGCAAAAAGGTATATTTGCAGCTGCGGGTATTCGTTTTTTAATCGTCCCTGCAATTGTGGTATTACCGGGTATTATTTCGTTTAAACTTTATGGCGATATTGGCGACGCGGCTTATGGTCGAATTGTGGGTGATGTAATGCCAGCATGGTTAACCGGTGTGTTCGCAGCGGCAATGGCAGCAGCTGTACTCTCAACTTACAACAGCTTATTAAATTCAGCTACAGCACTATATGTGTGTGACATTCACGAAGCGTACTTTAATAAAGAGCCAAGTGTTGTAAAGCTAAGTGGTTACGTAACATTGCTACTAACAAGCTTAACACTGGTACTTGTACCAATTTACCAGCAAGCAGACAGTATTATTAACTTACTACAGCAATTAAATGGCTTATTAAGTATGCCTATATTCTCAATTTTTGTAGTGGGCTTATTATTTAAAAATGTTGATGCACGAGCGGGTATTGCAGCAGTAATTTTAGGTGTTGTAATGTACGGCATGCTTACATTTGCAAACTCACCACTGCATACTGACATTCATTACATTCACTTAATGCCAATTACACTGATTGTATGTGTCGCTTTTGCATTGATAGTAAATAAAGTGGTATTTGGTTTAAATGCACAGTGGGCAGGTAAAACACCAGCACTTGATGACGCAGGCCAAGCACAAGTACAAAAATAACGTATAAATAGTTTAAGCTGACAAAATCGGTCATGGGGGAACTCTGGCCGATTTTTTATATGTATTAAAAGCAACATGAGAACTTCAAAGCGAAGGTTAGTTTAATACTTTTTATTACAGTGGTACTTCCAGTGAGTTTATCTGACTATTTGCGATGTAAAGACTATCAAAACCTAATTTATATGATATATACTATTATTATTGAATGTCACTGTCTGATAGATTGTGGCTCAAGCAAAGAGATACATTTAGTACATAGTGTAGCTTACTAATTTTCGTTATATTTATAACTCACACAATGAACAAGAGGATAGGAAAATCATGGCCGACACTAAATCATTTTATCGATTAGACAGTGTAAACAGCACCGTTATTTTCGACTGCCAGAGCAAAACACCGGCGTTACTGTACTTTGGTAAACGCCTATCTGAGCAAACAACAGAAACAATGCTAACTCAGCTTGCTACGCGTCAAGAAGTAAAATGTGCCGTGGTTGAAGAAGCGCCTATTTCTCTATCTCCGTTATTAGGCGAAGGCTTTACTGGTGCGCCAGGGCTTGAGCTAGTAAATGATTCAATCGCATGGTCAGTAGGGCCACAACTTCAAGAAGTTCGTCAGCCTTCAGCCGCAACACTTGAATTTGTAAGCGTAGATAAGCTTCGTGGTATTGAAGTCGTGCACAGCATTACACTTGATAAAAGCACTGACGTACTTAGTGCACATACTGTATTAACTAATTTAGGCGGCTCACCACTGGGCGTTAATTTTTGCGCCGCGCCAACATTTCAATTGCCAGATAGCGTAAGCAAAATAGTGAGCTTTGAAGGTCGTTGGTCAAACGAATTCCAGCGTCAATCGGTTGATTTAGTCTTAGGCAGTTTTGTTCGTGAAAACCGTAAAGGCAAAACATCACACGATGTATTTCCTGGTTTATTAGTGCATAACGAAAATGCAGGCGAGCAGCACGGCGAATGTTACGGCTTTCATTTAGGTTGGAGCGGCAACAATAAACTACGCGCAGAGCTTCTAGCTGAAGGTCGTCGTTACGTGCAAATGGGTGAGCTATTACTTCCTGGTGAGCTTACGCTTGCTAAAGGTCAAACGTATCAAAGCCCGAGCATTTATGGCTCGTTTTCGAGTGAAGGCTTTAGTGCGCTTTCTCGTAATTTTCATCGTTTTGTTAAAGCTAATTTACTTAGCCAAGCACAGCGTGAAAAAACGCGTCCTGTGCATTACAACACATGGGAAGGCATTTACTTTGATCACGACGTAGACACGCTTAAGCAGCTAGCCGACAAAGTAGCGCCGTTAGGTATTGAACGTTTTGTACTTGATGATGGTTGGTTTAAAGGCCGCCGTGGCGATAACGCTGGTTTAGGTGATTGGACAGTAGATTACAAAATTTACCCCGATGGTTTATCACCAGTTATTGATCATGTGAATAGCTTAGGTATGGAGTTTGGTATTTGGTTTGAACCAGAAATGGTCAACCCTGATAGCGATTTATACCGTGCGCATCCTGATTGGGTTTTAGGATCTGAAAACAACGAACAGTTAAGCTTTAGAAATCAGCTAGTACTTGATTTAACCCGCTCTGAGGTTGTTGAGTACCTATACAAAGCGATTGACGATATTTTAGTTGAATACCCAACTATTAAGTACATTAAATGGGATATGAACCGCGATATTAACCATGCGGGTAATTTTGATGGTAAGCCTGCTGTGCACCAGCAAACATTGGCACTTTATCGTTTAATTGATCGTATTAAAGCGGCGCATCCAGGGCTTGAAATAGAAAGCTGTTCGTCAGGTGGTGCACGTGTAGATTACGGCGTACTTGCACACACAGACCGTGTATGGACGTCAGATTCAAACGATGCGCTTGATCGCCTTGAAATACAGCGTGGATGTTCGTTCTTTTTCCCATCGTCGGTTATGGGGGCACACGTAGGCCCACGTGATTGTCATATCACAGGGCGTAATGTAAGTATTGAAATGCGTGCTGCGGTATCAATGTTTGGCCACATGGGAATCGAAATGGACCCACGTGAACTGAACGATCACGAATACAATGCACTTAAAGCGGCAATAGCACTACACAAAGAGCATCGTGAGTTTATTCATAGCGCCGATTTATACCGCCTAGATAGCGACGATTTATCAATTAACTTTGGTTTAATCGATGAGCAAAAAACAAAAGCGTTATTTGCCTATAACAGCGTTCGCGAAACACCGCGTACAGCGCCTAATAAGCTTCGTTTTGTTGGCCTAGATGCCGATGCGCAGTACACACTTAATTTAGTGTGGCCGGTAAAATTTGACGAGTATCGCCCATCTTCTATTGCTGCGGTAAATGGTCAAACATTTACAGGTGAAGCGCTAATGCAGTTTGGTTTACAAATGCCAATATCATTCCCGCAAACATCGCTTATTTTTGAGCTTAACAAAGCTTAAATTTAACTAAGAGCAGTAAAAGGCGCTAATCGCTTTTATGCTGCTTAGCTTAGATATCAGTAGTCAGCTCTATATTGTTTAGGGCTAGCTTTTTTATATCCTTTGTAAGCTAATTTAGTAAATTAACTTAGTAAACTCAAAAGTATCGAAAATAGAGTGGTTACGCTTGCGCGTAATTTTGCTTGTTACCCAACCAGCGTTGAATTAGTGGGTCAACAACCTCTGGGTGTTGCTTAAGCATTTGCTGTGCAATCGGTCTTACTTGATTAAGTATGTGCTTATCACGGGTAAGATCGGCAATTTTAAACTCGGCTAACCCTGTTTGTTTTGTACCGAGCACTTCACCAGGGCCACGAATTTCTAAATCGCGCTCTGCTATTACAAAACCATCGTTACTATCGCGTAGTACGCCTAATCGCTTTTGAGCGGTATGAGACAGCGGCGCATGGTATAAAAGCACGCAATGCGATGCAGTAGCGCCACGGCCAACTCGCCCACGTAACTGATGCAGCTGTGCTAAGCCTAAGCGCTCAGGGTTTTCTATAATGATTAAGCTCGCATTAGGGACATCTACACCAACTTCAATAACCGTAGTGGCAACCAAAACATGTATATTACCTGCTTTAAACTCGCTCATAATGGCTTGTTTTTCAGCTGATTTCATTCGCCCATGTACTAAACCTACGTTTAGCTCTGGTAGCGCTTCTTTTAACTGTAGTGCACTGTCTTCGGCGGCTTGGCATTGCAGTACTTCAGATTCATCAATAAGTGTACACACCCAATAAACTTGGCGGCCTTGCTCGTTACACGCTAATTTAACGCGAGCAATAATATCGTCCCTGCGAGTATCAGGAAGTGCCACTGTTGTAATTGGCGTACGCCCAGGAGGTAGCTCGTCAATCACAGAGGTTTCTAAGTCGGCATAGGCGGTCATAGCGAGCGTACGTGGGATAGGTGTTGCGGTCATAACTAGTTGATGAGGGTAACAATCACCAAACTTACCCTTTTCGCGCAGTGATAAACGCTGGTGGACACCAAAGCGGTGTTGTTCATCAATAACGATAAGCACTAAGTTATTAAACTTAACTTCATCTTGAAATAAAGCGTGAGTACCTACAATCATTTGCGCCTCACCGGAGGCTATTTTTTCAAGTGTTGCTACGCGCTCTTTGCCTTTTGTTTTACCGCCAAGCCAAGCAACGGTTATACCTAGTTGATTAAACCACGTTGTAAAATTAACGCCATGTTGCTCTGATAAAATTTCAGTAGGAGCCATTAAAGCTACTTGAAAGCCCTGCGCAATGGCTGTTAGTGCACTAAGTGCTGCTACTAGGGTTTTACCTGAGCCTACATCGCCTTGTACTAAACGCATCATTGGATACGCGTGTTGCATGTCACCTTTAATTTCAGCAACTACGCGGCTTTGCGCATTTGTGGGTGCAAAAGGAAGTTGCTCTAAAAATTGGCTTTCTAATGTGTTTACCGGATTTAATGCGACGGCCTTAACTTGTTGCCCTTGCTCTCGTACTTTTAATAAGCTGAGGTTTTGAGCAAGTAACTCCTCAAATACAAGGCGCTGTTGGGCAGGGTGAGTACCTTGCTCTAATGCAGTCACATCAACATCATTTGGTGGGCGGTGCAGTAATAATAAGGCGTCACTTAGCGGTATATTTGATGGCTGCCACTGTGAAGGCAGTAGTTCTTCTACTGAGTATTTATGTAGTAAATCAATAGCCTGCTCGCTTAAAGCCCTAATCGATAGTTGCTTTAAACCTTCGGTTGTTGAATAAACGGGCGTTAATGTGGTCGCTACTGGTTGCTCGTTAGAGGTATCGCTGATGCTGTATTCAGGATGGTTCATTTCAAAGCCAACACGGCCACGGCGCACTTCACCAAAACAACGTATTATTTTACCTGCACTAAATGCGTTTTTTTGTGCGGCGGTAAAATTAAAAAATCGTAGTGTTAGCCTGCCAGTACCGTCATTGATTTGGCAAACAAGCATGCGCCTTTTACCAAACGTAATTTGGCTTGTTTCAATTGTTGCTTCAACACTTACGTGGCTGTGAAGTGACAACTCGCTAATCGCGTATAAGCGAGTGCGATCTTCATAGCGAAGTGGCAAATGAAAAAGCATATCTTGCACAGTTAAAATACCTAGCTTTAACAAACGCTCAGCCATTTTTGGGCCGACCCCTTTGAGCTCTGTAATTGGGTATTGATTTAAGCTAGGTTTAGACAAAGTGTATCAATCTTATTATTTGTGAGTAGGCTAAGTGTACTTACAGAACTTTAGCCCATCAAGTATGTTTTAAAGCTTGCCAAAATTGCTCGTCAGCGACTATTTCGCCGTTTGCATCAAGTGCGGGGTAGGGTAATTTTTTTTGTTTACACTGCCTCGCGATAATAGGATGGCAGCCTTCAAAGTAAAGTGGGTGCTTAACTTCGGCGCTCAGCATATCTCTATTATATAAACCAGCCAGCTCGCGTTGGCGCTGTGCTTCAAACAATATTAGCGCAGCAGCAACCGAAACATTTAGTGATTGCACCATGCCTTGCATTGGAATAATAATATTTTGATCGGCATATTCTA
Organism: Pseudoalteromonas sp. SWXJ133; assembly: GCF_015864365.1. Classification (NCBI taxonomy): domain Bacteria; kingdom Pseudomonadati; phylum Pseudomonadota; class Gammaproteobacteria; order Alteromonadales; family Pseudoalteromonadaceae; genus Pseudoalteromonas; species Pseudoalteromonas sp. SWXJ133. The sequence continues at coordinate 40,551 of NZ_JADYXJ010000023.1, forward strand.
GGGCTTTTTCTGATATCCCCGTTTTTTCTTGTCCAACAATAATAGCCGTTGGCTTGGTGTAATCTACTTCTCTAAAATCAACGGCATCTTCTGATAGATGAGTCGCGAGTATTTGTATTTCTGGATTGCGTTCACGCATTGCAGTAACGGCATCATCAATATTTCTATGTAAGTGCGTCTCTAGCCAGTTTTTACTGCCACCTGAGGTATTATTTGTTAGCCATTTTTGCTTTTCAGGCCATACAGCATGTACGTGATGGCAACCAACCGCATCAGCACTTCGTACTATTGCAGATAAGTTATGGTGTTTGTGCACGTCTTCTAAACACACGGTTAGGTCTGTTTGACGGCGCGAAAGTACGTCTTCGATTCTTTGATAGCGAGTTTGCTGCATGGTTATCCTCTTTTTTCGGCAATTATACGAGATTTTTGTAGTTAAGGCATTACCGTACGGCTAATTGGGTTTTGTAGAGAAATGAGTGTCTCTGTTGACTGAATGGCTTCTATTGCCTGTATTTTATTAATCAGCACATCTTGTAAGTGATCAATGGACTTTGTCATTACCTTTATAAATATACTGTAGTTACCTGTTGTGTAATAAGCCTCTACCACTTCCTCCAATGCTTCTAGCTTTATAAGCGTTTGCGGGTAATCACGTGCGTTATTTAAATTAATACCTATAAAGCAGCATACATCGTAGCCTAGCTGTTTAGTATTAATCGTTAATTGGGTGCCTGTAATGATCCCTGCTTGCTTCATTTTTTCAATTCTTACGTGAATTGTCCCTGCGCTTACATTAAATCTTTTTGCTAATTCGGCGTACGCAGTACGGGCATTTGCCATTAACGCATGAAGTATCTGTTTATCGAGATTATCGATTAAATAATTTTCCATTATATTTTTCTCATGAAATTATCGAATATATGCTTTTTATACCATTTAATTGATGGTTTTTATATATTAAAGCTATTTTTGTTATGGGATGTTGAATTAATCCTTTAAATCGTTACATTAACTTCATTAAGGGCGTTAATTAGATCGCTTTTTATCAATTAAGCAAGTAGCAATAACTGGGAATGAGGCCAATTATTATGAGTTCACACTATGTGCAGCAACAGCAGCAAATAAGTAAAGTTAAGCAATTTTTTTCACAACAACTAGAAACCCAACTTGGGCTGGTTGAGGTTCAAGCCCCAATTTTGGCTAAGGTTGGCGACGGTACGCAAGATAACTTAAGCGGCCATGAAAACGCAGTTGCTGTAAATGTGAAAGCGATTACAGATAGCCGCTACGAAGTGGTGCATTCACTGGCTAAGTGGAAACGTAAAACATTGGCAACTTATGGCTTTAGTGTTGGTGAGGGTATTTACACTCAAATGAAGGCTTTGCGCCCAGATGAAGATTCATTAAGTCCTATTCATTCTGTATATGTTGATCAGTGGGATTGGGAAAAAGTAATTAACGAAACGACAGAACGTTCGCTGGCAACACTAAAGCAAACTGTTCAATCTATTTATAAAGGAATAAAAGAGACGGAAGCTTTTGTAAGCGAGTCTTATGGTTTAACGCCATTTTTACCGGACGATATTAAGTTTGTGCACAGTGAAGAGCTACGTATAATGTATCCTGATTTTAGTGCTAAGCAACGCGAAAAAGCCATTGCACAAGAATATGGTGCTGTATTTTTAATTGGTATTGGTGGCGCACTCGGAGATGGCAAAATTCACGATGTAAGAGCCCCAGATTACGATGATTGGTCTACGCCAACATGCGATCAATACATGGGCTTAAATGGCGATATTTTGGTATGGAACCCAGTGCTTGAAAATGCATTTGAAATATCATCAATGGGTATACGTGTAAGTCCGGAGGTTTTAAAAGCGCAGTTAAGTACTACTGGAGATGAAGACCGCTTAGAGTTTGATTGGCATAAAGCGCTACTACAAAGTAAATTTCCGCAAACAATTGGCGGTGGAATAGGGCAGTCGCGACTAGCGATGCTATTGCTGCAAAAGCAGCATATTGGCCAAGTGCAAGTGGGTGTATGGCCGCAGCATACACATGCTGAGGTAAGTGACTTACTATAGTAATAAAACCAAAGTGCTTCTAGCACTTTGGTTATGACGTTTTAAATTCAATTGCTATTTTATTATTTTCTAATTTAACGGTACATGGTGGATAATTACGGGTTGTTTTAAAAACTTTGTTAAATATGTGAATTTCTACGCCAGAATGTAGAATATAGTTCGCAGTAAAACGTGCGTCGTTAAGTAGGTTATGTAAGTCATGCTCTAAATTAGAAAGTTGTTTTTCTAATTGCTCGGATTGTTGGCAATAATGCTGCTGGGTTGCGCCAATTTTATTAATCAGTAAATTCTTTTTTTCTATGTCGGCGACTAAACTTGTTTTTTCTAGTGCGGCTTGAAGCGTATCTAATTGCTCATCTGTTTTAGCTAAATCTTTAAAACAACTATCGGTCTTTGCCGTTATTTCAGTAGCTGATACTGCCAAGTTAATTATCATTTTGGCCCCAGATTCATTACCTATTTCACCAGCAATGAGCATAGTTGCATCAAGTATTTCACCACCGAAAATCTTCCCCTTGGGCAGCTCAGATTGACCAACTTGCAATAAACGCTTGGCTTTCATTACACAGTGGCTTGTTTGGCGCTCAATAAATATATTATTCGCCTCTAGGTAGCTATATTGTGAATGAGAGACATGAATATCACCTTGTGCAACTAGTTTACAAGAAAGTGATTGTTCATCAGCTTTTTGATGGCCAATAATACCCTGCTTAACTGTTATATCTCCACTCGCGGTAAGCTCGCCTGATTCTACGGTACCAAATATAGTAATATCGCCTTTGGCGTTTACTTTCATACCTGGTTCTATATTGCGAGTGACGATAACACTGCCCTCAAAATCAATATGGCCGCTTTTTACGTTCACGTCTGAAATGGTAAAAATATCATCTACACGCATACCATTATTTATTTCAACGGGGACACCTGCAATAGTTGAGACTAACTCAAGCGGATTCATTTTTGATATTTCAGTGCCTTCGCCTGCTACTAATTGTTTATTTTCTCCAGGCTTTGCGGGCAGTATGTCACCTATTACGGTAAAGCCTTCTTTGCCGGGAGTTGCTGGTTGTTGACGAATAAGCACAGAGCCAGGCTCTACGCTTGCAAGTTTACCAAAGTCACGCATATCCACACTGCCATCTTCTTGGAGCTTGGGTGTTTTTAAACGATCTTTTAAAGTTTTTACTGTTGCAATTAATTTGCTAGCTAAACCGTCACTTGGGAGCCTACCCTTAGCTAATACGCCTTTAACTACAGTACCTGCAGAATGCTCAAATTGCTTTTGCAGTAATTGTTCTAAAAATGCCTGTTTATAGCCACGAACAATCCCGGCTTTAACAAGCTGTTTTTTTGCATCCTCTAAATTTAATAACTTTCCACCTTGGGCAAGCGTTAGTTCACCAATAGCCAGCATTTTATCGTCGCTGATGGTTACATTTAATGCAGCATCATGTTTACTTGCCACAACAAGTATTTGTTCAGAGGTTTCATTTTTAAAAAAATCGTTTATGGATTCATGATCGATTTTACACTCACAAAAACTAGACTTTTCAAGAGCCCCTAAAATAAATGCAGCGCTGGGAGGAGTATGCTCTTTTACATTAAGTACAACATTTCCATTATGGGAAAGCTTAAACACGAGTTAATCCTTTTTCACTACTTTAGTTGAGTTTATTTATAAAAATACAACTATAGATTGCTAGAAATTTACTTTTGAGTCAAGAAGTCAGAAAAAGCGAAGTACAAAGAAAAAATAAAGGCTATAGAGAAGCTCTATAGCCTGCAATACTTAATTGGTAGAAGGTAATTCCATTATCCCGTCTATTTCAACTTGTGCACCTTTTGGTAGTGCACGAACACCTAATGCAGCTCTCGCTGGGTAAGGTTGTTTAAAGTATTGGCTCATCACTTCATTTACAGTGGCGAAGTTAGATAGATCAGTTAGGTAAATATTGATTTTAACTAAATCGTGAATTTTTCCGCCTGCTTCTTCACATACCGCAGCAATATTTTTAAATACCTGATGCGTTTGCTCGCTAAAATCTTCTGAAATCATTTCCATCGTTTCTGGAACTAGTGGAATTTGACCAGATAAATAAACAGCGGTACCTACTTTAACTGCTTGGCTATAAGTGCCAATAGCTGCGGGTGCTTTGTCGGTAGAGATAAATGCTTTATTCATGTGCTTCCTATTTTATTTTTTACGATAGACTTTTTGTACATCAGGCATAACGCGAATGCGGCGCATAATGTTAGCAACGTGGATACGGTTTTTAACGGTAACCCCTAAATCTATCACGTATAAATTACTTTCTTTTTCATCGGTGGTAATTTCGACAATATTGGCTTGGGTTGTAGTAACAACATTGGTTAATTTAGCCAGAGCTCCTTGATGATTAATAATTTCAACTCTCAGAGCTGCAATATATTCTTTCTCTGGGTTATCGTCCCATTTTACAACTAAGTATTTAGAGCGCTCATTTTCCCAGCCACGGATGTTTTTACATTCTTGGCGGTGAACGGTCAGACCTTTACCTTGGCTTATATGAGCCGTAATAGCATCGCCTGGTACAGGTCGGCAACACTTAGAGTAATTCACTAACATGCCTTCAGTACCAATAATGGTCGCTTTAGCTTGGCTTGTTATATCAGTTAAATCGTCATTGTCATTTTGCAATAAGCGCTTGGCAATTAACATACTCATTAAGTTACCAGAGCCAATTTCTACAAGTAATTCAAGAAGCGTAGTTAGTTCGTGCTCTTCAAGTACTCTCGCTATATTTTCATCAGCAATGCTATCTAATTTGTTTTCGCCTAATGCTGAATCAAGTAAACGACGTCCTAAAAGCATAGCCTCTTCATGATGCTGGCTTCTAAGGTAATTACGAACACCTAAGCGTGCTTTACCAGTAACAATAAAGTTTAGCCATGTTGCATTAGGGTGGGCACCTGAGCTTGTTATTATCTCTATGGTTTGCCCTGTATCTAATGGCCTACTTAAAGGATGTGGCTTGCGATTAACGCGAGCGCCTACACAAGTGTTGCCTACATCAGTATGAACAGCATACGCAAAATCGACTGCGGTAGCGCCCATTGGTAGCTCAACAATACGACCATCAGGTGTAAATACGTAAATTTCTTCTGGGAATAGCTCGGTTTTTACGTTTTCAATAAATTCAAACGATGAACCCGCACTTTGCTGAAGCTCTAATAAGCTTTGCATCCATTGGCGAGCACGTTGCTGCGAAGTATTACCTGCACCATCACCTGATTTTTTATACATCCAGTGCGCCGCTACACCTTTGTCGGCCATCTGATCCATATCGTGAGTACGAATCTGAATCTCAACAGGTATTCCGTGTGGGCCAACTAATGAAGTATGAAGCGATTGGTAACCATTAGTTTTTGGTACAGCAATATAATCTTTAAAGCGTGTTTCTATAGGCTTATAAAGACTATGAGCCACACCTAATACGCGATAACACGTATCCATAGAATCAACTGCAATTCTAAACGCGTAAATATCCATAACTTCGTTAAATAGCAGTTCTTTATTAAGCATTTTTTTATAAATACTATATAAATGTTTCTCACGGCCTGACACAGTCGCTTTAATGCCTGACTCTTCAAGACGTGCTTCTATTTCATGTTGGATATTAGTGATAACTTCTTTGCGATTACCACGTGCTTTAGCTACTTCAGATTTAAGTGCGCGATGACGCATTGGATATAAAGCTTGAAAACCTAAGTCTTCAAGCTCATTTTTAATATCGTGAATACCTAAGCGGTTTGCTATTGGCGCATAAATCTCAAGCGTTTCACGTGCTATTCTGCGGCGCTTATCTGGGCGCAGTGCCCCTAAAGTACGCATATTGTGCGTTCTATCAGCAAGCTTGATTAAAATAACTCGAATATCTTGAGTCATTGCCATAATCATTTTGCGGTAGTTTTCAGCTTGGAATTCTTTTTTATCTTTAAAGCTGAGCTTATCGAGCTTACTTACACCTTCAACGAGTTCTGCCACAGTTTCGCCAAAAATTTCGGCTAAATCTTGTTGGCTAAAATCAGTATCTTCAATTACATCATGCATTAGCGCGGCCATGAGCGTTTCGTGATCAAGATGCATGCCTGCAAGAATTTGAGTTACTTCGACTGGATGAGTTATGTAAGGTTCGCCACTTGAGCGAGTTTGTCCTTCATGGGCCTCTCGGGCTACCACGTAAGATTTTTGAACCAGCTCTACATCAGCAGCGGGCAAGTATTCTGAAATTTTCTTTTTAAGACCTTCAAAAAGATACATTCACACTCCAATGTTCTAGGGCCTGTTGACCTTTCAGGATTAAAATTTGTTCAATCTAGGGGCGATTTAATCGCGGCGCGAGGCTTTTAGCCTAGCGGGCTAAGTAAAAATCGAGCAACAAAGAGTAAATTGCCCCTAGGCAGAACCCTTTGGGCAGCACATGTTTGGCATTTATGCTGCGTTATCGCCTATTTATGGGAAATAACCACACTACATAGGCTCTGCCTTGCCTAAATACCAAGCATACTGCTGCAAATTTAACCTCGAAAGGTCAACAGGCCCTAGTGAAGCAAATTAGGTAAGCTACGAATATACGATGAAATGAAAGGATTGCCAACGGCTATAGTAGAAATACTGCGCCGTTGGCTAAATCAGACCGGGAGGTCGATTATTGGTTGCCACCAACAATGGCAGCAACAGCAGCTAATTCTGCTGCTTCTTGGTGTTGTTGTTCTTCACGGTCAATTAAGTCCATTGAAGCGCTATCAACTAAACCTAATTCAATTTCACGTAAAGCAACTACCGTTGGCTTATCGTTTTCAGGGTCTACTAGTGGAGTTTTACCACCAACAGCAATTTGGCGGGCACGACGAGCCGCAACTAAAATTAAGTCAAAACGATTACCAACTGCATCTACTGCATCTTCAACTGTTACGCGGGCCATCACAGCACTCCAAAAATAATTTAAAAGCAAAGACGTAGTTTACTCCAAGGAGCCACTTTCGCCAATAGCCAGTGTTCAATTTTTATCAGTTTTACTTGCCTAAGTCTAATTTAAGTAAGCTTAAATTATTTAAGCAGACTATTTAGTAAAACTTGATGACGATCTTCTTGCGCTTTTAGTGTTAAGCGCTGAGCCATTACAATCATTTCTATGTCGGCAAGTGCGTCCTCAAAGTCATCATTAACAATTACAAAGTCGTATTCATTATAATGTGATGTTTCAGATTGTGCTTTTGCCATACGAGAGGCAATAACCTCAGCCGAATCTTGGCCACGGTTATTTAAGCGTTGTTCTAATTCTTCTTTTGAAGGAGGTAGAATAAAAATAGTTTGTACGCTTGGCATAATTTTGCGCACTTGCTGAGCGCCTTGCCAATCAATATCTAAAAACACATCAATACCGGCATCAAGTTGCGACTCAATAGCCTGCTTTGATGTGCCGTAGTAATTATCGAATACTTGAGCCCATTCAAAAAAGTCATCTTTGGCAATAAGCGCTTTAAATTCGTCTGTAGATACAAAGTGATAATGCACGCCATTTTCTTCACCTGGGCGAGGGGCGCGAGTTGTATGTGATACAGATACTTTCATGTCAGCGTGTTTTTTTAATAACGCATTGATTAAGCTTGATTTACCAGCACCAGAAGGGGCTGACAAAATAAATAAGTTACCGCGAGTTTGTGCCATGTTTTTCTCTACCTAAAAATAAACAGGCTTGGGTTACAAGTAAGCCAAGCCTTTAATTAACTGCATTGTACTTTAATTAGCTCACCTTGCTCAAGTTAGTCGTGCTCATGTTGGTCATGCCCAAATTGGCTTGGGAGTATTTTGCTAAGTTAGAGTTTAAATAAAATTGCAGTTTAAAATTGTCAACGGAACTAGCCGCTAGATATAAGTATTTGATAAGGTGAAGTATCACCTAGTAAAGGAGCCTTTATGCTTAATAAAACCTTATTTACCGCACAACAAGTAAGAGACAACGAAGCTTTAGCTGCTAAAAATAGTCATTGTGATTTATTTACCCTAATGCAGCGTGCAGGCGAGGCTGTATATAAGCAATGGCAGTTATTTGATGCACAGCATACATTAGTCATTGTTGGCCATGGTAACAACGCTGGAGACGGTTACGTTGTAGCTAGGCTTATTATGCAATCAGGTAAAAAGGTAACAGTATGCGCAGCTGAGCCTAATAAAGTATTAACTGGTGATGCAGCAAAAGCGCAGCAGCTATGGATAGAAGCGGGTGGGGTGGTTTCTCATTTTACAAAAGACACTCTTAATAAGTGCGATATAGTTATTGATGCGCTCCTTGGTACTGGGCTTAATAGCGCCGTACGCGATAATTTTGCGAATATAATTAACGCTGTAAATAACAGTGGTAAGCCCGTAATAAGCATTGATATTCCATCAGGCATTGAAGCAAATACAGGACAGCCTTTAGGGTGCGCAGTACAAGCTACTTCAACCGTTACTTTTGTAGGTATAAAGCAAGGGCTCACAACGACGGCAGGTAAACAATATAGCGGTAAGTTAGTATTTGATGATTTAGCAATTGGTGATGCGTTTACTTGTATCGCTCAATCATCAGGAACCTTGATAAATATTAATAGCTTTAAAGGAATAGCCACGCGGGCAATCAATAGTCACAAAGGCAGCCATGGCAAGCTTTTATGTGTTGGAGGCAATCAAGGTACTGCAGGTGCAATTAGGTTAAGTAGTGAAGCAGCTCTTAGAACGGGTGCTGGCATGGTAAGAGTGTATACACACGAAAGCTCAATAACGCCTATTAGCATTGGCAGACCAGAACTTATGGTAAGCAGTAATAATTTACATCAAGCGCTAGAGTGGGCAAGCTGCGTTGTTATTGGTCCAGGGCTTGGGCAAGACGAATGGGCACAACAAACATTCGATGAAGTAATGCAATATTGCCAAAACAATAAAATGCCATTGGTTATAGATGCAGATGCCCTTAATTTACTGGCTAAGCAAGCTTCATCATACACATTAGAGCAATGCGTACTTACTCCACATCCCGGCGAAGCCTCTCGACTCCTGAGTGTTAGCACCAGCGAAATCGAATCTGATCGTTTTAATTATGCTCGCCTTTGCGCCAAGCGCTATACCGCGGCTTGTGTATTAAAAGGCGCAGGAACATTAATAGATAATGCCCAGCACACGTGGGTGTGTGAGGATGGCAACCCAGGACTGGCCGTTGGCGGCAGTGGCGATGTACTCTCTGGTATTATTGGGGCATTACTTGCTCAAGGTTTAACTATTGATGAAGCAGCGCGTTATGGTGTAACACTGCACGCTAAAGCCGGTGATATCGCAAGTGAGCGAGACGGGCAAAGAGGAATGCTACCCAGTGATCTATTCCCAATCGTAAGAGAGTTAGTTAATAAAGTGACGTGAGTTTAAGCGTCACTTTATCTTGCTAATTATTAAGCTGTAGTAGATCCCATTTTGTACCATATAAATCTTCAAAAACCACTACGGTGCCATAGGGTTCTACTCTAGGTTCTTCGTTAAATGTAACGCCTTTAGAAAGCATTAAATTATAATCTCGCCAAAAGTCATTGGTATGCAAAAATAAAAACACACGACCACCTGTTTGGTTACCAATAGCACTGATTTGTTCGGGTGTTGTGGCTTTAGCAAGCAGTAGATTAGTCCTGCTCGAACAAGCCCCGTTTGAATTTGGAGGTGAAATTAACACCCAGCGTTTACCATCTTCTAAATCAGTATCTTCGACTAACTCAAAGTTAAGCTTTTGAGTATAAAACTCAATGGCATCGTCGTAGTCCTTAACAACTAATGCAATGCTGCCGATATGCTGTTGAACGTTAGTCATGTTTAGCTCACTCCGTACTATTAAATAAATGTGCTTTTTATCATATTTAACCTGAACTCTGGTTAAGAGATTTACCAATGTATTGAATTATAGTGATATTTAAATTTATTTTCTCTAGCCAGAAATTTTCAGTGAAAACAAGGCGAACTTACGCGTCAATAGCTGGCCTATTGCAAGTAAACTCAACGCAGTGAGCGCTGAAAATAGCTGCTTGAGATAGATTTATTATCCAGAGTTCAGGTTGTTTAGTAAACGATTACGCAGGGTATATGCCCCCAATATGTAACTTAGTTATAGGTATAAATTAAACAGTATCAATCTGCTTTATAATAAAAAGCAAAACCCAGCCGAAGCTAGGTCTACTTTAAATCGATTTTTAGTGCTAAGTGCATAAAGTGTTTACCTGTGTAATTCACCAGCACGTTCCGGTTGATAGGTTACTTCTTTTATTTTTACCTTTATTAAGCCGCCATTAGGTTTAGGCCACTCAATTTCGTCACCTTGTGACAGTCCAAGTAATGCGCTACCAACGGGTGATAATATCGATATTTTATCGCCGCTAGAGTCACTGTTCTTTGGGTACACCAAGGTTAACGTAAATTCTTCTTTAGAAGACTCAACAATAAAGTTTACAGTTGAGTTCATCGTTACAACTGACGATGGCATATCTTTAGGCTCGACTATTGTTGCTCGTGCCAATTCAGCTTCCAATTCTTCTTTATTAGCAAAGCTACCTGCAGGCAATGATTCCATTAAATCATACAATCTATCTGCATCGAGTGATGAAATGATTAGTTCAGGTTTTTTATTCATCTTAATATCCTTAATAATTTTTAATAAATAAAATTAACTCTGAGTATGGCTTGGCATGCATTTAAGAAGCAAAGGGATACGCGAAGTCATTTTATTAATTAGCCACACCTGTGGCTTTTACTTTATTTGTGCCCAATAGCTAAAAACCCAGCCGAAGCTGGGTTTTTATTTGAGCTAGGTGTTTAGGGGATGATTACATCATCCCGCCCATACCACCCATTCCGCCCATGCCACCCATATCAGCGCCACCAGCTTCATCTTTTGGGATTTCAGCTACCATTGCTTCAGTAGTGATCATTAGACCCGCAATAGACCCTGCAAACTGTAATGCAGAGCGTGTTACTTTAGTTGGATCTAGGATACCCATTTCAATCATGTCGTTGTATTCACCAGTTGCTGCGTTGTAACCAAAGTTACCGTCGCCGCCTTTAACTGCGTTAATTACAACTGATGCTTCTTCGCCAGCGTTAGTTACGATTTGACGAAGTGGCGCTTCCATCGCACGAAGTGCAACTTTAATACCGTGGTTTTGATCTTCGTTGTCGCCAACTAAATCTACCAGCTTGCTAGCTGCACGTACAAGTGCAACGCCGCCGCCAGGTACTACGCCTTCTTCAACCGCTGCACGAGTTGCATTTAATGCATCTTCAACGCGGTCTTTTTTCTCTTTCATTTCCATTTCAGTAGCAGCACCTACTTTGATTACTGCAACACCGCCAGCTAGTTTAGCCATGCGCTCTTGTAGTTTCTCTTTATCGTAGTCTGATGTTGCTTCTTCGATTTGTGCTTTAATTTGTGAAACACGACCGCTAATACCCGCTTCTTCACCAGCACCATCAATGATTGTTGTATCATCTTTAGTGATAATTACGCGCTTAGCTGTACCTAGGTCTTCAACTGTTGCTTTTTCAAGCTCTAAGCCGATTTCTTCAGAAATTACAGTACCGCCAGTTAATACAGCGATATCTTGTAGCATTGCTTTACGACGGTCGCCAAAACCAGGTGCTTTAACTGCTGATACTTTAACAATACCGCGCATGTTATTAACTACTAATGTAGCTAGTGCTTCGCCTTCAAGGTCTTCTGCGATGATTAGTAGTGGTTTGCTTGCTTTAGCAACCGCTTCTAATGTTGGTAATAATTCGCGGATGTTAGATATTTTTTTATCTACAAGTAGAATAAATGGGTTATCTAGTTCAACAGTACCTTTTTCTGGGCTGTTGATAAAGTAAGGAGATAAGTAACCACGGTCAAACTGCATGCCTTCAACAACATCTAGTTCGTTTTCAAGTGATTGACCTTCTTCTACAGTAATAACACCACTGTTACGGCCTACTTTTTCCATTGCTTGTGCAATGATGTCGCCAATCTCTTTATCAGAGTTAGCTGAAATAGTACCTACTTGTGCAATTGCTTTAGTATCAGAACAAGGAACAGATAACGCTTTAAGCTCTGCAACAGCAGCAATAACTGCTTTATCGATGCCGCGCTTAAGATCCATTGGGTTCATGCCCGCTGCAACAGCTTTAAGGCCTTCATTAACAATAGACTGTGCAAGTACTGTAGCGGTAGTTGTACCATCGCCGGCTGCATCGTTTGCTTTAGATGCAACTTCTTTAACCATTTGTGCGCCCATGTTCTCAAACTTGTCTTCAAGTTCGATTTCTTTTGCTACAGATACACCATCTTTAGTGATAACTGGTGAGCCAAATGATTTATCTAGTACAACGTTACGGCCTTTAGGACCTAATGTAACTTTTACTGCGTTTGCCAGGATGTTTACGCCAGTTAGCATTTTAGCGCGTGCGTCACCTGCAAAAAGTACTTCTTTTGCTGCCATGTTTTAAATTCCTCTAAATTCTTAAATGTTTATAAACGAAAAGTAGGTTTAGCCTACAATGCCTAAAATATTATCTTCACGCATGATCAGGTACTCTTGACCTTCGATCTTTTCAACTTTTTCAACATATGAGCCAAATAACACAGTGTCACCGGCTTTAACTTCTAACGCTCTCACGTCACCGTTTTCTAAAACGCGACCATTACCTACGGCTACAACTTCTCCGCGAGTTGATTTTTCAGCTGCAGAGCCAGTTAATACAATACCGCCAGCAGATTTTGTTTCTTCTTCTAGACGTTTAACGATTACGCGATCTTGTAAAGGACGAATGTTCATGTTTTTTAGTTCTCCTAACAGTTTCTGAACAGTACAGAAAAAAGCTTTTCTAATTTGCATTCATTAATGGGGGTAGAGTGAAAAATTCCAAGAGAAAAAACGATAAATTTTTAATCTTTTCTCTCATATTCACCATCAATAGTAGTTGGTCGTTCCATTTGCCCTTGCTCTCGTTCAGCATGTTGCTGCCCAGCAAACGGCGATGGCCCTTGTTGCATGCCTGCGCTCATTCTAACAGTTGCTTGGCTAGCAAGGCCTGCAGCCAATTTGTTACGAATTGCAGGGGTTAATAATAGTAGCCCAAATACGTCAGTCATAATGCCAGGAGTAAGGAGTAATACACCTGCAATTACAACGCATATTCCGGTAAATAATTCTTTGGCTGGCATTTGCCCTTGCGCCATTTGCGCTTGTACGTTTTGCAGCGCCCCCATACCTTGTGTTTTAACCATTTTGGCACCTAAAATCGCCGTAATAACAACAAGTGCAATTGTTGCAAATCCACCAATCACGTCGCTTACTTGAATCAGCAAAGCGATTTCGATAATAGGGATGATAATAAACAACACAAATAAAAATCTAAACATAGCGCTCTCTAAATAATGACACTCAAAAGAGTTGATGAAATATAAATGAGGGTGACGAGGTCTCTTTTCAAGGTTAGGGCATAGGTATCGTCATTTTACTGATATTTTAGCGTCTACACATTGTATCGGCTATCAGATACTATGATGATAGACACTGTCCAATAAGTATAGGTTCATAATGACTACGCATTTTAAAATGATTTTTACGACCTGCAAAGACGAAGCAGAAGCACGCATACTTGCAAGGGCGTTGGTAGAAAAAAAACTAGCTGCTTGTGTAAATATTTTACCTAACATGGGCTCTATTTATATGTGGGAAGGCGAAGTTGCAGAAGCAACTGAGGCTAAGCTACTTATAAAAACGAAATCAGATAAAATGAACGATGTGTTTCTAACAATAAAAGAGTTACATAGCTACGAAGTGCCAGAGATTCAGGTTTTAGAAGTTTCTACGGGAAATTTGGCGTATTTTAATTGGATGGACGAGGTACTGAATTAATGCGTTTTTTCTTTTTATTGTTGGTTACATTATTAACCGTACCTGTAAAGGCTGCGACTAATAATGTGCTTGGTGATCTACTTGGGCCTCCTCAACACACTTTTTTACCTGTAGACCAAGCGTTTGTATTTGACTTTGATCAGCAAGGCAGCACCTTGTTTGTAGGTTGGGATATAGCGCCAGACTATTATTTATATAAAAAGAAAATAGAAATCATTGCCAAGGGCGCAAACATTCAAGTAGGTGACTCGGGTAGTGGCGAAATTATTGAAGATGAATTTTTTGGTAAAACAGAAGTCTTTTTTAATACCGCGAGCGTTGTTAGTAAGTTAAGTAATATCACTGAGGGAGCGGTTGTTAAAGTTCGCTATCAGGGCTGTGCAAAAGCAGGGCTTTGTTATCCACCAGAAGTGATTAGCATTCCACTTAGTGTAATTAGTGGCGCACAAATTAAAAATGTAGATCAAAATAGCGCTACCGATGAAGCGGCAACAGCGCAAAGTACGTTTGCAGCACTTAATGAGCCAACTACTGAACCTACAACAAATTCGGATGATACCGAAAAAGAACTGACTTTTACTGAGCAATTAGCAAGTCAGAGCTTAATAACTAATTTACTCATATTTTTTGCTGTTGGTGTAGGCCTTGCTTTTACGCCGTGCGTATTTCCTATGTTTCCAATTTTGTCTAGCTTAATTGCGGGTCAGCAAAACCTTTCAACTAAAAAAGCGTTTGCGTTGTCGTTTGTATATATACAAGGTATGGCAGTTACCTATGCAGCGCTTGGCTTAGTTGTTGCTGCGCTTGGTGGGCAAGTGCAGGGGTATTTACAGCATCCATTTGTGTTAATCAGCTTTAGTTTATTATTTGTATTGCTCGCTATGTCGATGTTTGGTTGGTACGAAATTAAACTGCCAAGCAGTATGATGAGCAAGCTAACCCAAGTAAGTAACAACCAAAAAGGCGGCAACTACGTTGGCGTATTTTTAATGGGTGTACTTTCGGGCTTAATAGCATCACCTTGTACTACTGCGCCACTGTCGGCGGCGCTCTTATTTGTAGCGCAAAGTGGTGATTACTTAGTAGGTGGTTTAACTCTGTACGTGCTCAGTTTGGGTATGGGATTGCCATTGTTATTACTTGGTACATCTGGCGGTAAATTGCTGCCTAAAGCGGGTGGTTGGATGGAGCAAGTTAAAACCTTGTTTGGTTTTGTGATGCTCGTTGTGCCGCTTATATTACTTGAGCGACTAGTAAGCGCCGACATTATATTATTAATGGCAGGTGTGCTTGCATTAGCAACAGCACTGTACTTACATCATTGGCAAAGTAGCCAAACACAAAGCAAGTTAAAAACTGCATTATGGTTTGCTGCAACTCTATTAGTTATTACAGGCTTTACGTTAACTAAAAACTACTTTTGGCCAGTTCAAGTACAAACAGTACAGGTAAGCTCACAAAATAATGAGTTTAAACAGGTTGCTGATTTAGCAGAACTAAAAGAAGCAGTTGCACAAGCAAACGACGAAGGTCGAATGGTTATGGTCGATTTATATGCTGACTGGTGTGTGGCGTGTAAAGAGTTTGAACATTACACCTTTCCTGATGCCAAAGTGCAAAGTGAGTTTAGCCACTATCAGCTTATTCAAATTGATTTAACTGAGAGTGATAATAAAACAATTGAGCTGATGGAAGAGTACACGGTGTTTGGTTTACCGAGTATTTTGTTTTTTAATACTCAAGGTCAAGAGCTTAGCACGCAACGAGTGACAGGCTTTTTAAACGCTGATGATTTTGCTAAACACCTAGCTATAGTGCGCACCAGCGCACAATAATAGTGCAATAGTGTCACTTAATTTAGAGAGTGGCACCTTCTTAACTCTTCTTTTATTTGTACCTCCAACACTGATAAGACCAGTATTTTGCTGCTATTTACGTCGAAATCACTATAATAGTTGGTTAACGTGAGAAATTGTTGCTACATTGCTTTTTCTGCTTACTTAAAAGTGAAAAATTAGTTAGTAACTGCTTAACTCATTACTTATAGGATATATCGCGTATTATGGCTGCAAAATTTAACCTTTTATTTATAAATGGTCCAAATTTAAACATGCTGGGCAAACGTGAACCGGATAAATACGGTTTTCAGACGCTCAGTGAGATTATGGAAGAGCTAACCAGTGCCGCTAATAGTCTAGATGTTGAGTTAACGCATTTTCAAAGTAATAGTGAGCAAGCACTCATTGAACGAATTCATGATGCTTGGCAAGCGGTTGATTACATAATTATCAATCCTGCTGCATTTACGCATACGAGCGTCGCATTACGTGATGCACTGCTGAGTGTTGATATTCCGTTTTTTGAGGTG
Organism: Pseudoalteromonas sp. SWXJ133; assembly: GCF_015864365.1. Classification (NCBI taxonomy): domain Bacteria; kingdom Pseudomonadati; phylum Pseudomonadota; class Gammaproteobacteria; order Alteromonadales; family Pseudoalteromonadaceae; genus Pseudoalteromonas; species Pseudoalteromonas sp. SWXJ133. The sequence goes on from NZ_JADYXJ010000023.1 coordinate 56,955, forward strand.
CACTTAAGTAATGTGCACGCGCGTGAAGCGTTTCGCCATCATTCGTATTTTTCTGATGTGGCACAAGGCGTGATATGTGGATTAGGCGCAATGGGCTATCACGCAGCATTAAATGCCGCTGTAAGCCGGTTGCAAAACGCAATTTAATTTTAAATTAACACACAAACAAATAGGCGGGTCGTGTAATGGATATTCGCAAGATAAAGAAGCTTATCGAATTAGTAGAAGAATCAGGTATTGCTGAGCTAGAAATCACTGAAGGTGAAGAATCAGTACGTATTAACCGTAACAACATGAGCGCAGGCCCTGGTTACCCGCAATTTGCTCCACAGCAATATGCACCAGCGCCAGCAGCACCAGTTGCAGCGGCTCCTGTAGCTGTTGAAGCAGCAGCACCAGCTGAGCCTACGGGTCATCAAGTTAAATCACCAATGGTTGGGTCTTTTTACTCTGCTGCGTCTCCTGAAGCTCCAGCATATGTAGAAGTTGGTCAGCAGGTTAAAGTTGGCGATACACTTTGTATTATCGAAGCTATGAAAATGATGAACCAAATTGAATCAGATAAAGCCGGTACAGTAAGAGCTATCTTAGCTGAAAATGGCGAGCCAATAGAATTTGATCAACCTCTATTCATCATTGAATAATAGCGTAACCTAAAAGGCCAACTCTAATGTTAGATAAAGTAGTCATTGCAAACCGAGGTGAAATTGCACTTCGTATATTGCGCGCCTGCAAAGAGCTTGGGATCAAAACGGTTGCTGTGCATTCAACGGCAGATCGCGATCTTAAGCATGTATTGCTTGCAGATGAAACCATCTGTATTGGTAGACCATCAGCAACTGAAAGTTATTTAGATATTCCGCGCATTATTGCTGCGGCTGAAATAACTGACGCTGTAGCGATTCATCCTGGTTACGGTTTCCTTGCAGAAAATGCTGATTTTGCCGACCAAGTTGAGCAAAGTGGTTTTGTATTTATCGGTCCTACAGGCGACACTATTCGCCTTATGGGTGATAAAGTGTCTGCTATCGCAGCAATGCGTAAAGCAGGCGTTCCATGTGTTCCAGGCTCTGACGGTCCAGTATCAGATGATAAAGAACGCAACATGCAAATCGCCAAGCGTATTGGTTACCCGGTAATCATCAAAGCTGCTGGTGGCGGTGGTGGTCGTGGTATGCGCGTTGTTCGCAGCGAAGCTGAACTTATTGATTCAATTGCATTAACACAGCAAGAAGCTAAGCAGTTCTTTGGTAATGGCATGGTTTACATGGAAAAATTCCTTGAAAATCCACGTCACATCGAAGTTCAGGTATTAGCTGACGGTCAAGGTAATGCAGTACATTTAGGTGAGCGTGATTGTTCTATGCAACGTCGTCACCAAAAAGTAGTTGAAGAAGCTCCAGCACCAGGAATTACTGCTGAAACGCGAAAATTCATTGGCGAGCGCTGTACACGTGCATGTATCGAAATTGGATACCGCGGTGCAGGTACGTTTGAGTTTTTATACGAAAACGGAGAGTTTTACTTCATCGAAATGAATACACGTATTCAGGTTGAACACCCTGTAACTGAAATGGTTACTGGTATCGATTTAATCAAAGAGCAGTTAAAAATTGCAGCGGGTCAACCGTTATCATTCACTCAAGACGACGTTGTTATTCGCGGTCATGCTATTGAGTGTCGTATTAATGCTGAAGATCCTGAAACGTTTATCCCGTCACCGGGTAAAATTACACGTTTCCATCCAGCAGGTGGTTTAGGTATTCGTTGGGACAGCCATATTTACGCTGACTACACGGTTCCACCACATTACGATTCAATGATTGGTAAGTTAATTACTTACGGTGAAAACCGTGATGTAGCTATTGCCCGCGCACGCAATGCACTTAACGAGCTAGTAATTGACGGAATTAAAACTAATACTCCTTTGCATAAGAGAATTCTTGCAGATGAAAACTTCCAAAATGGTGGTACTAACATCCACTACCTTGAGAAGAAATTAGGATTGTAATTTTAGCCTGTAAAAGGCGTTTTATCTTAGTTAATAACCAGAGTTATTAAGCTGATTTAAATAATTAAAAATCCGATATCAGGAGACTGATATCGGATTTTTTAATGTCTGTAATTTATACCAATTCGCTTAATTAAATGAGCTATTTTGGGGGCGGAAAAACGTGTTGGTAGCTAGGCAAAAAATTCGCTATTTAGTTGTTCTCGGCAATTGCTCCTGCATTGATCTACCTTCTGCATCCATGCAGTCGTAAATGAGAATTTTTTAACGCAGGTAGCGACACGTTTAGCCCCGCAAAATGATTAAGTATTATTGCGGATTGGTATTAAGCCTTATAGGCAATAAAAAAGTCCATGAAATATACTGTAAAGAGTAAATTCGATGGACTCAATATTTATACAATATGTTGAACTAACATTAAACTAATTTAGATTCAATTAACTGTAGTGCTTCTTCTAAAATTGTTTCTACTGCTTTCTTAGCGCGTTCAGGATCGCGTGACTTTATGGTCTCTAAAATATCAGCGTGCTTAGCAACGTCTGCGCCCGGTACACCTTTAATGTGGTTTGTATAACGAATACTTACTCTAAGGGCAGTACTAATAAACTCAGTTAACTGCACAAAAAAGCGATTGTTACTGGCAACTAATATGCTGGTATGAAAAGCAATGTCAGCTTCGAGTGGATCGTCCAAGCCCTCGTCTGCTTCAGCCATGCGGGCTAAGGCGTTATCAATTTCAGCGAGTTGTTCAGCAGTTGCATTTAGTGCAGCAAGAGCGGCCGCTTGTGGTTCAAGGGCAACGCGTACTTGAGTAAACTCTTTTAATAATGAAAGTGATGGCTTGCTGCTTAAAATCCAACGTAGTACGTCGGTATCAAACATGTTCCAGCTGCTTTCAGGTAATACACGAATACCTTGCTTAGGACGAGAAGAAATTAATCCTTTAGCAGAGAGCATTTTTACCGCTTCGCGGGTAGCGCTGCGACTTACATCATACTTTATACATAAATCGGCTTCAGAAGGCAGGCCTTCGCTTACAGGGTAAACACCACGCACAATAGCAAAACCCAAATCGTGGGTTAATTGTTGTGTTAAATTTTGACGGGGTTGGCTTTTCATTGCGCAGGATTCCGAGTTGATATATTGCTTTATTATATATCATATATCATATTAATGTACTTAAGGATATGATATAAACTTTTAATTAGTTAAATATTTTAGCACAGCAATAACAACTTAGTTTGGCTCTTTATACTGTAAGTGTAAGTTTATAAAGAGTTTAAATAAAATTGAAAATGCGCTGTATGGAGAGTTGAATTTGAACACCCTAGCTCAATATCATAGTCTTTCTGGCAAAGTAATTTTTATTACAGGCGGTGCATCAGGCATTGGTAGAGCAATGGTTAAATCCTTTGTAAACCAAAATGCAAAAGTAGCATTTATAGATATTGATGATAAGGCAGCGCAATCGCTTATTCGTGATTTACCCAATGCAAAACTATGGTATAGGCAAGTTGATGTAACTGACTCTCATGCACTTCAGCAATCACTTGTGGATGCATGCGCCGCTTTTGGTGCCATTAATGTGCTAGTTAATAATGTAGCGAACGACCGCCGGCAAGCGAGCGAAGACGTTACAGTGCAAGACTGGGATCAGTGCTTACAAATAAACTTAAACCCTGCATTTTTTGCCTCTCAAGTTGCTATGTCTTTTATGAAAGGCGATGGAGCCGGCAGTATCATTAATTTTAGCTCTATTAACGCGATTATGGGCCAGCCACAAATGGCAGGCTATGTAACCGCAAAAGCAGGGCTAATTGGTATGACTAAGGCATTGGCTCGCGATTACGGCGAGTTTGGTATTCGCGTTAACGCTATTTTGCCAGGGTGGGTGGCCACCGACCGTCAACTAGCAAGCTGGTTTACCGAAGAAGAGCAAGTTAAGTGGATGGAAGCCATGGCGCTTAAAAAATTAGTTACCCCTGAAGATGTTGCTAATTTGGCACTATTTTTAGCCGCCGATGAAAGCAGTATGATCACCGGGCAGAGTATTAAAATCGACGGTGGGAGGCTTTAAAGCTTGGCTAATTCATCTCTTTTTATTGCTGTTGACTGGGGCACGAGCCATTTACGTGCTTATTTGTGCGAAGTACAAGCGCAATCAACACTTAAATTATTAGCACAACGTGATGGCCCTGGCGTTGTTAAGGCGAATCAAAATTTTGAGCAAACCCTAATCGACACCATTGCAGTGTGGAAGCAAGAATATGGCAGTTTACCTATATATATTGCAGGGCAAATTACCTCAAGCATCGGCTGGCACGAAACGCCTTATTTAGAATGCCCAATTAATCCCGAAGGGCTACTTAATGCTGCGGTTAGCTTTGATTGCGATGGGCATACAATTAAAGCGCTACCAGGCACAAAGTGTACGCTGCAAAATAGCTTATTTGATGTAATGCGCGGCGAAGAGCTGCAAATTTTAGGGTTTTTAAAACAAAATCCAGAGTATCAACAAGGTAAAATATTATTATGTTTACCTGGTACACATACTAAATGGGTGCTTATAAACAACGGCGAAATCATTTGCTTTAAAACAGCCATGACCGGCGAGTTATATGATTTGTTATGTCATCAAAGTGTTTTAATTCCTAACGACTGTGCAGAAGGTGAGTTTGACTTTAAAGCATTTGAGCAAGGCTGTGAGCTAACTTTAGGTAGTGATAGCGGTAACTTGGCACATGGTATTTTTAGTGTGCGTACACGCCAGCTTTCAAAGGAGTTAACGCCAGTACAAGCCAAAGCCTATTTGTCGGGTGTATTAATTGGCAGCGATGTACGAGCAGCTCGCCATGCTAGCGAATGGCAATTATTGAGTGATACACAAGTTGTAGTGATTGGCACAAAGCAGCTGAATAAGTGTTTTACTACGGCGCTTAATCAAATAGGTGTGAAGTGTGTTGAGTTTGATATTAAAACAGCGACGCTTAGCGGTTTTAATTATTTATTTAATTTAGAGTCAAAGAAATAAACCCCTCTATAAAAATTAAATTATAAAGGGGTTAACAGGAAGCTATTATAACTTAATAGTTAAGCGCTTTTAGCTGCTTGGTTATGCTCAATGTAATCATTGAGCGCAGCAACTTGTGCCTCATTAAAACGTAGTCCTAATTTGCTGCGGCGCCATAAAATATTGTATGCGTTTTCTGCCCACTCTTCATTTAGCAAGTAATCTACTTCTGCTGCAAATAAACCATGGCCAAAATCTTGGCCTAAATCACTCAACCCAGTTGCACTACCTAATATATTTTTAGCACGAGTACCATAAGTGCGTACAAAGCGTTTAAGTGTTATTTCAGGTAGCCATTCATATTTTGCTTTTAGCTCTGATTTAAGTGCTTCTACAGAGCTAAAATCACCACCAGGGAGCGAGCTATGCTTGGTCCACGCTTTGCTCATTTGTGGGTAAAAGTCTTCAAGCTTATTAACCGCAGCTTCGGCAAGTTTGCGATAAGTTGTAATTTTTCCACCAAACACACTCAATAGAGGTGCTTGCTTAGCATCACTCGAAAGCTCTAATTTATAATCGCGAGTAACGGCTTGTGCATTAACTGATTCGTCATCAAGTAATGGGCGTACGCCTGAAAAGGTATGTACTATGTCTTCGCGTTTAATCGGTTGTTTAAAGTAGGTATTAGTAATATCAATTAAGTAATCAATTTCCTCATCACTAATTTTAACGTCTTGCGGGGCACCTTTGTGTTCTACATCGGTTGTGCCAATAAGTGAGAAGTCATCTTCAAACGGAATAACAAACACAATGCGCTGATCTTTATTTTGTAAAATATAAGCTTGTTTCTCATCGTGAATGCGAGGCACTACAATGTGACTACCTTTTACAAGGCGAATATTTTGTGGTGATTTTTCTGTTAGGGCTTCATCAAATAATTTAGCTACCCAAGGACCCGCAGCATTAACAATGCCTTTGGCAGAAATGGTGTATTTAGCTTTACTCTTTTGCTGCTCAAGCGTTACCTGCCATTTACCTTGCTCACGTTTAGCATTTACACACTTAGTTTGTGTGGTAATAACGGCGCCTTTTTCCTGCGCTGCAAGGGCGTTTAAAACGACTAAGCGAGAATCGTCAACCCAGCCATCAGAGTATTCAAACCCTTTGGTAATAGAGGGTTCTAAAACGCTATTTTCACCAAATTTAATGCTTCGAGAACCCGCTAGTGTTTCGCGTTTCGCTAGGTTGTCATACATAAACAAGCCAATGCGAATCATCCACGCAGGGCGTAAATGCTTTTGATGCGGCAATCTAAAAGTAAGTGGCCACATAATATGAGGTGCGTTCTTAAGTAGCACTTCTCGCTCTGCTAGGGCTTCTTTTACTAATCTAAATTCGTAATGCTCAAGGTAGCGTAGACCACCGTGGATCAGCTTAGAACTATTTGAAGATGTTGCACAGGCAAGGTCTGATTGTTCGCACAAGAGTACTTTTAATCCTCTGCCTGCTGCATCAGCTGCTATTCCAGTGCCGTTTACACCGCCACCGATGACTAGTAAGTCATATTCGTTATCTGCTAATTCCACCGAGCTAACCTTTTTATTTGTAATATAAATAAGACATAAACATCATAAAGCTGCTGTTTTCATTTGACAATAGAAAACCCAGTTTTTTATTCGTTAATTTTGACGCCAATCCACTTTCAATTTAAAGCAGTAAAGCATGCTTTTTAAATCTAGCATTTAGCTAAGTTAAAAAAGCAAAGTGGTTAAAGTATTGACCTTAACCATTTAGTATTTACTGCGGGCAATTTTTATTCGTTAAGCATACTTGAGCTACGCAGTGCTGCCATTTTGCGTATAGATCGTTACGCTCGTCGGCACTCATGGTTGGCTCAAAACGACGGTCGCATGTCCACATTTTAGATAACTGCTCAGTCGACTCGTACACACCTGTTTGCAAGCCAGCTAAATATGCTACGCCTAAAGAGGTCGTTTCGGTCACAGTTGGGCGCTCTACTGTTGCACCTAAAATGTTTGATAAGAAGGTCATAACCCAATTATTTTTTACCATACCGCCATCTACACGAAGCACACTTGGGCGAAGACCATCACGCTCCATCGCTTTTTGTAAATCTTTGGTCTGGTAACCAACTGATTGCAGCGCTGCAGCAACTATGGTGCTAATACCCGAATCGCGTGTTAGCCCTAAAATAGCGCCACGCGCATTAGGGTCCCAATAAGGAGCGCCTAACCCCGTAAACGAAGGCACTAAAAATACACCATGATCGAGCGGTACATCTTTAACCATCGACTCACTTTCGCCAGCATGACTAAGTAGCTTTAAGCCTTCAACAATCCACTGCATAGTTGCGCCAGCCATAAATATACTGCCTTCAATGGCGTAAGTTGGCTTGCCGTTTAATCTATAAGCAACAGTGGTCAATAAGCGGTTTTCTGAGGTCAGTGCTTTTTCGCCAGTGTTAAGCATTAAAAAACAGCCAGTACCATATGTACTTTTAGCCATGCCTTGTTCAAAACATGCGTGGCCAACAAGCGCAGCTTGTTGATCGCCTGCAATACCACAAACACGAATTGGCGCGCCAAAAATGTCAGCACTGGTTGAACCAAACTCGTCAGCTGAATCCATTACTTCTGGCAGCATAGATTCTGGAATATCGAATAACTCTAGAAGCTCTTGATCCCACTGCTGGGTGTGAATATTAAATAACATGGTGCGCGATGCATTGGTTGCATCGGTGCGGTGCTCTTTGCCGCCTGTTAGCTGCCAAAGTAGGTAAGTGTCAACCGTACCGAAGGCGAGCTCACCTGCAAGGGCTTGTTCGCGTGCGCCTTCAACGTTATCTAAAATCCAACGAATTTTAGTGGCCGAAAAATAAGGGTCGAGCAATAAGCCTGTTTTTTCGCTTATAGTTTGGCAAAGCTCATCAGTTGTTAGGCTTTCGCAATAGTCACTAGTGCGACGGTCTTGCCAAACAATTGCGTTATAAATAGTTTTGCCTGTTTTTTTGTTCCATACTAAAGTGGTTTCGCGCTGGTTGGTGATACCAATGGCAATAATTTCTTCAGGCTTTACATCGTTTTTAGTTAACACTTCGCGGCTAGTGCTAAGCACTGTTTGCCAAATATCGTTAGGGTCGTGTTCTACCCAACCATTTTGTGGAAAATGCTGCGAAAATTCTTGTTGTGCTGTACCAAAAACGTCTGCATCTTTTGTAAACAAGATGGCCCGAGAGCTTGTGGTTCCTTGATCAATTGAGAGTATGTATTTGGACATAATTATTAATATTATTTATCTTATATATAGCTAGATTGCCTTTAACTGAGGCTAATGGCAATGATTTTTTCTTAAAATTCCTGATTAAAAAGTAAGCGTGTTTTTTTAACCGGTAACTCTTTAATAAAACACGTTTTACTTTGAGGTGATTTTAAGTGCGAACACGGCTATAAAAAAAGGTAGCCGTGTTGAGTAAGTTATTTAGCGTGTGGTTTAGCTTGCTGCCAATCCATACCGGTAGAAAAGCGATTATCAAACCCGCGCCACTGTGGTAGTGGTTTACCGTCAACAACAGCTTGGTCGCCGTTTTGTGGTAAATCTAAGTATTCACATTGAGTGGCTATGCCTTTTACGTGGCAATCCATCATGGCAAGTACAAAGTGTTTGTTGATTTCGTTTAGTGTACGCATAGACCACGACGGCTCGTAGTAATGGCCGATATCTAGCTCACTGCTGCTTTGTGCAATAGCAGGGGCTGGGTGTGGTGCTATATTATGGCGTGCATTTTTGTAAGTAAGCATGTACTTATCTTTGCTGCCTGTTTGTTCATAAAGACTTTTAATGCCTTCGTAGCCTGAAATGTCATCTAGGTTACCGGCTACATAAAGCGAAGGTACTTTAATATTTTCCATTGCTTTGGCATCAAATATAGCATGCTGTCCGCCCCATGGTGCAAAGGCCACCATCGCTTTTATACGCGGGTCTACTTTTGGGTTTTGGTATTGCCCACCAGCGCAGCTGTTTAGTAATTGCTGTACTTTTTCAATTTGAACAGGGTCTTTCATACCCGTAAACATAGCCGTTGTTTGCTCATTAAAAGCGTAACAACCACCTATTGTATTTACCGCGCCATAGCCACCCATTGAGTAACCAATTACGCCTGCGCTTTTGTTGTCTACTTGCTTGCTTGCAAAGTTGTTTTGCTCATTAAAGTAATTAATAACAAACTGCTGATCGCGTGAGCGATTTATAAGCGTGCTAAAAAAGCCAGAGAATGGCGCGTTTTTAAAATCAACATCGGCATTGGTCGAGTCAGTATGATCAATAGCTACCACAATATAACCGTTCGACGCTAAATGCTCGCCAAGGTAGTACATAATTGTACGGTAACCGGTATAACCGTGCGAAAGCACTATCACAGGGTAGTGCTCTTTATTATTAATGGCGACATCACGCATTGCATCGGCTTGCAGAGTAAACTCTTTACCTGAGCGAGTTTGATCGGTGTAGCTGGTAAGTGGCGCTTTTGCTGTATTTGCAGCCGGATACCACACCTCTACTTTTAAAGGACGATCTTTTTGACCTTGTGTAGCGGGGTCAAATTGCGCAGGGTTAACTAAATCAAGTGTTTGCACACCTACATCGTAGCTACCTTTAGCTGCAAGCTCTGGCAGTACTTCGCTAGTGATTGGCGGGTATAGCTGCTCTGGTTTATTAGATTCAGCAACAGCTACACTGGCAGATAAACTGCACGTTGCAAGTAATATGGCTTTTGAAAGCGCCTTGAGTGTGTGTGTCATTGTGTGTCCTTGTTGTGTATTTTTATTTTTTAATTAGTCAGTTCAGCCGACTCGACGGCATTGCTATATTGCAACTGCCATTGTGCTCGTAAGGTATCCATTATGTTCATAACTCGTAAGCTAGTACCCAGTGGTAATACGCTGCTTTGGGTTTGTTTTTGTAATATACACTGCGTGACATGTGCAATTTCAAACTTAAAATTTTCATCGTCGCTAAAGTCGTATTCAAAGTATTGCGGGTCTTGGTCGTTTATGTGTAGCTCTAGCGTTTTTGCACCTACAAACTGAGGTATTCGAATATAGCCAAGCTCACCATTAATACATGCTTCTGTTGGGCCATTTTGCTGCAGTGCGCTAGCAAGAGATGCTAATTGCCCGTTACCGTAATCAACTATAGCAGTGCTTCGCTCATCAACGCCGGTTGTGCTTTTATGTACAAAGGATTTGATGTGTTCAGGGGTTTTATTAAATACCACATCAGCAATCGAAATAGGATAAATACCTAAATCGAGCAGGGCGCCACCCGCTGTTACAGGGTTCATTAATCGGTGAGTGTCGGCAAAGCTGCCAGGTAAACTAAAGTTGGCATTAACACTGTGCACATTACCAATAACACCTTCACTTAGGAGCTGTTGTAATTTTACTATGGCTGGTAAAAACCGCATCCAAACGCCTTCCATTAAAAAGCAGTTTTGTTGTTTTGCAAGCTCAGTGAGACTTTGCAACTGCTTAGCATTAACGGTAATTGGTTTTTCGCTTAGCACGTGCTTATTGTGTTTTAAGCATTGGGCGATAGTTTTAAAGTGTTGATCGTGGGTATTGGCAATATAAATAGCATCTATATTTGGGCATTGCATAAGAGCTTGATAGCTCTCATAGCCTTGAATATTGTACGGTGTGGCAAATTCTTTAGCGCGCTGCATACTCGTTGAAGCCGCGCCAATAAGCTGTGCATCACTACAATGCGCAATGCTTTTAGCAAAGGTGTGAGCTATATTGCCACACCCAATAATTCCCCAATTAACCTTTGCCATGCTTATTCCTTAAGTTTATTTAAAAAGACGTAATTTGTAATCCTGAACCCGCTGAACATACGTAAATATCAGCATTTAAGTTAAAGCGTTCAAAGTAATGCTTTTCTACCGCTGCTTTAATTAGTGGTACTTCCGCATCGCGACACAAACATACAATAGCACCACCAAAGCCGCCACCCGTCATACGAACTGCGCCACGGTCGCCCATCGCTTCTTTACAAATTTCTACTAGGCCATCGGTTGCAGGTACGGTTACTTCAAAATCGTGTTTGAGAGATTGATGCGATGCAGCCATTAGCGTACGAAGTGCATCCATATCATTATTTTGTAGTGCAGTAGTTGCTGCAATTACACGGTCGTTTTCGCTAATTACGTGGTGTGCACGTTTATATTCGTTTTCGCTTAATGTCGCTTTTACTGCTTGCAAGCCAGTCATGGTTGCTTGGCGAAGTGTTTCTACACCCATTTTTACAGCAGCTTGTTCGCAGTCAATACGGCGCTGGTTGTATTCGCTATCAACCAACTTACGCGGGTAGTTTGAATTAACAATAACAATATTTAAATCATCAGGAACTTTAACTGATTTAGTTGCGAGGTTTTCACAGTCGATTAATAGCGCATGACCGTTCTCGCCTTTAGCTGAAATAAGCTGATCCATAATGCCGCATTGGCAATGCATAAAGTCGTTTTCGGCTTCTTGACCAAATAGCGCAATTTGCTCTGGCGGTAAACCAAGCTGTGCAATATGGTTAAACATACCGCCTACAGCAACTTCTAGTGCTGCCGATGACGACAAGCCACTACCTTGTGGTAAGTTGCTGTCAATAAGTAGGTCGGCGCCACGCAGTGTGTAGCCCGCTCTTTTAAGAACATAAGAAACAGCACGAATGTAGTTACCCCATTGCGACTGGCCTTCAGTGATTTCTTCATCAACACTAAAGCTGTCTTTTTCGCCTGGGTAATTTAAAGAATGCACAGTAATAATATTGTCGTCGCGCTCTTTAAACATTACTTGGGTACGAAACTCTAACGAACACGGTAAAACAAAACCGTCGTTGTAGTCGGTAAATTCGCCAATGAGGTTTACACGCCCCGGTGCTGCTGCAATACCTTGAGCAGGCGCGCCATACAGTGACAAAAATTGTTGTTGGAATTCGTTAAGCTTCATCTGTGTGTCCTGCTGTATCTTTATAGTGTGTTGTACTGGCTGCTTTTAAAATAGAAGCAGCAGTTTCTGCGCTTAAATCGCGTTGGCTTTCGCCTAGCATTTCGTAGCCTACCATGTGTTTTTTAACAGTAGCAGAGCGAAGTAGCGGCGGATAAAAATGTGCATGCAAACGCCAATGTTGCTCATCAGAGCCTCTATTAGCCGGTGCATTGTGCCATCCCATTGAGTATGGGAAGCTGCAATTAAATACGTTGTCGTACTTAGTGGTTAATACTTTAAGTGCCTGTGCTAAAGAGTCGGTTTGCACATCGTTTAGCTGGCTAAAGTTTTGAATATTATCTTTAGTTACTAGCATTGTTTCAAACGGCCATGCAGCCCAAAATGGCACAACAACAAGCCAATGTTCGTTTTCAAATACAACACGTGTTTGATCTGCTTGTTCTTTTTGCGCGTAATCGGCAAGCATGGCTGTGCCATGCTTTTTATAATAGGCGAGCTGCTGGTTATCTTCGGCTTCTATTTCGGTTGATAAATGCGAGTGAGCCCATACTTGGCCGTGAGGATGAGGTTGCGAACAACCCATGATCTCGCCTTTATTTTCAAAAACTTGTACGCATTCGTACTGCTGTGCAAGCTCTGTGTAATTTTGTTTCCAGGTTTTTACTACTTCGTGCAATGCGTTTTGGCTAAGCTCTGGTAGTGTTTTATTATGCTCTGGAGAAAAACAAATTACGCGGCATTCGCCGCTGGCTTCGTCGGCAATAAATAAATCGCTGTCTGATTCTAAGCTTTGTAATTGCTCGCTGGCATTAGGTGTTAATGCGCCAAAGTCATTTCTAAATACGTGTGTGTATTTGTAATCTGGGTTACTGTCGCCATTTGCACGGGTATTACTTGGGCAAAGTGGGCAGCTGTCATCGTGTTTTGGTAATACGTTTTCGTTAACGGCTTCTGTTGCGCCTAACCATGGGCGGTTATTTCGATGTGGTGACACTAATACCCAACGACCCGTTAGCGGATTTTTACGTCTGTGAGTACTTTCTAATAAAGCCATATTAACTCTCCAACCCACTTGGGTAATTAGTTTGCCAGCGCCATGTGTCGTTTGTCATGTCGCTAAGTGTTAGTTCTGCGTGCCAGTTAAGTATGTTTTGCGCTTTCGTGGCATCGGCGTAGTTACAGGCAATATCACCTGCACGGCGTGGTGCAATTTTATACGGAATATCTTTATTGGCTGATGCGCTAAATGCTTTGATCATATCAAGCACAGAATAACCTTGCCCTGTGCCTAAGTTGTAAGCATGAAAGGCGGTATCTGTTTTATGCTGCATAAATGCCGCAACATGACCTTTAGCTAAATCTAAAACATGAATATAGTCGCGCACGCCTGTACCATCTTCAGTGTCGTAGTCGTCACCAAAAATATTAACCACGTCGCGTTTGCCTACTGCAGTTTGAGCAATAAATGGCATTAAGTTATTAGGAATACCATTAGGGCTTTCACCTAATAAACCACTTGGGTGTGCACCTACTGGGTTAAAGTAACGAAGCGCAATACCCATAAATTGACTGTTGGCATTACATACGTCTTGCATGGCTTGTTCAACCATGACTTTAGTCCAACCATAAGGGTTAGTTGCGCGTATAGGATGCTTTTCATCAATAGGGAGGTAGTCTGGCTCGCCGTACACAGTAGCCGATGAGCTAAATATAATATGGTTAACGCCTTCATCTTGCATGTTTTGTAGCATGCTTAATGTGCCCGACACATTATTTTGATAATAACGCAGTGGTTGCTCAGTTGATTCGCCAACGGCTTTTAAAGCCGCAAAGTGAAAAACAGCTTCGGCTTTAGTCTGTTTTAGGGCGAGCTTAAATTGTTGCTCGTCTTGAATGTCACCTAAAATAAACTCAAACCGAGTACCTGTAATCTTTTCGAGTTGGTCAAGTACCCGCGCACTTGCATTAGACAAGTTATCATAAATAACAGGTGTAATACCTGCTTCATGCAATGCAATACATGTGTGGCTACCTATGTAACCCATGCCGCCAGTAACTAAAACTCTCATATTATTTCTCGAAAAGTGTATTTATATGATAAATACTACTATTAAGGGGGTTTAAAAACAATAGTTATGATTGCTGGGTAATTCAAATAAAAGCATAAAAAACATTCAGCTTAAACACTTACCTGCCTTTTAAAGGAATGCTTTTATATTAACTAACATAGGCTTAGCTTTATCAATTAATTCTATAAACTGATTCAACTATTGGCCTAATTATCAGCAGTAAGTCGGGGTGCTAATATAGCGAAAATAAAGTAAGGAGAGATCAACATGAACAAAACAATTTTACTTACCGGCGCAACCGATGGCATTGGGCTAGAAACTGCAAAGATGTTATTAGCACAAGGTCACACCGTATTATTACATGGCCGCAGCCAAGCAAAGCTCAATGCGCTACAAACAGCTTTAACCGAGCAATACCCAAATGCAAGTACACATACTTATATTGCTGATTTAAGCGATATGAGCCAAGTTCAAACTTTGGCAAAAAATGTATTAGCCGATTTGGCCGAAAATAATAACCAGCTTGACGTACTTATTAATAATGCAGGCGTTTATCAATTAGTTGATGCTACAACAATTGATGGCCTTGATGCTCGCTTTGTTGTAAACACGATTGCGCCATATCTTCTTACAAAACTATTATTACCTGTCCTTGGTCGTAATTCGCGAGTGGTTAATGTCTCATCAGCTGCGCAATCAAGCGTTAACTTAAATGCACTTACAGGTAACACTGAGCTTTCTGATAGTGGGGCTTATGCACAAAGTAAATTGGCTATTACTATGTGGTCGCGTCATTTAGGGCTGGAGCTTAAAGATACTGGGCCATTAGTTGTATCGGTAAACCCTAAATCGTTACTAGGAAGTAAAATGGTAAAAGACGCTTACGGTATAGATGGCGGCGATTTAAAAATTGGCGCAGATATTTTTTGTCGCGCAGCGCTTAGTGATGAATTTAAAGATGCAGCAGGTCTGTATTTTGATAACAATACAGGACGCTTTGCGCCTCCTCATGTTGATGCACTTAATAATGCTAAAAATCAACAGCTAGTAAATACGTTAGACAGTATTTTAACGCAGTTTAAATTGGGTAAAGCATAATGAAAGATCATGTTACCTGGACAGTACAAGGCCAAATTAAAGAAGGTAAATACGATGATTTTTTACTGGTAATGGCGCAATTAGTTGCTTTGGCTAAAAGTGAAGCTGGCACTTTAATGTATGAGTGGACAGTAAGTGAAGACAAACGCAGTGTATATATTTACGAGCGTTATCAAGATGAAGGTGCTGCAAAAGCGCACCTTGCTGGTTGGAACGAAAGTGGCCCACTATTTTTAAGCGTAGTTGATATGGATAAAATAACGGTATTTAGTCAATTATCAAAAGAGTTTGCACAAGCCTTTGCAGACCCAAGAACTGTATTTATGAAACCAGTGGGTGGCTTTGTAAAGTTTTAGAAAAATACCTATTGTTGATCTAAAGAGCTCACTTTATCAGTGAGCTCTTTTTGTTTAGTGGCATTACTGCTCTTGCTGTAAACGCTCGTATAGCCAATCTTTTAATTCTGTACGTTCGTGTTTTAGCTGATGCATTTGCTCATCGCTTATGGGAGCATCTTTGAGCTCTAATACTCTAATTTCTTTATCTAGCTTGTCATACTTATCTGCTTTTTTTGCAAATTCAGTATCGCTTTCATTTAACTCGGCAATGGTCTTTAAGTACTCTGGAAAGTCATTAGTTAATGAGTGGTCTTCGCCTAACATATTCGCTCCTTAATAGGATATAAATGAGCTCACAAGTAAGTGAGTTGTATAAGTGAATTACTGCCTTTCATATAATACACTGGGGCTTACATAGATATAATTCAACCATTGAGCCGCTAATTTGATGTAGCGCAAACAATCTGTTTATTTTGCTCAGTAAGGTATTTCACCAAAGTATTTAATAGAGCGATCAATAAACGCACGTACTTTAGGAGTCAATAATTTATTGTTGGGGTATACAGTTTAAATAGTTGTATTAACTACTCGTGAAAAGCTTAGGGTTCGATATTATTGCTCAAGCTGCAAGGAATCTCTGGCTAGAGAAAATAAATTTAAACATCATCATGATTCAATACGTTAGTAAATCTCTTAACCAAAGTTCAGGTTAAGTAAACCATTACCTGCTAAAGGCTTTTAAGCATTTTAGCTAAAATAGTTAATTTTTAACGCTTTTTGCTAATTTATGTTGGTTAATTAATAGTGGTAGAATGCAGCGCTTAGTACCACTTGTGTGAAGTAAGTGGTCAATAATTTATAAGGTTTGTTGTGTAATGCTGTTGATGATCGACAACTACGACTCGTTTACTTACAACTTAGTGCAATATTTTCAGCGTTTAGATCAAGACGTTTTAGTGAAACGTAATGACGAGCTAAGCATTGCACAAATAAAACAGTTGAACCCGAAACACATCGTGTTATCGCCGGGGCCATGCACGCCTAACGAAGCGGGTATTTCGTTAAATGTTGTTGAGCAACTAAAAGGGCAATATCCTATTTTAGGGATTTGCTTGGGACATCAAACTATCGCGCAAGCTTTAGGAGGAGATGTAGTTCGTGCTAAAAAAGTAATGCACGGTAAAACATCACCCATAGTTCACACTAACAAAGGTGTGTTTAAAGGTTTAGCTAACCCGTTAACAGTGTGTCGTTATCATTCTTTGGTGGTTAAAGCACAAACGCTGCCTAAAGAACTTGAAGTAACCGCATGGACTCAGACTGAGCAAGGCGAGTTTGACGAAATTATGGGGTTACTTCATAAAGAACTAGCAATCGAAGGTGTGCAGTTTCACCCCGAAGCTATTTTAACTGATCAAGGCTTAGAACTGCTTGATAACTTTTTAACTCGCTTCTAATGTTATAATACACAGAGCATTTAATACTTTATTAATGGATGTCATGACTGAACTTGTAGCCCAGCAGCGTACTGCCAAAATACTAAGCCAACGGGCTCATGACTTATTGCTTGGGCACAGCTTTGCGCATCAGCAAATTGGTTTCATCCATACATTAGATATAGATTACGGCGAACCCATGAAGCAACGCACTTTGCTTCAGGTTGAAGTGGCCGCACAGAATAAACGCCAGCAAAGCAGTACTGCACATCATAAGTACCGCGCTCAAGCGAGTGAGCAACTGCACAAAACAATTGAAACAGCTATATATAAGCAGCTTGAAGATATAGATGGCGTAATTCACAGCACTATAGGTATTGAAGATGGCATTGCCAATATACTCGATATATTAGCTGTAAAGTCAGCGTCGGTAGGGCGTTTAGAGCCACTGGTTAATGATATAAGCTGGTTGGGTAGAGAATTAGTAACGCTTGTTAATTTACCTTACTATCGTAATCAACGTAGTAAAAACACGTCTGTAAAAGTAGATAAACCATCGCTTGCCCTTCGTTATATTGGCCTTGATAACTTACAGCTAGTGATTCCTACATTTGCTGCGCGTCATTGGATGCCACATAGCACCGAACCATTTTCATTATTAAAACGCCGGCTACGCGACAGCGCAATGGCAAACGCGATTGCTGCGCAAAAAATTGCACAAATTAATAATGTGAATGACGTACATGCATTTACCCTTGGAATGCTTTTAGATGTAGGGCGAATTGCATTAGTGCGCTTGTACTTAAAAACGTTTGAGAAAGTATGGCAACGCAAAGTGCAGTTAGCCCGAAATGAAAACCAAAAAGATTTACACACCGCATTATTAGAGCTACAGCCCGACCCGCTATTTTTAACCACTCTACTTAGCAATAAGTCGATAGAAGTAAGCGCCAAAGTAATAGACAAAATGGCTTTTAAATATTTACCGTTTAAAGGTGTAATGCAGCAGCTAGTAAATGGGATAGATAAAGGCGATACATTACTGCCGTTAACAGAAGTAATGCTAAAGGCACGTTGCTACTCTCAATATCTTAATTTAAAAGAGCATCAACTTATTGAGCCTGATGAAACTCTAAGCTGGTTTTCGTACTTTAAGTTCACTAAAACGGAACTAAAAACCCTCCAATCGAGTAATTTTACCAATTTAGCTATTCAAATTGACTAAAAATCTGAATTTTTTGTTAATTTTTTTGCGACTAACCATTCATTCTCACTCTATTGTTATATTGCATATTTGCCGATTAAAGCATGCGCGCCTTGGTGCTCATGCGGTTAGTTGTTTAAAAATAAGCATAAATAGCTATGCAAATAGTTATTCACTATCTATGAAATAATATCTTTAGCCCTTTATTTTCAAGGGATACATGAAAGTTTTTAACGAGACAGATATAAGTAATTCTGAAATAATGTGCGTCTGAAAATTGAACCACAAAGCAATTTTGCGCAATTATCAGGTTACTGATCTTACCTATAAAGTTGGTTACAAATATTAACCAAACACCTATTTTGATGTTTTGTGTTGCTCACAATTAAGAGGAAATAAAATGACAGTCAATCGCGAATTATTTGATCACGTAATGGTTCCTAACTACGCACCTTCAAGCGTAATTCCTGTTCGAGGCGAAGGTTCTCGCGTATGGGATCAACAAGGTCGAGAGTTTATCGACTTTGCTGGTGGTATTGCAGTTAACTGTCTTGGCCATTGCCACCCTGCATTAGTAGGCGCATTAAAAGAGCAAGGCGAAAAAATCTGGCATCTATCAAATGTAATGACCAATGAGCCGGCACTTCGCCTAGCTAAAAAAATGGTTGATGCTACATTTGCTGAAAAAGTTTACTTTGCCAACTCAGGCGCAGAAGCAAACGAAGCCGCGCTTAAATTAGCGCGTCGTTTTGCACTTGATAAGTTTGGCGCAGAAAAATCACAAATCATCGCGTTCAACAAAGGTTTCCACGGTCGTACATTCTTTACCGTAACTGTGGGTGGCCAAGCGGCATATTCAGATGGTTTTGGTCCTAAGCCTGGCGACATTGTACATTGTGATTATAACGACCTAGCTGCTTTTGAAGCGCTTATCAGCGACAAAACATGTGCCGTAATGATGGAACCTCTACAAGGTGAAGGCGGTATTGTTTCACCCACTGACGAGTTTGCTCAAGGCGTTCGCGATTTATGTACTAAACATAACGCACTGCTTATTTTTGATGAAGTTCAAACAGGTGTTGGCCGTACTGGCGATTTATACGCATACCAAGGCTTAAACATAGTACCTGATATTTTAACTTCAGCTAAAGCACTTGGCGGCGGTTTCCCTATTGGCGCTATGATCACAACAACTGAAATTGCACAGCATCTTAAAGTAGGTACTCATGGTTCTACTTATGGCGGCAACCCGCTTGCGTGTGCTGTTGCAGAAGCTGCATTTGATACAGTAAATACCCCAGAAGTACTTGCTGGCGTAAAAGCTAAAGCAGCATTATTTAATGAACTACTTAGCGCGGTTAACGACAAATACAACGTATTTAGCGAAATCCGTGGCCAAGGTTTATTAATTGGTGCAGTAGTGAACGAGCAATATAAAGGTCGTGCAAAAGAGTTTTTAGTGGCAGGGACTGAGCAAGGCCTTATGTCATTAGTTGCGGGTGCAGACGTAATACGTTTCACTCCATCTTTAGTAATTCCTGAAGCGGACATTCGCGAAGGTATGGCACGCTTTGAAAAAGCAGTAGCAAGCGTAGTAAACGCATAAGCGACTTAAGCCAACCAATTAAGGGCAAGCACTGCTTGCCCTGCAATTCCTATTTACCGTTATTTATAAGGGAGCAAGCGGACTCATGATGATCCTTCGCCCAATCCAGCAAAATGATTATTCAGCATTACTGAAAATTGCCCACGAATCAGGGCATGGTTTTACGTCTTTGCCATTAAACGAAGAACTATTGCAAAAAAAGATCGACCATTCAGTAAGCTCTTTTGCTAAACAAACGTCACAACCTGGTGACGAAGGCTACCTGTTTGTTCTTGAAGATAGCGAAACCGGTGACGTTGTAGGAACATCTGCAATTGAAGCTGCGGTAGGGCTTGATGATGCATTTTATCATTATCACTTAAGTAAAGTGATTCACTCTTCGCGCACATTAGACGTATACAAAGCGGTTGATATTCTAACGCTATGTAACGACTACACAGGTGCTACAGAGCTTTGCACATTGTTTTTAAAAGATGGTTATCGTAAAAATTGTAACGGTAAGCTGCTTTCAAAAGCGCGCTTTATGTTTATAAAACAGCATCAAGAGCGTTTTGCGCAAACAGTAATCGCAGAAATGCGCGGTGTGTCTGACGAAAACGGCAGTAGCCCTTTTTGGCAGTGGCTTGAAGAGCACTTTTTCTCAATGGATTTTCCAACAGCCGATTACCTAACAGGAATTGGCCAAAAGGTTTTCATTGCTGAATTAATGCCAAAATACCCAATTTACGTAAACTTGCTAAGTAAAGATGCGCAAGCAGTAATAGGTAAAGTACACGACAACACTCGCCCAGCAATCGAGTTATTAAAAAGCGAAGGCTTTACGTTTAATGGCTACGTAGATATTTTTGACGGTGGCCCAACGGTTGAAGCAAAAGTAGATAACATTGCGACTATTCGTAATGCACGTAACTTTAACGTTGAAATTGGCGAAATGACTGGCGACACCATGGTGTTACTAGCTAACGAAAAGCTTAATGACTTTAGAGCAACCGTTGCACCAATGACATTTGACGAGCGCGCAAAAAGCCTTATTTTATCGCAAGAAATAGCAGATGCACTGCGTTTGCAAACTGGCGATATTGTTAGTGCAACCACGATTTAATTTAGGAGAAAGTATATGACTCATCCTGCACAATTTATAAATGGTCAATGGTCACAAGGCCAAGGCACAGAATTTAATTCAGTAAACCCTGCAAATAACGACGTTATTTGGCAGGCCTCATCAGCAACTGCGGCGCAAGTAGACACCGCAGTAAATGCAGCGCGCGAAGCGTTTTATGCATGGGCTGATAAAAGCTTTACTGAGCGTTTAGAAATAATTAAAGCATTTGCAGCGCAATTAAAAGAAAACAGCGAAGAGCTCGCTATTACTATTGCACAAGAAACAGGTAAGCCACTGTGGGAAACTCGCACAGAAGCGGGTGCTATGGTTGGTAAAATTGCCATTTCTGAAAAAGCATTTTTAGAGCGCACTGGCGACGTAGAAAACGCAATGCCACTTGGCCGTGCGATGATTCGTCATAAGCCACATGGTGTTGTAGCCGTATTTGGTCCGTATAACTTTCCGGGTCACTTACCTAATGGCCACATTGTGCCAGCGCTTTTAGCAG
Source organism: Pseudoalteromonas sp. SWXJ133 (assembly GCF_015864365.1). Taxonomy (NCBI): domain Bacteria; kingdom Pseudomonadati; phylum Pseudomonadota; class Gammaproteobacteria; order Alteromonadales; family Pseudoalteromonadaceae; genus Pseudoalteromonas; species Pseudoalteromonas sp. SWXJ133. The sequence goes on from NZ_JADYXJ010000023.1 coordinate 78,356, forward strand.
GTAACACGGTTGTGTTTAAACCGTCTGAACTGACTCCTAAAGTAGCTGAGCTTACGCTTAAACTGTGGGAAAAAGCAGGTTTACCAGCCGGTGTCATTAACCTTGTACAAGGTGAAGTAGAAACGGGTAAAGCCCTTGCTGCTCACAAAGGTATTGATGGCTTGTTCTTTACGGGTTCTTCGCGTACTGGTCATATTTTACATGAACAGTTTGCGGGTCAACCAGGTAAAATTTTAGCGCTAGAAATGGGTGGTAATAACCCACTTATTATTACTGACGTTGAAGACACTAAAGCGGTTGTTCACGATATTATTCAATCAGCGTTTATCTCAAGTGGCCAGCGTTGTACGTGTGCACGTAAACTATTTTTACCAACTGGTAGCAAAGGCGATGTGATACTGGAGCGTTTAATCACAGCAACTAAAGCGATTAAAGTAGGTAATTATGACGATGCAGACCAGCCATTTATGGGCTCTATGATTTCATCAGCGGCAGCTGCAGGCATGGTTAAAGCGCAAAACGAGCTTGTTGAGCTTGGTGGTGAAGTATTAGTAGAACTTGAGCACACAGCTAATACCGGTTTTGTAACACCAGGTATTATTGAGTGTACAAATATTAGTGACTTCCCAGATGAAGAGCATTTTGGACCACTTTTAAAAGTATTCCGCTTTGACGACTTTGACCAAGCCATTGATAAAGCAAACGATACAACCTTTGGTTTATCGGCTGGTTTATTAAGTGATAGTGCAGCAGATTACGACCATTTCTTACGTCGTATTCGTGCAGGTATTGTTAACTGGAATCGCCCAATTACTGGCGCATCAAGCGCAGCACCGTTTGGTGGTATTGGCGCATCGGGCAACCACAGAGCAAGTGCGTATTACGCAGCTGATTACTGTGCATATCCAGTTGCTTCGGTAGAGCTTGAAAAAGTAGCTATGCCAGCAACACTAAGCCCAGGCTTAAAAATAGATTAAGTAGTAATACTACTTAATTATTATAAAAGCAGCTTCGGCTGCTTTTTTTGTATTGCTAACGCGCAAAGCTAGCAATCAACAGCGCTTTCTGCTTAAATCAAAAATAATTAATTATACAAAGGTGGTACAAAAATGGTTTTAGATAGGCAAGGGTACGATGATTTGATCATGTATCTAACTCAAAATTTAGCATTGTTTGAGAAGCCAGGCGAAATAAAACCAGGTGCCCCAACAGTAATGGAATTAATCGAAGACGTTATTGCACAAAATGTGATGCTTATTTGCGAGCAGCACACAAACCTCAACACAGAGCAGCGTAGTCAAATTGTACGCGAAGTTGATGGCATAGTTTACGATTTAGAAGAAGTCCTCAGCAGCATCACCTCACAGCCTGTCACGGTTGAACAGCATGCCTTTATAGATGAATTTGCAGGTTTAGTAAAAAACCTCTTTGATAGCGCTTTAACACAACAATCTTAGCCATTTTATAGCCCTGCGTTGCATTTTCATTTGCAACTACGGCTAACTTGCTTACAATCAAGAAAATATTTTTTTGAGATATAACAATGCAAGCAAATGTAAAATGGGTTGAAGGCGATACGTTTATTGGTCGTTCTAATTCTAACCACAATGTTGTGTTTGATGGCGGCAGCGATAGTGCAGCACCAAGCCCAATGGAAATGGTTTTAATGTCAGTTGGCTGTTGTTCATCAGTTGATGTGGTTAGTATTTTAAAAAAAGCCAAACAAGATTTTTCAGATGTACAAGTACAACTAAGTGCAGAGCGCGCCGAAACAGCCCCACGTGTGTTTACCAAAATCAACTTACACTTTGTTGTTAAAGGCAATAATGTGTCTGAAAAGCACCTTGCACGCGCGGTTTCACTCTCTGCTGAAAAGTATTGCTCGGTTGCATTAATGCTTGATAAAACAGTAGAAATTACGCATAGCCACGAAGTTGTGCAAGATCAAGCAAAATAACGCTTTTTCCACGAGGGAAATTCGTATAAAATCCGCGAACTTTTCATTCTGCAGGTGCAGAACCCACTAATTTATAGGTTGGTTTATTATGAACAAACCCTTCGATAAACTTAAACTTCATGGCTTTAACAATTTAACCAAAAGTTTAAGCTTTAGTATTTATGATATTTGTTACGCAAAGACCGAGCAACAACGTAAAGAATATATTGAATATATCGATGAGCAGTACAGTGCAGATAGACTAACCGACATTTTAGGTGAAGTTGTTGATATTATTGGTGCTAACATTTTAAATGTAGCGCGCCAAGATTATGAACCGCAAGGCGCAAGTGTAACTATTTTGGTTTCAGAAGAACCAGTAGAAGAGCAGCAAAATTACGATGCTGACGAAGCACCAGGCCCATTACCTGATTCAGTTGTTGCGCACCTAGATAAAAGCCACATTTGTGTACACACATACCCAGAAGCTCACCCTGATGATGGTATTTGTACATTCCGTGCTGATATTGAAGTGTCTACTTGTGGCATTATTTCGCCACTTAAAGCGTTAAACTTCTTAATTCATAGCCTTGAATCAGACGTAGTAACAATTGACTACCGCGTTCGTGGTTTTACCCGCGACATAAACGGTGTTAAGCACTACATTGATCATGCTATTAGCTCGATTCAAAACTTCATGACAGAAGATACAAAAGAAGCGTACCAAATGATGGACGTGAACGTGTATCAAGAAAACCTGTTCCATACCAAAATGATGTTAAAAGAAACCGATCTAAACACGTATTTATTCGGCCTTTCTACGGCAGATTTATCAGAGGGCGAAGAAGACGAAATTCGCTCAAAGCTGACCCGTGAAATGCAAGAAATATTCTATGGCCGTAACCTGCCAGATACAGAATAATAGCAACGAATTAAATTAAAAATGGCGCTCAGTGAGCGCCATTTTTTTTTGCTTTATTTTACAAGCAATAGCTGTGTTTGTCGGCCATTTAAATACCAGACACCGCTTTTATCAAAAATAGCATCTTCCTCTAGCATTATTCTTATTTCTTTATTCCACTGTTTTATAAACACAGCATTGTTAAGCTCAATTGAGTAAGCCGTATTTAAATGCAGCGGATAGTCACCATCTCCCGGTACACCTTGCTGAGAATCCCACATACCTAATGTAGTGCCAGCAGCGTGGCCATGATAGCCAAGAGGGTGAGTATAAATAGTGGGTTTTAATCCCTGATCAATAGCGGCTTTTCGTGCTGCAGCTAAAACCTCATTGCCGGTTTTACCTACCGCAAATTGATTGGTAAATATGTCTTGTAGTTTATTACCGCTTTTTAGTGCTTCAACTAAGTAACTAGGCGCACTCGTTTCGTTTTCTTTGAGCACATACGCATGCTGCTGCGTGTCGGTATTTAAGCGTAAATAAGTAATCCCAAAATCTACATGAAGCAAGTCACCGGCTTGTATAACGTTATCATTGTAGCCATTGGTAAAGCTTTCTTCATGATCGAACGACTTCGCATCGGCGCGCTGAATAGCAACACTTGGGTGAAACCATGTTTGTAGTTTTAGCTCTTTTACGCGCTCTCTAAACCACCATACCAAGTCATCGCTAGTTGTTTGACCAACCGTAATTGTTTTACCCGAAAACCCCTCTGCAATAATATGATGGGCAATAGCCACAATATGTTTATACATTTTAACTTCTTCAGGAATGCGTTGCTCTAACCACGCAACAGCAAGCGGCTCTGCAGAAATTATTTTATTGTGATAAGTGGCGGGCAAGTTAGCCATTAATGTTTTGTAATCGCCTAGCACAAGGCCATCGGCATGTGCCCAGTCGGTAGAAGTATTAAGCGCAATGTTGCGAGGTTTGTATTGCTCAATAAGTGTATTGAGTGCTTCCCACTGGCTTGGTTGTGTTTGTTTATCCCACCCTTTTTTAAATACGTTACCTATTTTATAAGGCGCAATAGCGTAAGCATCAATACCACCTTGTTTATTAAGTGCAAATAACAAAATAGTGGTGCGTCTGGCTGAAAGCCATGTTGCAGGCAGCATTGTTTTTAATATTGGATCTTCGTTATATTCACGACTTATAAGTAGCCACATATCAGTGTTGTGCTGCTTCATTAATGAGGGCATTAAGGTATTAACTCTAAGCTCAGTTATTTTATCTATAAAAGCAGCGCGCTCTTTCATCGATAAAATAGCGGGAGCGTCATCGGCTTTAACAAAGAGGCTTAAAACAAGCGTAGTTAGCAAGCTTACGTAAAGTAGGAGTTGTTTAGTAAAGTGCATAATTGTTTTATTTTTAGGCTAGTTAATTTATAACATGCCTGAAGAGCGACTATAAAAAAACAATTTGAGATAAACAGCACACAAAAAAGCCCAGCTAAAAAGTAGCCGGGCTTTGTATAAATAGTTTTATTACTTAAGCATACTGTATAAAAGTGCAAATACAGCAAGCGAGCCAACCGCTAATATAAATAGCGTGCTAAAGCGGTTTCGGTATTTATTAAGTGCAGGTACTTTATAAACTGCAATCATTGGCATAATGAATAAAATCATCGCAATGATAGGGCCCGATAACTGATCCATCATGTCTAAAATACTTGGATTTTTAACAGCACAAAACCAAATAGCTAAAAACATGATTAATACACCAATTTTATCGGTAACGCCAGCGCTTAAGCCTGTTTGTTTAGTTACTAATCCTGTAAAGCTTTCGCGTGCACCTAAAAAATGACCCAAAAACGACGATGTAATAGCAATAAAGGCAACAAGTGGCCCAAGTGTGGCAATAAACGAGTTATCAGTAATATTAGCAAGGTAGGATAAAACCGATACGTTAGCCGCTTTAGCCGCTGCCATTTGCTCGCCTGTAAGCGACAGCACGCAAGAGAACACAAATAACAGTACAAAGGTAATAAGTAGCAAGCTAGTGCGCTTTAAAATCGCCTCAGACTTACGTGTAGCTTGTTCGCCGTAATGACCGCGTTGCACATTTACAAAGCTTGAGATAGCCGCTGCGTGGCTAAACGAAAACACAATAATAGGAATCGATAACCACAACGTTTTACCAAAGCTGCCCATTTCAGGCACCGTCATATCTGGCATCTGCCAGCTAGGGATTAAATAAAGTGATAAAAAGAACAATATGCCCACAAGCGGATACACTAAAATAGCAAAGGCACGTAGCATTAAGCGCTCGCCGCCCATCATTAAGCTAATCATGCCTGCAACTAATACGCCCGAAAGCAACACGCGAGAAGGTGATTCCATCCCCATTTGATTAACCATAAAGCTATCAACGGTATTGGTTAAGCCCACACCGTAAATAAGCAAAATTGGGAATATAGATAAGAAGTACAACAAGGAAATTAACCGCCCCGCAGTCACACCAAAGTGCTCCTCAACTACATCGGTAAAATCGGCATCTTTATTTTTTGATGAAAGTACAAAACGCGCTAATCCACGGTGCGCAAAAAAGGTCATTGGGAACGCTAAACACGCCATAATAATTAACGGCCAGAAACCGCCAATACCAATGTTAATAGGTAAAAATAAAATACCCGCACCAACGGCGGTACCAAATAAACTTAATGTCCACTGCGTATCGTGCAGGTTCCATTTAGTTTTTGTGTTTGAATTTGTGTGTGTGTTTGGTGATGCATTTGAAAGCGTTGCATCTTGAGATGTTGTCATGTGTGTGTGCTCATCCATTATTTAAATAATAACTGCGCCGAAGGGTATAGTTTTTAGAGACATTTTTCATGTTTTGAAGAGATTTTTAGACTAATTAATTAGACTCAATTGGAGGGTAAGTGTCATGAATACGAAACAGTGGTGTAAAAGTGAGCAAAAGCCTTAAATGGCAAGCCACATTATAGAGTTACTGTACGGGGTAGGTTGGTTAGTTGGAGCGAAACCCAACACGCTATAGCGTCATGCTAGCAGGAAAGCCGAGGAAGGCGGTTTTCATAACGTAAAAATAGGGGGAAGGTCATTTTTATTGGTTTTCATTTAAAAATCAAAATCTGCTCCCAAAAGCTGTTAAGTAGAAGCCATTGATCTGAACTTCATAAGAGATTTTTATTAAACTCCGTTATACTTCCTACAATTGAATATGCCAAACGAAGTAAATAGGCCGCTAACTGCAATGAGCAAAGACATTCTCTTCCATACTACTTTTGCGCACGAAACCAGTAAAACATGGGTTGTATTTGTCCATGGAGCAGGTGGTAGTTCGGCAATCTGGTTTCGTCAGCTTAAAGCTTATAAAAAAGAATATAATGTGTTGTTGCTAGATCTTCGTGGTCACGGTAAATCGAATAACTTAGTACAAAACTTTGTTGATAATAATTATTCATTTAATAATGTCTCTAAAGACATTATTGATGTGTTAGATCATAACAATATCACCAGCGCACACTTTGTTGGTATTTCATTGGGCACAATTATTATTAGAAATATTGCTGAAATTGCGCCGCAATATGTTTCTAGCATGGTGCTAGGTGGAGCGGTTACTCGTTTTAATACTCGCAGTAATACATTGGTTTATTTAGGTAATACTTTTAAACACTTCCTGCCTTATATGTGGCTGTATCGCTTATTTGCTTTTATTATGATGCCGAAAAAGCGTCATAAAGAATCTCGACTTTTGTTTGTTCGTGAAGCAAAACGCTTGTGCCAAAAAGAGTTTATAAAATGGTTTAAATTAGCCATGGACGTAAACCCCTTAATGCAGTACTTCAAAGAAAAAGACATTGATATTCCCATTCTGTATATTATGGGTAAGGAAGATCATATGTTCCTTGGCCCTGTTAAAGAAATGGTTAAGCGTCATAAAAACAGCGTACTGCAAACTATTCACCATTGTGGCCATGTCTGCAATGTGGAGCGCCCTGACTTATTCAATCAGCACTCGCTTGCTTTTATCGCCCAGCAAAATCGTTAAGGGTTGTAGAAGGAATAGGATCGGTACATTCTTTTTTGATTTTCGCCCTAAACTCAAAACAAGACCTAAAGGAATAAAACTCCATTTTTATATCAAAGCGTAGATACCATCTCTTCTAACCAGCCTCAAGCTTTCTTTAAATAGCTTGGGGCTGATATTCAGTTTGATTCTTCACAACACCAAAACAGATATGTGTCAGCTTTCTCATTGCAGCACCAAT